>WQYT01000006.1 GCA_009781115.1 Coriobacteriia bacterium
GACCTGAATAACTGTGCCCACTTCACGGACACCGAGGTCAGGCGTAAAGGCATCGATCTCTCTTAAGAACGACTCATCGAACTTCAAGTCTGAAAGCCCAGACATTATGCCTCACCTCCTGAAGTACCAGTTACTAAAATAGTCCGCAGCCGCGAGAGCTGCGCTTTGACTGAACCGTCAAACAGTTTGCCATTAACGCTGATCTTTACGCCGCCGATAAGCTGCGGGTCAACCTTCTGGTCGATGACAACAGCTTCGCCCAGCTTGGCGCTCAGCTTATCCGCGAGCTCTGCTACGCGGGCCTCGTCCAGTGGCTGGACCACAGAGACGGTCGCGATCAGGCGACCCTGCTCATCGCGCAGGTTGCCTGTGGCAGGAGCCCACTGATTCTTGAGCTGAGTGACCAGCGTGCCGTCGAACTCCTGGCCAGCCAGAGTGATCCTGATGCCACCCAGAACCGACGGATCAACGACCTCGTTAAGCACGACTGTGCCGCCGACCCGCTGACCCAGCTTTTCGATCAGCTGCGCCTTCGCGTCTGGCGAAAGAGCCGTAGCGGTGACTACTTCAGCAACACTGTGTCTTGCGTCAGTATTAGTTGTCATTGAAGCTACCCATTTCTGCGAAGTATTGATCGATCAATTCAGTGTTTTTGTGCTCCGAGAGGTTCGCGCTGATGATCTTTGCGGCGATCGCTATGGCGATATCGGCGGTCTGCGTACGCATCTCGCCTTCAACAGACTTGCGCTCTGCCTCAACGGCGCTGTGCGCATGCTCGATAATGGCGTCTGCCTCGCTGTTGGCGCGCGCAATGATTTCTGCACGGGATTCTTCGCCCTGCTTGCGCGCCGCTTCAATGATCCCGGCAGCCTCCTTGTGGGCCTGGGCAAGCTTGTTTTTATACTCGTCAAGGATATTCATGCTCTCTTGCTTGGTCTCCTCGGCGGTCTTCAGCGAATTCTCGATTGTTTCTGCGCGCTGATCAAGCATTTTAATGATCATCGGCCAGCCAAACTTGCCCAACACAACGACGACCACCAAAAAGGCGACCAGCATTGGAATGAACTCGCCCAGCTCAGGGACGATCGGGGAATGCATGATGGACGACGACCCGCTTGCCGCTTCGCTCGCTGCAAACGCAAACGAAGGAAGCATCAGGCAAAACAGGAGCGCCGCGGCGGTTACTACTTTCTTCTTCATCGGGAAAATCTCCTCGTCTTCTCACGTAGTGTTGTTACTTTGCGATCAGACCAAGAACGAATCCCAGAAGAGCCAGCGCCTCAATAAAGGCTGCTGCCAGAATGAAGATTGTCTGTACGGTGCTGGATACCTCAGGCTGGCGAGCCATGGCCTCGGTGGTCTTTGCGCCCACGAAGCTGATGCCCAAAGCTGCGCCCAAAACGACGATACCATAAAATATTAATTGGCCTCCCATGAGTTTCTTTCCTTTCTTTTGTACCGCAACACAAGCGGTACTGGTCATGCCGGATAGTCCGGCCCTGCTTTCTTAGTGTGAGCTAACTGACGAATCAATATAGACTGCCGACAGCAGCACGAACACATATGCTTGCACAAAAGCTACCACGAACTCCAGCATATACATGGCGATCAGAAGTATCAGCCAAGCTGGCGAAGCGACTGCAGTGAGCGCCTTTCCATGAAACAAAGACATAAAGAACAGTTCGGTCAGGATCGAGAATATCCCCAATACAATGTGCCCGGCGTACATATTTGCGAAAAGTCGCAACGCGTGCGTAATCGGACGCAACAGCGTAGAGAACAGCTCGATGATAAAGACAATAGGAACGATCGGTTTGGGGAGCCCATGAGGAACAATCCCCTTGATAAAGCCCCAGCCACCTTTGACCTTGATGCCGACTCCCGTCGCATACAAGAACACAAAGATGCCGAGCGCAAACGTCCCGCTGATAGTCCCCGTACCCGGCTTAAAACCAGGAATAAGACCGATCAGATTATTGATGAGAACGAACAAACCGACGCTCAACAGAAACGGTACGTACTTCTGAGAATCTTTGTGGATGATCGGGGCGACGCCACCGCGAATAAAATCCACGAGAAGCTCGATCAAATTAATGAACCGACCTTTTGGCACGATCGCCGCTCGTTTCTTTGCTGCGAACACGACAATAAATATCACCACAATCGCAAGCAGAAAAAACACGAGATACTGTGAAAGCGCGACCTGAGTAAGACCCAGTTTGTTCACGTGATCCAGGTTTCCGCTGGTATTCGCAAGCGATTGCGGATCGAGCGAACCAAGAAGCTCCTGGACTTTTTCACCCAATAATTCGACGGGTGAGTATGCTGCACCTGCTAACATTCAACCCTCCTTTACTGAACTCGATGTTTCACTTGCAAGATTTGAGGAACGGTCCTGACAATAACCGCAATAAGAAAGGTTGCGATAGTCGTCACACCAAACCACACAAAATAATGGGGCACAAGGCTGCGATAGATAAAGAGCGCGCCTGCGCCAACAATAAGCGACAAAAAAATGCCCGCTATGGCAAAGGGCAGTCGCTTGAGAGGGTCTTCGGTTTTCTTCAATTTAGGAAGAAACACAATCAGAGCCATCATCACCAGCCCAACAATGAGCCCAGGTAATACAGCTATATACAACCGGTTCAGAATGATTAGTCCTCACTTCAGAAGCCGCTTTCAGGCCACTCCAATAGAAATACACGAACAGACGCGCCCTCAGCACGCTCATAACGATAATAGCGTTGTCGCATTACTCTCGCAATACCGAAACACAAGAAAACGGGTAATTGGACGAAGTATCCACCGGAAAGGCAGCGCCAGGGCGCCGCCAGCGGGCGCCAGGTAGCTATTTGCAGCAAATGATTACCTGACGTTTGCTGGCAAGGCGCCGTGAAACGAAGCGGCCTCATTGGCCGTGAGTTTCGCGGGAACGCCGCCAGCGGGCGCCAGGTGATTATTTGCGGTGGTGGCGGGCGGAGTCGTAGAGACCCAGCAGCCATATTATCAGGGCGGTGATGATGAGGAGCGCTACCAGCGTTCCGATCTGGATGACTGAGGGGGTGTGGCTGACGGTGTAGGCGCCCACGCCCAGAAGTATCGACCAGAGGTAGATGATGGTCACGGTCTTGCGTTGCGAGAAGCCGCGGCCTAACAATCGGTGATGGATGTGTTCGCGATCGGCGTGCTCTATCGCCTCTCCATGACGCAGACGGCGGACAATGGCCGATGCCGTATCAAAGATGGGAACCGCCACAATAAGCAGCGGCACCGCCAGCGCGATGGCCGCGGTTGTTTTCATGACTCCCATCATCGAGATAATGCCCAGCAAAAAGCCGAGCAGGAGCGCGCCTTCGTCCCCCATGAAGATGCTTGCGGGGTGGAAGTTGTAACGCAGAAAGCCCAGGCATGAGCCGATGACCAGCGCGGCAAATATCACCGCCGTGATCTGGCTGGCGCCGCGCGCCAGAAGCAGCATGGTGATCGCCGCAATGGCGCAGATGCCAGCGGCCAGACCGTCCAGGCCGTCAATCAGGTTGATGATGTTGGCAAACGCTACCAGGAAAAATATCGTCAGCGGGATTGCGAGGATGCCCAGGTCACGCACGTGGGTCCCCCCGGGTAACATGACGAAGCTGATGCGCACGCCACAGGCGGCAACCACGGTAGCCGCCAGAATCTGTCCGATGAGCTTAACGCCCGGTGAAAGATCGATCAGGTCGTCGACAAGTCCGGTCCCATAGATTACCGTCGCGCCGCCCAGGACTCCTATCAGCGCCAGCGGATGGGTCGTTGCGTCGCTGAAGAAGCCCTTCCAGCCAAAAAAGTGCTCGCCGGCCAACTGGATCGCCACCAGCGCCAGGATGGCGATATAGATCGCCGTGCCGCCCAGCTCCGGCGTTGGCTTTGTGTGAATCTTGCGCTCACTCGGCTCGGCAACCCAGCCTTTTTTGAGCGCGAGGTTACGCGCCAGCGGGGTCAGGATGAAACTGACAAGCGCCGCGCCCGCGATCAGGGCAAAAATGTGGAGAATGCTCACGACTGCTCCTCTGCTGGCGCGGGCTCTGGCGCGGGCCCTGGCTCTTGCGCGAGCGCAGACGCCGACGCCGACGCGGACACGGGTGCAGGCGCGGGTTGCCAGTGCCGCAGCCGCACGCCCGCCTCCTGGAGCATGTCACGCGCCATCTCGTCAGGATAGTCGCCCGCAAACACGATCTCGGTGATGCCGGCGTTGATGAGAATCTTTGCGCAGAGAATGCAGGGCTGATGCGTGCAATAGACTGTGGAGCCTTCAATGGACGTACCCGCGCGCGCCGCCTGGATGGTGGCGTTTTGCTCGGCATGCAGACCACGACAGAGCTCATGGCGCTCGCCCGAGGGGATGCCCAGCTGGTCGCGCAGGCAGCCAACTTCGCTACAGTGGCGCACGCCGGAGGGCACGCCGTTGTAGCCGGTCGCAAGGATCCGCTTGTCACGCACGATCAGCGCGCCAATCTGGCGCCGCAGACAGGTAGAACGTGTGGCGACCTGCGCGACGATCTCCATGAAGTACTCGTCCCACGTCGGTCGTTGTGACGCCGCCGTGACGGCGCGGGCGTCACTGCGTTGCTCAGGTCTTGGCTTAGGCCCATTCCCTGCACTACTCATGACGTTTCCTTGTCAGCCGACGCCACAACGACCGAACGGGACGCTCGAATTCCATGACTAGTAGTCTAGTTCCGGGTACAGCGGGAAGCGGGCCAGTAGCTCGGTGACCTGGGCGCGGATCTGTCCCAGCGTCTCAGGGTCGTCGCGGTTGAAGAGCGCCCGGGCAAGCAGGCTGCCGACCAGGCGGGCCTCATCGGCGCCAAAGCCCCGGGTCGTGATCGCGGGCGAGCCTACGCGGATGCCGCTGGTGACAAAGGGGCTTTCCGGATCGTTGGGGATGGCGTTCTTGTTCGTGGTGATGCCGAGGTCCTCCAGCAGGTTCTGGGCGTCCTTGCCCGTGATGCCGGCCGGACGCAGGTCCACGAGCATCAGATGGTTATCCGTGCCACCAGAGATCAGGCGCAGGCCGCCTTCGGCCATCGCCTCTCCCATGACGCGCGCATTGATAACGACCTGGTCGATGTAGTCCTTGAACTCCGGGCGCAGCGCCTCGCCAAAAGCCGCCGCCTTCGCCGCGATGATATGCTCAAGCGGGCCGCCCTGGATCCCGGGAAAGACCGCCTTGTCGATGCGGGCCGCCAGCTCTTCTTTGCACAGTATCAGGCCCGCGCGCGGACCGCGCAGGGTCTTATGGGTCGTCGAGGTCACCACGTCAGCCCAGGGCACGGGCGAAGGATGCGCGCCCGTGGCCACCAGACCGGCGATATGGGCCATGTCCACCATGAGGTAGGCGTCCACTGACTTCGCGATAGCGGCAAAACGCTCAAAGTCGATCGTACGCGGATAGGCCGAGGCCCCCGCGATGATCATCTTGGGGCGCTCCTGGCGCGCCAGGCGCTCGACCGCGTCGTAATCGATGGTCTCGGTCTCCGGATCAAGCCCGTAGCTGATGATGTCAAACCACTTGCCGCTGAAGTTGACCGGAGAGCCATGCGTCAGGTGCCCGCCTTCTGCCAGGCTCATGCCCATGACCTTGTCGCCGGGTGAAAGCAGCGCAAAGTAGACTGCGAAGTTTGCCTGCGCGCCGCTGTGGGGCTGCACGTTGGCGTGATCGGCGCCAAAGAGTTCGCAGGCGCGGTCGCGCGCCAGGTTCTCTATCTCATCGACCGCCTCGCATCCGCCATAATAGCGTTTGCCCGGCAGGCCCTCGGCATACTTGTTGGTGGGCACGGTACCCATCGCTTCAAGCACCGCCATCGACACAAAGTTCTCCGAGGCAATCAGTTCTATGGTCTTGCGCTGGCGCGCCAGCTCAGCGCCCAGCAGATCGGTCAGATCCGGGTCCGTTGTTGCGAGGTGCGGTAAGGTACTCATCAGATATCCGTCCTGTCTCTCATTGGTCGTACTTACTTACGATTCTGCGTCCGCGATCTTGTCGAGGCGGCGCTGATGACGGCCGCCCTCGAATTCCGCGGACAGGTAGGCCTCGACGATCTCGATATTAGTGGCAAGCGGCGTAAAGCGCCCCGAGAGCGCGAGAACGTTCGCGTTGTTGTGCTGGCGCGCCAGGCTGGCTGCGCCCGTGTCGGTCACGGTCGCGGCGCGGATGCCCTTGACTTTGCCCGCCGCAATGGCCATGCCGATACCGGTCCCGCAGATCAGTATCCCCAGGTCGGCCTCATCTGCGGCCACGGCGCGCGCAACTGCCAGCGCATAGTCGGGATAGTCCACTGACCCGTCTGCGCGCGTAGCGCCAAAGTCAAAGACCTCATCGCCGCGCCCCTCCAGATAGGTGATCAGCGCTTCTTTTTGCTCCACCCCGCCGTGATCGGCGCCCAGCGCTATTCTCATGAAGCGAGCGCCTCTTTGATCTGGGCCTCAGTAATGGTCCCCTCACGCGTCAGATACGGCTCCTCGCCGGTGCAGACCACGATCGTCGAGCTGACGCCTTCTGTGGTATCGCCGCCATTTAAGACGCAGTCCGCCGCGTCGATGATGCGCTGCTCGACATCTTCAAAGCGCGCAGGCGCGGGCATCTGGTGCGTGTTGGCGCTGGTCGCAAAGAGCGGCTTGCCGGCGGCCAGGATCAGCTTATGCACCAGTTCGCTGTCCGCGCAACGCAGCGCGATGCTGTCGTCTTCCTTGCGGCGAAACTCCGGCTTGACCCGGTCCGATGCCTTGACCACAATCGTGAGTGGCCCCGGCCAGAACGTGTCGGCCAACTTCTTTGCGTATTCCGGGATCTCGCGCCCGGCAACATAGAGGTCAGTCGGCTTACTGACCAGCACCGGAATAGAGATCCCCGGCTCACGCTTTTTAATATCAAAAAGCTCCTGTGCGCCGGTGGCGACGCGATCCGATACGACCGAACACAACCCGTAGACCGTATCGGTCGGAAGTAAAACAATGCCGCCTTCGCGCAATACGGAAGCGGCATGGTTAACGATCTCATCTGAGGGGTTTTTCTGGTCTACGTGAAACACCTGGCCCATGTTGGGAACCTCCCTAATCGGACGCCTTCCCGCTCAACCGAACAAAACGCTCGCGTCCCGTCAGGTCCGGAAGTACGTCAACGGTCTCGTACCTTTTTAACTTTACCGCTTCTTGCGCCGCGCGCATAGCGATATCTGTATGAAGTTCCATGATAATGACACCATTTTTGGTCAAATGGCGCGCAGCGCGGTCGATGATGCGCCTGAAAGCCTCCAGTCCGTCGTCCCCGCTGAAGAGCGCGACGGCCGGTTCGAAGTCCGCGACCTCGCGCGGGAGCGTCGCGCGCTGCGCCTGCGGAATGTAGGGAGGATTGCTGAGAATCAGGTCGAAGCGCTCATCGGGGGCAAGCGCTTCGAAGAGGTCGCCACAGCGCAGGTCGAGGCGATCTGTGTAGCCGAGCGCGGCGGCGTTTTCGCGCGCGACCTCAAGCGCGGCAGCCGAGAGGTCGGTGGCAGTAACCGAGATGTCCGCCTCGTCGATCAGCGAGAGCGCGATGCAGCCGGAGCCCGTGCCAAGGTCGAGGACCTTGGCGCCCGGGCAAGCGCGAGGCATCGGGTCGGCCTCCGGTGTGTCAAGGGGACGTATAACTTGACACATTTCATGTGTCAAGTTATACGTCCCCTTGACACACTCTCGCTCTGCCAACTCTGCCAGGGCCAGGTCTACGAGGACTTCGGTTTCGGGGCGCGGGATCAGGACGGCGGGCGTCACGGTCAGGGTTAAGTGGCGGAAGTAGGCCGTGTTGGTGATGTATTGGAGGGGCTCGCCCTTGGCGCGACGGGCAACGCCCTCGCGCAGCTGTGCGCGCTCGTCAAGCGAGAGGGGGCGATCGAAGTTGGTGTAGAGTTCCAGGCGTGCCAGGCCGGTCGCGGCTTCCAGCAACCACTCGGCGCTGCGGCGCGCGTGATCGTCGCCGGAGCGCTGAAGGTAGCCGCGCGTCCAGTCGAGTGCGGCCATGACCGTCCAGGTCTCCTGTGCGCCTGCGCCCGCACTCGCTCCGGCTCCTGCGCCCGGCCCTGCGACAGCTCCTGTGCCTGCGCTGGCTCCTGCTTCTGGTGTGGGGTCTGCCATACTGATGCGGCCCAGGCTCGCGCGACCCTACTCGCCGCCGGCGGCGGCCGCCAGACGCTCAGCGCGATCAGCCGCAATAAGCGCCTCGCAGAGCGCCTGCAAGTCGCCACCTAACAGGATCGTCTGATACGAGCCGCTCCAGCCGATGCGGTGGTCAGTCACGCGGTCCTGCGGGCCGTTGTAGGTACGGATCTTCTCGCTGCGATCCCCGTGGCCGATCTGGCCCCGACGCGCATCGCCCAGCTCGCGCTGCTGACGCTCCAGCTCGGCCTCATAGAGGCGGGCGCGCAGCACCCTCATGGCTTCCTCGCGATTCTGGATCTGCGACTTCTGGTTCTGAGACTGGACGACCAGCCCGGTCGGCAGGTGGGTGATGCGCACCGCGGAGTCCGTAGTATTGACGCTCTGCCCGCCGGGACCACTACTGCGATAGACGTCGATGCGGATATCCTCATCGCGGATCTCGATCTCGATCTCGTCAGCTTCCGGCAGCACCGCCACGGTCGCCGTCGAGGTGTGGATGCGCCCCTGCGACTCAGTCTTAGGCACCCGCTGAACGCGATGCACGCCGCTCTCGAATTTCATGACGGAATAGACGCGGTCGCCCCTGACGCGAAACGACACGTCCTTAAAGCCACCCGCCTCAGAGGGCGCGCCATCGATCTCAATGAGCTTCCAGCGCTGGGACTCTGCGAACTTCTGGTACATGCGATAGAGGTCGCCCGCGAAGATATTGGCCTCGTCGCCGCCGGCTGCGCCCTTGATCTCGACGATGATGTCTTTGTCGTCGTTGGGGTCGCCCGGGATGAGCATCACCTTGATCTCTTCTTCCAGGCGAGCGGCGTCCTCCTCGGCGCCCCGCTGCTCTTCTGCGGCAAGCTCCTTCATATCAGAGTCGGTTTCCGTGCGCACCAGCTCGCGGGCCTCAGCAGCCGCGTCAAGGGCTTTGAGGTAGGCGCGTGCCGCCGCTATCAGCGGCTCCTGGGAGCGATGCTCCTTTGCCAGGCGCGTGTATTCTTTCTGGTCGGCGATGACCGCCGGATCAGTCATGCGAACGCCCAGCTCCTCAGAACTGGTGATGATCGCCTTCAGGCGATCGGCAAGCGTTGCCATAGTCAGGCCTCCTTACGCGCCGACGGGCGCGGCTTCGGGCGTCGCTGCCACCGCGTCTGCAGTTGGGGCTGCGGCCTCGGCAGCCTCGGCCTCCGCCGCTGCCGCCTCAGCCTCGGCTGCCTGGACAGCCTTAGTCGCCGCGATGGCGGCCTCCAGCATGTCATCGGTTGGCTCAGCCGTTGTCAGACGTTGCATCTGCAAGCCGGGCCACATAATAACGCGCACCAGCGGATTGCCCTCATGGCGCCCCGCCCATTTGACCGTGATCTCGTAACTGATGCCCGCGATAAGCGGCAGGAACAGCAGACGAATCCCAACAACCAGCAAAAGCAGAAGCCAGCGGTTCGTCACGCCCAACTGGGTCGCAATAAACTTGATGGGCACCAGCGTATAAATCAAAATCGCGATGACCATGACCATCAGCAAAAACGCCGTCCCGCAGCGGATATGCTGGGTCGAATACTTACGCGCGTTGGCCGGCGTCAGCTCCTCGCCGTGCTCAAGACAGTGGATCGTCTTATGTTCAGCGCCATGATAGGAAAACACCCGATGAATATCCGGCGTACGCCCGATGATGAGCACATAGGCAAAAAACGCCAGCACCCTCAGCAGGCCATCGACCAGGTTCCACAGCAGCACATGACGATCGGCCGGGCCCACCACAAAGTTCGTGATCGCCGCCGGCGCCACAATAAACAGCAGCACGGCCATAGCCAGCGCAACTAAAACAGCGATGATCATCGCCCCCTGAGAAAGCTGCCCCTCAGAGTCCTTCAAAGCCTGCGCCCGCTCCTCCTCCTCTTCGTCATTGCGAGGAGCGACATCGTCGCGACGCGGCAATCCAGTAGCCTCCGAAACGGCACCTGTAGGGTCTTGCTCAGGTTCAACAGGCGGCGCACTGGAGGCGTCGTGATCTACACATTGATGCGCGTCAGACTCCCCTTCTTCGTCGTCAACACCGATGCTGGCGAGGTTTGCCGATATCGTCAGCGCGCGAATGCCCAGCATCAGGCTGCTTACCAAAGAGACCACTCCGCGCACCAGCGGCCACTTCTGCCAGGCAGGCGTCGCCTCGGCAGACGCAAGCGGATAGTCCTCGGTATGCAGCACGCCGCGCGCGTCGCGCACGCAGAGCGCCCAGTTGTTCTTGCCACGCATCATCACGCCCTCGATCAGAGCCTGACCACCAATATGGGTGTAGCCGCACGGCGGCTCGGTGGAAGTTTTTTTACTCACTATCAAATCCTTCTTGGCCTCTTAATCCTACTTAATACGGAGATAGGGTTCTCCGCAAGAATTGCGCTGATAAGCTCTCAGATTCAGAGCCACGTACCCGGAACTACGTAGCGCGCAATTAAATGATAAACCATCTAACATCCTAAGGATACCGTCACTTGCCATGAAACAATGCGCCTTGCTTCCGGCAGAAATCAGCCTGATGCTGCGAGTTGCCCGCCTGAGCCATCAATTTCACTAACCTTTAGTGGGCAATAGTGACCGCATCTGTCACATTCGCTATTGAACCCGTAGCCGCAAGTGGAGTGCGCGGCTCTCTGCTGTGATAGTTTTAAATCGGCTTTACTATCACCCAACTTGTAAAGATCGATAATAGTCACAATTGCCCTCGTAGAGCGCATCCGCAACACAGGATACGAATTCTTCCTCCGTCATATCTTCCGCCATGATCTCTCCCCGTTAACCCGTCCGTTTTTTCGCCGCCGTCTTTCTGATCAAATTGCGACGGGAATTTTTTCTTCCAGGGTATTGTACTTATAGTCGATAAGCTTAACGCTATCAACACCGAAAGAATAGAAGTCATCAACCGTTTCATCAATCCAGAACGCTGGAGCGGGATGCTGCGGATTCTGCAGTATCGCCTTAACAATGGGGATATGCCTATCATAGATATGCGCATCGGCGATAACGTGGACCAATTCGCCAGCCAGAAGTCCGCTGACTTGAGCCAGCAGGTGAACCAGAACCGCATATTGGCATACGTTCCAATTGTTCGCAACCAGCATGTCTTGAGAGCGCTGATGTAACACTGCATTCAAACGATCACCCGTGACATTGAAGGTAACGCTATAGGCGCAGGGATAAAGATTCATCTCGTGCAGATCATGATGGTTGTAAATATTGGTCATTATTCGTCTGCTATGGGGGTTGTTTTTCAAGTCAAAGAGGACGCGATCGACCTGGTCGAAGTAACCTTCCGCGTATTGATGTTTCACCCCCATTTGGTATCCATAGGCCTTTCCAATTGAGCCGTTGGCATCCGCCCAAGAGTCCCATATGTGAGAATTGAGGTCATTTACATTGTTCGATTTTGCTTTCCATATCCACAATAATTCATCCACAAGCGCGCTAAAAGCCATTTTTCTCAGAGTAAGAATCGGGAACTCGCTGGCAAGATCATACCTGTTCACAATACAAAAACTCTTTAGCGTGTGGGCAGGGGTCCCATCTTCCCAATGGGCACGTACGCTTTGATCTGCATCGCTAAACCCTTCTGATAGAACTTGTTTACAATTACTGACAAAAAGTTCATCGGCTCTACTCATGTGTCTCTACTCCTTCTGCGCGCTTTGTAACAGCCTGTTCGTATCGTTTTAGTAAGGCAGCAGCGACACTTGCCTCTGTTGCTCCTTTTTGAAAACCATATAACCACATCACTGCATGATCAAGAGCTGCATGCGCATCCATTAACTCCGGGAAAGACGCCCTGGAGCTTTCGTCATACATTTCAGCAAGCGTATTCCTGGAATACTTCGACCTAGCATTGAGTATGTTTTGCGCAAGCTTTTCAATTCCGGCGCGTTGCTCATTTGTGACATCCGGCCAGGGAAAATTATTGTAAACCACAGAACCCGAGTAGCGATAATCACTTTTCAGACGCCCGCCCACCGTACGTATCCATACCATATGGACACCTGAAGTCAAGATTCCAAAATGATAAAGAGTACCGCCAGGAATAATAGAAGCCAAATTATTGGCGATGCTATTTTTGTCTAAAAATCCAATTGGAATATATCTTCGATGTGCGGAGGTCGTCAGTGGTACCAGAATATATGCTGACGACGGCTGCCGTATCTCTTGAAACAGCTCGGGAGTCTCAGCGCTGGCCTTCGTCGCTTTTTTACGACTCGCAAGCCTAAAGCGCTTCACTTCTTCTATGCGCGCGTTAACAAGTGGCATGCTCTTTAATTCAGAAGGCTCCGCGTCGACAAGCCACAAGCAGTAACGATCAATGTTATTGATATACTCATTTGCGCCATAAATCCTTTTAATATATTTCTGCGCCTCTGGTTCGCTTGCTAAAATATTTTCATACTCATCTTTTTCCATCAACAAGTGTCCGTGGTCAACAGGCTTGCTCCCATAAACCATTTCCGGCACGTCGCATAAAGGCTTGCTCCTGCGCCTCACGAAAACGTTCGGCGCATCTATCAGGTACGGATTTATATTTTTAACTATTCCTTTTTTCTCTCCGTCATAGAGTATCTTTTTCTCGCTCTGTTCTGAACTGAAACCGATAATTACACAATGCACCACCGCTTCATCCTTGGCTTCGCTGGTCCACCTGAAAGAACGATAGGCAAAATCGAACTCTATTCCGAACATATCAAAAAGCGGCTCAAAGACGGCGGCAGCTTGTTCGCCTTGCGTTATTGAGCTTGTCGAAACAAACGCGGTTTTTATCTGAGTCTCTTGCGAAAACTCTGCCGCTTTGTAGTACCATGCTGCGACATAATCAATCTTCCCGGCGTCTGCCAGCGGTTTTCCTTTTTTATCAAGATACACAAATCGTATATCATCCTTCTGCTCCGGGGTCTGACTTGAGTAACCTGAAAATGGCGGATTCCCCAAGATATAGCTCAGCTCACTTTTTGGTACTACGGTTTCCCAATCTATCCGCAAGGCGTTGCCGTTATTAATGTTTGCATCTTTAACTTGCGGCAAAAAAAGCCTGGACTCGGCATACATATATTGATTAACTTGTTGATCAAATATCTGCATTGCGATATCCGCCAGATTACAAAGTTCGTTGTCTATTTCGATACCATAAAACTGTCCAGGATTTACCTTGAGGTATATTTTTTCATCCTGGCCAATGGCGCCGTTCTTTTTTAACATTTTCAGTACGTCGAGCTCAAGAAGACGTAATTCTTTATAGGCAACCATCAAGAAGTTTCCGCAGCCGCAAGCCGGATCTAAAAACTTTAAAGTACCTATTTTTTCGTGAAACTCCTTGAGAGCCCCTGTATCCGTTTTTACACTTTCAAACTCTTCTCGTAGCTTATCCATAAAAAGTGGTCTGATCAACTTTAAGATATTTTCTTCACTTGTGTAATGTACGGCGAGTCTCTTTCTCTTTTCTGGACTTATTATTATTTGGGACAACTCTCCAACAAAATCAAGGCTGATTTTTCTTGATTTGAATTCGCCCAGCTCCAAAAGAAGCTGCCACAATGGCTTGCGCTCGATCCGCTTCCCATTATGCGTATAGGTATTAAATGCACGCTGATAGCCATTTGTATAAGTGTTAAAGGTGAGCTTATAATCGTTCGAAGATTGTTCCTTTGATGTCTCTGATTTTTCCCAGTGTTTAAGGCCGTCAAGATCGGGGAAAAAACTATCAGCTTCCTCGGTCATCGCATCAATTTTTGTAACGTATGCCGCATCACAATGAAAGAGCATGGTGCGGTAAAACATCTCGCCACCAATAATAAACACATTTTCGCTGGCATATTTATCCAGTTCAGAAAAGAGCTCCGCGAGTGTTTCGCAGACGACTACACCTTCTCCGCCAAGTTTTTTGTTTCGCGAAAGTACAATATTTTTTTCTCTTCCTTTGAGCGCGCCAGAAGGTAATGACTCAAAGGTCCTCCCGCCCATTACAACGACTTTCCCCATTGTTAAGTTTTTAAAATGCGCCATATCTATAGGCACAGAATAGAGAAGCTTATTATTGCATCCTATTGCCCAGTTTTTATCTACAGCTACAATCAGATTCACAATTATCAACCAATAATCTTACTGCTACAGAAATCTTGTCCGGCCTCAGGTGGAAGAATAAAGCGAAGCTTGGCTTGTCCTTGAAATCCACGTAGCACTGCGATTGCTGGTTATAGCTTGAACTCGCGCCGCAGCGGCGATGGCGCGCTCGGGCTCGGGCGTATGGTACAGGAGAACGACGGACATACGACCCCTACTCCTTAACAGCCGGTTGATTCTCTTTCGTCACAAACGGCACGACCCCCGTGGTAAACTTTGTGCGCACGTCGGCCCACTGATCCTGGACCGTCAGCACGTAGGATACTTTTCCAATCCGGGCGGTCTTCGAAGGAACCTGGCCGCTGTAGATATCCGTATCAGCGTTCATCCCCCTGAAGACCATCGCCAGACTCACCATCTGCGTCGAGCTCATGTCACTGCCCACGCATTTGGAGGCGCTTTGGAGCAGCCCGGGAATCTGAGTCGGCGGCGCCTGCAGCACCTGCTTTGCCACCGCCTTCAGGAAGGTGCGCTGATTAGCGGCACGCTGAAAGTCGCCCAGCGCGTAGCTTTTGCGCGCCCGCACAAAGACGAGCGCATGCGCGCCGTCAAGCTTCTGGGAACCTGCCCGGATGCTGACCCCCTGATATGATGCCGGCGCAGGCACATTTATCGTAACGCCGCCCAGCGAATTAACAATGTCGGTAAAGCCCGTGAAGTCAAGTTCGACATAGTGGCTGATGGGGACTCCCGCAAAAGTTGAGACCGCGGTAACCGCCCCACTGGGGCCGCCGTACGCCATCGCGGCGTTGATCTTCTGCGTGCCATGCCCCGGAATCTCCACTTTCGTATCACGCGGGATCGAGAGGATGGAGACCCGCTTGTTCTGCGGATCCAGGCGGCAGAGCATTATCGTATCGGAGCGCGCGTTCTGGCCCACCACCCGCGTATCAGAACCCACGACCAGCACATAGTAGGGCTTAGTCTCATCGGCAGGCTGCAGTACGTCGTTGAGTTTAGGGTCAGTAATCTGCATGTTCCTGTTGGCTTTGTACACAAAGTAGTAGGCGTAAGCGCCCGCGGCCACCAAAAGCACCGCTACGACCGACGCGGCGATAATAATAATCTTCTTGCGCCGGGACATCTTCTTCTTGCCCTGGGTGCCCTTGCGGCCCTCCCTGCGGTCACGTCGCAGGCGGGCGGGCATCTGAGAGGTCTCAGGCTGTACCTGTGCCTGTGCCGCCTCTGCCCCCTGTGCTGACAGCTGGTCTACAGGCTCAGGATCGGGAGTATCCCTGAAGGTGTCATATCCGGTAGAAGGCATACGCTTTACACCTCTGCCGCAGCAGCTTCTGGCGCTGTCTCTGCGGGAGCCTCAGCGGCTTCAGCAGCAGGGGCGGCTTCGGTGGTCGCCTCAGCCTCGACGGCAGGGGCCTCCTCAACAGCAGCGGACTCTGCCGCCGCAGGCTTTGCATGCTCGAACTCTGCGGCGCGGGCAGCCTTTGCGGCAGCTTTGGCTTCACGCTGCAGCTTCTTCTCGTTCTCAGCGGCCTCTGCGGCGGCTTTGCGCGCCTGGGCAGCGGCCTTTTCCTTTTCAAGCGAGGCGGTAGCAGCCGTGCCAAACTTATCCGTGAAGCGCTGGACGCGTCCGCCGGTATCGACAAACTTCTGCTGGCCGGTATAGAAGGGATGGCACTTGTTGCACAGCTCGATACGCAGGGTTCCGCCATGCGTCGAGTGGCTGGTAAAGGTGTTCCCGCACGAGCAAACGTAAGTGGTCTCCTCGTATTTGGGATGAAGATCTGGTTTCATGGTTACTCCTCCTTATGGCTCCGATTCCGACCGGAGCGGGATAAACACGGAATCATCATCGTATCAGGTTACTCCCGTCAGAGCAAACCCCTCCACATAATCTGGACGCAACGTTAATCTGACTGTAATGTTTATTTATATCGAGCCGAGATCGTTGCCGGCCTTTGCACTTGCTTTGGCCATCTTGATCAGGAAGTCCTGATTGGTGTCGGTCTGCTTGAAGCCCGTGAGCAACTGCTGGATGGCGCGATCGGCATCCAAAGCATGCAGGATGCGGCGCACTCCCCAGACGAATACCGCGATCTGCGGATCCATAAGGAGCTCTTCTTTGCGCGTGCCCGAAGTGATGATGTCGATGGCCGGGAAGATGCGCTTGTCGGCCAGGCCGCGATCCAGGCGCAGCTCCATGTTGCCGGTCCCTTTGAACTCCTCGAAGATGACCTCGTCCATTTTCGAACCTGTGTCGATCAGCGCCGTCGCCAGAATGGTCAATGAGCCGCCAAACTCGATATTGCGTGCCGCTCCAAAGAATTTCTTGGGCGGATAGAGTGCGGCTGAGTCGACACCGCCGGAAAGGATGCGCCCGGAGGCGGGCATCCCCAGGTTGTAGGCGCGCGCCAGGCGTGTGATGCTGTCGAGCAGGATGACCACGTCACGACCAGCTTCGACCAGGCGCTTGGCGCGCTCGATCACCAGCTCGGTCACGGCAATGTGATTCTCGGAAGGCATGTCAAAGGTCGAGCTGATGACTTCCCCTTTGATGGAGCGCTCCATATCGGTCACTTCTTCAGGGCGCTCATCAACGAGCAGGCACATGAGGTGCACCTCGGGATTGTTGAGCGCGATGGAAGCGGCGATGTCTTTAAGGATCTCGGTCTTGCCGGCCTTCGGCGGCGAAACGATCATGCCGCGCTGCCCCTTGCCGATGGGGGCGACCAGATCGATCGTACGCGCAGTGAACGCGTCCTTGCCACGCTCCATAGTCAGGCGCTCGTCGGGATAGACGGGGGTCAGATCAGAGAACTTGGACCGCTGCTTGGCCTCCTCGGGGTCTACGCCATTGACCGTGTCAAGGCGCTGCAGCGCGCCGTACTTCTCAGTTTCTCGCGCCGGACGTGCCTGACCCTCCAGGTAATCGCCACGACGCAGCCGGTTGCGCCGGATGACTGACATCGAGACATAGACGTCTTCTGGTCCGGCAGAATAGCCGCCAACCCGCAAAAAGCCGTAGCCTTCGGGCAGGGTATCGAGGATGCCGCCAACCGCGCGGAAGCCCTCGGCCTTGATCTTGGCCTCAAGCACGGCGTCGACCAGATCCTCCTTCTTCTTAAGCAGCTTGGTGTCAAGCTCCAGCTCCTCCGCCAGCTCACGGAGCTCGGCCACTTTCAGGCCCACCAGGTCCTCGCGTGAGACCGAGGGGACTATCTGCTCATTATTGGGACGATGCTTGCGCTGCTTGTACTGATAGTTTTGGCCGGGCTTTTTCTTGTTCTGGTTCTGATTCTGGTTCTGGTTGTTGGGCATGTTCTGATTCCTTGGACTCATTGGGCGTCTATCACTTTCTGCCAGTCGGCTTCAAATGCTTTCAGGCCCCTGTCGGTCAGCGGGTGCGCCACCAGCTTCTTAAGTACGCCAAAGGGGACCGTAGCGATGTCGGCGCCAATAAGCGCCGCCTGGGTTACATGGTTTGCGCTGCGCAATGAGGCAGCGATTATCTCGACCGGGTGGCCAAAGTCGTAGTTCTCAAGCGCGCCTACCACATCGGTCAGCGCCGCAATGCCATCCTCGCTGATGTCATCAAAGCGGCCCACGAAGGGCGAGATGTAGCGGGCGCCTGCGCGCGCGGCAAGCAGCGCCTGCGGCACGGAAAAGCAGAGCGTCATGTTGACGTTGATGCCCTCGTCTGCCAGGACCCTGGTTGCGGCCAGGCCCTCGACGGTGGTCGGGACCTTCACGACAACATTGGGAGCGAGCTTTGCCAGGTCGCGGCCCTGCGCAATGAGGTCTGCGCGACCCTCGCCAGTTGCCTCAGCAGAGATCGGACCTGTGACCAGCGCGCATATCTGCTGGATGTGCGCGGGGAAGTCAGCCAGCTTGCCCCCGATGCGCGCATACAGGCTGGGGTTGGTCGTCACGCCAGACAGAACGCCCCAGCTAGCGGCTTCGCGGATCTCATCAAGATCAGCCGTGTCAAGAAAAAATTTCATGCTTTCTCTAACTCCTTGGTTCATTCAGCGCAGCAAAAACAGCGCTCTGATGCAAGAAAACGGGGAAACTACGCCCGAACGGGCATAATGAAAAACCACCTCTATTGTGGCGGAAAACCATGCCCTGCGTCAAGTGCCCTACATTATGTACAAAGGTGAAACCCTGCCAACGGGGGAATTGGCAGGGCTTCGGGGGGAGCGTGAAACAAGGCAGGAGAAGTGCCTTGCTATCACCAGCGTCAGGCTCGCCTGTCTTGACTGCCTAGTCGGCGCTTGTAAGCGAGCAGAATAAGAAAGAGCGCACACGCTAACATGAGCACGGGGATCGCCATCGCTATCACGTCGCCCGTCTTTGGCAAAGACCTGGCTGGCGGCTGCAGGGCCGCGGGCGGCGCGGTCGGGATATAGATAGCGAGATTGCCGTCCTCATCAATACCCCACTTCATGCCGGATGGCAGCGGCGGCAAGTCAGCGTATGCCGGATCGTCAGGATCAATGGGAGTGATCTGAGTGGACTGCGGCTCAAGGAAGATCGCAATCTGACGTACCGGCGCCGAAAGGCCCCCGGTGTCAGTCACGTTAAGCGTCAGCACATACGCGCCATCCCCATAGTTGGCCACGCTCCAGTTGATGCCTGCATAACCTGTTGCCTGCAAAGCCGAGAGCGGTATTATCTCCTCTGCATCAGTGATACTTACCCCGGCAATCCGCAGGATGTCGACCAGGCTCAGCCGGGCGGGTTGGCGGATATAGAGGACCTCGCGCTCAACATTGATAGTTGGCGGCGTATTGGGGTATACGATGTCAAAGACGGGATTATCCCTGTCAACTGTCCAGGCTGTCATCGGCATCGCCACCCCGGGACCATAGCCATAGGTTTGATGCGCGCTGAGGTAAGGAGCAGGGTCAATCGTTGCGCCCGGCGCAACGTTTTTGATGGTAGTCGTAGCTATTGGAGGATTATCCACGCTCATCAGGTGATAACGGATCGTCACCGTTGTCAAAGCGCCGATATCAGTCTCATTAGATGGAGGAGTGATCGGGTCGTCATTATCTGAGGTGGCGATAGCGGTGTTTATGACGGTCGTTCCTGCGGCTGAGGCCAGGACCTTCGCGGTGATGGTGATGGTCTTTGACTGGCCTCCGGCCAAGTCTCCCAGAGCGACCTGGACATTGTTGCCACTGCCAGTGTTGGCGCCTCCTGCAACTGACACCAGCTCCAGCCCGACAGGCAGGCTGTCTGTGACGGTGACGCCTCTCCATATATCGGTTGCATCCGATTTATTAGAGGCAGTAATACGGTAGGTAAGCGTATCACCTGTGTGATACTTGCCATCAGCTGAGGTTGGTGATGATACGGCCTTAGTTAAGTCATGTAAGCCAGTAACATAGACATCTTCTGGTGGAGACGGTATTGGGTCGTCGTTATCTGAAGTGGCAACCGCAATGTTTCTGATGGTAGTGCCTGCGGCAGTGCCAGCAACAGTTACGGTAATAGTAATGGTCTTTGATTGTCCGCCCGCTATGTCTCCTAAAGCGACCTGGACGTTATTGCCTGTGCCAGTATTAATGCCTCCTGCTACTGATACTAACTCCAGCCCGGCAGGCAGACTGTCGATGACGGTAACGCCCTTCCAAATATCTGTGCCGTCTGAGTTATTGGAAGCGGTGATGCTGTAGGTAAGCGTGTGGCCTGCATGGTACTTGCCGTCAGGCGAGGTAGGCGCAGATACGGTCTTGGTCATTGTGTGAACCCCGCCGATATCAGTCTCATTAGATGGAGGCGTGATTGGGTCGTCATTATCTGAGGTGGCGACAGCGGTGTTTATGACCGTCGTTCCTGCAGCTGAGGCCAGGACCTTCGCGGTGATAGTGATGGTCTTTGACTGTCCACCGGCAATGTCTCCCAGAGCGACCTGGACATTGTTGCCGCTGCCGGTATTAGTGCCTCCTGCAACTGATACCAGCTCCAGTCCGGCAGGCAGACTGTCTGTGACGGTGACGCCTCTCCAGACATCTGTTGTGTCTGAGTTATTGGTGGCAGTAATGCTATAAGTGAGCGTATCTCCTATATGATATTTGCCATCAGGCGCAGTGGGCGCAGATACGGTCTTGGACATCGTATGAACCCCACCGATATCAGTTTCATTTGACGGAGGCGTGATCGGATCATCGTTATCTGAAGTAGCAATAGCGGTGTTTATGACCGTCGTTCCTGCAGCTGAAGCAAGTATCTTCGCGGTAATAGTGATGCTCTTTGACTGGCCCCCGACTATGTCTCCCAGAGCGACCTGGACGTTGTTACCTGTTCCGGTGTTAGTGCCTCCAGTAACTGATATCAGCTCCAGTCCTGCCGGTAAGCTGTCTGTGACAGTAACGCTTCTCCAAATATCTGTTGTGTCTGAGTTATTGGAAGCGGTGATGCTGTAGGTAAGCATGTCTCCGACATGATGCTTGCCGTCAGCTGAGGTAGGTGCAGCTACCGTCTTAGTCAAGTCATGCAAGCCGGTAACATAAACATCTTCTGGTGGGGACGGTATTGGGTCGTCGTTATCTGAAGTAGCAACGGCAATGTTTCTGATGAGAGTACCTGCGGCGGCCTCAGCGACAGTTACTGTAATGGTAATAGTCTTTGACTGTCCGCCGGCAATATCTCCCAGAACAACCTGGACGTTGTTGCCTGCGCCAGTATTAATTCCTCCGGTGACCGATACCAGTTCTAATCCAACAGGAAGGCTGTCAGTAACAGTCACGCCTTTCCAGATATCTGTTGCATCTGAGTTATTGGTAGCAGTGATGCTATAGGTAAGCGTGTCGCCTGCATGGTACTTGCCATCAGCAGCGGTTGGTGCAGATACGGTCTTTGTCATTGTGTGAACCCCGCCGATATCAGTCTCATTAGATGGAGGCGTGATTGGGTCATCGTTATCTGAAGTAGCGATAGCGGTGTTTATGACGGTCGTTCCTGCGGCTGAGGCCAGGACCTTCGCGGTGATAGTAATGGTCTTTGACTGGCCTCCGGTCAAGTCACCCAGAGCGACCTGGACATTGTTACCGCTGCCAGTGTTAGTGCCTCCTGCAACTGACACCAGCTCCAGCCCGGCAGGCAGGCTGTCTGTGACGGTGACAGCTCTCCAGATATCAGTTGTATCTGAGTTATTGGAAGCGGTGATGCTATAGGTAAGGCTGTCTCCGACATGATACTTACCGTCAGCAGCAGTCGATGCAGCTACCGTCTTAGTTAAGTCATGTAAGCCGGTAACATAGACATCTTCTGGTGGGGACGGTATTGGATCATCGTTATCTGAGGTAGCAATGGCAATGTTTCTGATGAGAGTACCTGCGGCGGTCTCAGTGACAGTCGCGGTAATGGTAATAGTCTTTGACTGTCCGCCGGCAATATCTCCCAGAGCGACCTGGACGTTGTTGCCGCTGCCAGTATTAGTGCCTCCTGCAACTGATACCAACTCCAGTCCGGCAGGCAGACTATCGGTGATAGTGACGCCTTTCCAGATGTCTGTTACATCCGATTTGTTTTCGGCAGTGATGCTGTAAGTAAGTGTGTCTCCTGCATAATACTTGCCGTCGGCTGAAGTTGGTGCAGATACGGTCTTGGTCATCGTATGAACCCCGCCGATATCAGTCTCATTTGACGGAGGCGTGATTGGGTCGTCGTTATCAGAAGTAGCAACAGCGGTGTTAATAACGGTCGTTCCTACAGCTGAAGCAAGTATCTTTGCCGTGATAGTAATCGTCTTTGACTGTCCTCCGACTATGTCTCCCAGAGCGACCTGGACGGTATTGCCACTGCCGGTGTTAGTTCCTCCGGTAACTGCAAGCAATTCCAGTCCAGCAGGCAGATTGTCGGTGACAGTAACGCCTTTCCAGATATCTGTTGCGTCTGACTTGTTTTCAGCAGTGATACTGTAGGTAAGCGTGTCGCCTGCATGGTACTTGCCGTCAGGCGATGTGGGTGCAGATACGGTCTTGGTCATCGTATGAACCCCACCGATATCAGTCTCATTTGACGGAGGAGTGATTGGGTCGTCGTTATCTGAAGTAGCGATAGCGGTGTTTATAACCGTGGTTCCTGCGGCGCTGGCTAATATCTTTGCTGTGATGGTAATAGTCTTCGACTGTCCTCCGGCTATGTCTCCTAAAGCGACCTGGACGTTGTTACCTGTTCCAGTGTTAGTGCCTCCTGCAACTGATACCAGTTCCAGTCCTGCTGGTAAGCTGTCTGTGACAGTGACGCCTCTCCAGATATCTGTTGTGTCTGAGTTATTGGAAGCGGTGATGCTGTAAGTAAGGTTGTCGCCGGCATGATACTTACCGTCAGCTGAGGTTGGTGCAGCTACCGTCTTGGTTAAATCATGTAAGCCGGTAACATAGACATCTTCTGGTGGAGACGGTATTGGATCGTCGTTATCTGAGGTAGCAACGGCAATGTTTCTGATGAGAGTGCCTGCGGCGGCCTCAGTGACAGTTACGGTAATGGTAATAGTCTTTGACTGTCCGCCCGCAATGTCTCCCAGAGCGACCTGAACATTGTTGCCACTACCAGTGTTGGTGCCTCCTGCAACTGATACCAGCTCCAGTCCGGCAGGCAGACTATCGGTGATAGTGACGCCTTTCCAGATATCGGTTACATCCGATTTGTTTTCGGCAGTGATGCTGTAAGTGAGCGTGTCTCCTGCGTAATACTTGCCATCGGCTGAAGTTGGCGCAGATACCGTCTTGGTCATTGTATGAACCCCGCCGATATCAGTCTCATTAGACGGAGGCGTGATGGGGTCATCATTATCTGAGGTGGCGACAGCGGTGTTTATGACCGTCGTTCCTGCAGCTGAAGCAAGTATCTTCGCAGTAATGGTAATAGTCTTTGACTGTCCGCCCACTATATCTCCCAGAGCGACCTGGACGGTATTGCCACTGCCGGTGTTAGTTCCTCCGGTAACTGATACCAACTCCAGCCCGGCAGGCAGGCTGTCAGCAACAGTGACAGCTCTCCAGATATCAGCTGCATCTGAGTTATTGGCAGCAGTGATACTGTAGGTAAGCGTGTCTCCCACATGATACTTGCCATCAGCAGCAGTCGGTGCAGATACCGCCTTAGTCAGGGTGTGATCGGCCAGGGTGTTGGTAATACTCACTCCTGAAAAATCTTCGTTTGTTGCCGGCCCAGTCGCAAGGTTTGGATAGACGACCAGGGCTTGATATCCCGGTATCGGGGTTTCAACCACCTCATAGGTATATTCGTACGACTCATATTGCCCAAAGTCAAATGCCCAGTTTCCCGCACCATCAGGCGTAACCGTTATGGTCTCAACCGGGCCGATGAAAATACCTTTTGCCCCGGTAAGGGGGTCGCGTGCATATTGGTTAAGCGTCAGCTCGATGCTTGTTGGCCGCCTGCCCGCGCTGTCAGAAGAGTCGTCCCAGGTCTTCGTGCCGGAAACATAGGTGAAGTAATCCGGATCCGGCTCATAGTCAAAAAGCTGAATAAGATCACCGGTAACATCGCCAGCACTGTCAAGCACCTTGGTTACTTCTGTTTCCTGGGGCTGGCTGAAGTGCCAATACGGCGCAATACCTGCCGGAAGCCCTACGTTTCCGACCGCCTCGTAGCTCTTGATGCTCACCTCGTCATAGCCATAGGTTGGATCTTCGATGACCTGCCCGTGAGCATCAAGCGGCACGCCGTAGCTCGCGTTAGGTAAGGGCCCTCCCGTCTGCGAGCTGTCGTCGTTTACCTTTGCAATATTGTCATTGGTTGGTTCATAGAGAGTCGTCTTGGCGCCAACAAGGTTGGTACCCACGCCTTTATGCTGCACGTTGACCGGGGTATAAACGTTATCGACAATAGTAGCTGCGCCGGCGTGATCAACGGTCTCGTAGTCTTTTGTGCCCTCCGGGCCATCAGCGTAACGTGAATTTGTTGCCCACACGATCACGCGTCCGTTTACCGGTATGTTGACGTTATAGCTCAGGTCCTGGGCGCTGTTTCCGGACTGCACAGGGTCAGAAATCAAGTCGCCCTTCATGTCGGTGGCAGCAGCGTTGAAAAGCGCCTGGAACTGATCGTCAGTCATCGCAGAAACATCCTGGGTGAAATTTTCATCAGAAGTATCGTAGGGCACTATTACATACTGGAGCCTGCTGACATCACTGTGAACATCGGCGCTTAAGGCTTCATTTGCTACCGTCGCCGGTATGTGGACATCCACCGTAGAGGGATTATTCGACACCTGGCCCATCAGCGGGTCTGCATACAGCTTGACCGGCGCCGCCGTAAGCGAAAGGCCCGCCATATCAATCGTTGGGGCGCCACGCATATACATGACTTCATAGGTATAACGATCATACAGACCGCTGCCCAGGCTGCCGTTCCGGTCATACTTCGAGTTGAAGTCCCAGCCCCAGGCGATTGCCCCTGAACCATCGTTTCCCCATTTGAAGATATTGCCGTCACTATCCAGGAAAGAATATGCCGACAATGACGAGTCGAACTTCGTGACATAAGGGACCGGCAACATCGCAAGCCTGATCCAAAGCGCATCCACAGGATCAAGCGCCGGTGTTTTGACAATACCCGGAGCTATGATCGCGCCTGAAGAGCTGATTTCATAGTAAAGCCCGATCGTGAGGCCACCGACGCCGTCAACGGTTGTGGTCCGTGCGCACTTGATAGTACTGCCGTCGGTAGCCAGCACATTTTCATCGCTATCGTGCATCATGTACTTTTCATCATAGATAGTCGGGTGGAGGTCGTTAAATCCATAGCCAAAGCGTACTGAAGGCGTATTGGTCCCCCCTTGATAGACCGGAAACTTGGGACTGTTGTCATTGATTTGTGTATCCCCGTCACCTATGATCTCAGGCATCTGCTGCGCCGCCTGCGATTTTATCAGCTGAGAATTTGAAACCGTATAGCCACCTTCGCGGCCAAAACCAAAATAGTAGCCAGATCCCCAACTCCAGGGCCTGCCATGCTGGTCAACAAAATGACCGATCATCTCTGAGGCGGTTACCTCTGTGGCCAGGGGTTGATAACCAACCTTAGCGGCGGCAGCGGGATCAATACCGATCACCTGCGGGCTCCACTTATTTCTCACCGTGTTTGCAGCGCCGCCGTCTCCGTAGGTGATACCCCACTCCCAGGCCTTCCCGTCAGCATCTGCGCATACGATACGGTCAGCAGAGCCATTTAACGCGCCATAAGAAACATCGACATCAATTACTTGTCCCATACCAGAAACAGAGCGGTCAAGCATGCCAAAGGTCGTCTTACCTGTCACACCCGTGCCGTCGCCCTGCTGACCGTTACTGTCATTTCCCGTCATCCAGATATCGCCCCGGTCATCAATTAAAGCAGAGCAGGTCCGGCCAACAGCAGCTTTAACAATATGGCGCGTGCCGTCGCTGAAGTCTGAGTTTAACGGAACCTTCTGGGGCGTCGTGGCGCTGGTAGTTGAGCCCAAGCCAAGTTTGCCTGAACCGTTATGCCCCCAGGCCCACAGCACTCCATCCGCATCAAGCGCCATGCAGCTGGCCTGGCCCAGGTAAGAATCGCTGACGTAAATATGCTTGATAACAGGCAGTCCGGGGACTGGCTGCGGGGTGTCGTTGGTCGAAGTAGTCGTACCATTGCCCATAGCCCCGGAGCTACCCTGTCCCCAGGCATACACAATACCCTCAGCACTCAGCGCAAAACGCGTTTCATACGACGCGCCAATCTCTACAAGTTTTATGCCGTTATTCATAAACCAGGGGATACGCTTCATGCCGCCGTAATAGTTATCGGGAGACACTCTCCCCCCAATGCCCAGCTCACCGTAGAGGTTATAGCCCCATGCCCACACAGCTCCTGACGAGTCAGCGGCCATGCCCCCCATGCAGCCATTAGCTATCTGGGTAAACTTAACAAGCGAGATCTGCCCGTAGGAAGGCGCGTCAAGCGGACTGCCGCCCGAGGCGGGTCCCCTCAGAGGCAACAGCGGCGCAGACAGAACTTCGCCCAGCGCGACAGGCGCCGTCGAAGGCGCCGTTGGGCTTGCCTCAGCAGACGCGGTTGGGCTTGTTTCAAAAGACGCGGTCGAACTTGTTTCAACGGACGGATCTGCCAGGGCAGAATTTTGCCCGGGCGGCATTACCAGCTGCAGCGCCAGCAATAACGCCAGAGCAATCTGCACGTAACGTCTTGCGATACTGCCATGATGTGCATAGTCTTTCATTTCTGATCTCATCTCCTGCATCGTATGGTGATTAACGCCTGACTTCGCGGCACGGGAAAGAGTCCCTCTCGGGGGCGCCTCCCAGTAACCCGACTATGTATCAGACACTCCGGGACAACAACGTGTCATTGCACGTCGATAAAGATAACCGCGCTTTTTGCTTTGACCCCCTGACCATCACGCGCGATAACAGAGAATACGTAACTGCCCGCCCGGTCAAAAACATGGGCGTTATACCCTACCAGCTCTACTGGTACGGATCTGTTCTTGCTGTCGATTGCCCGCGCGCCTGCGGCCATCAGAATCTGCTGGGGGTCAAGCACCCCATCAATCGGAGACGCAATGCGCTGATGGGCGAGTATAATGACCGGCGGGACTGGCCTTGCCTGGACAGGTTCCGGCGTCTGAGAGGACTGTTGCGCAGGGCGATTCTGGGCCTGAGTCTCCGGAACAGCCGGAACAAAACCCGCCGTTGCTGATTGCTCCGTCAAGACATCTTGGGCGCTTTGCGTATGTTTGCTGTCCTGGTCCGCCTGAGACGACGCCATCAAGACAGATTCTGTTTCCTCTGCTTCCGGAGAGGTCGAGCGAGGCGACCTCAAAATGACTTTTGCCCCGGTGACAAACACCAGCATCAGCGCCCCCGTGCAAACCCCCACCCTTAACCAGCGTGATCGGGCTGAGGCGGTCCCGGCCCGGGAACTTCCTTTTGCCATGCGCTGGGAAGAGAGCTCCTGGGGGTTTTGCGGCAACGAGCGCAAGGTAAGGTTTTTTGCCTGTTCGCGCGACAGCACATGAGCATGCCGGGCAGCGTCAGCCTGAAAGGCGCGCGACAGCACGGGAACCTTTATGGCCGCCGCAAAATCCGTCGATTCGTCCCCGAGCGCTGCCACATGGTTTTGCAACTCGGCCTTTAGCCCACGGCGCGCAGCGACAAGTTGATTGCGGATCGTACCAGGGCTTCGTTGCAAAATATTCGCGATCTCTACCGTATTGAGCTGCACCATATAGTAGAGCAGAAGTACATTTCTCTGGGACTCATCCAGTTGTCGCAGGCAACTGATTACCAGATCGAGTCGTTCCTGATCTTCAACGATACTTTCCGGGAGCCGCGCAGCATCAATAACCTCCGTGCGCTGTTCATCAAACTGCTCTGTCGCATCAAGCTTATGCCGGCTTTCACTGCGCAAGGCATTGAGAAGCGTCCGATGAGCAGTCCGATACATCCAGGCAGTAAAACTTTTTGGTTCTTTAAGTTGTCCTATTTTCTTATACATCTGCAAAAAAGTTTCCTGAGCAATATCTTCTGCACAGAGAGTATGATCTTTCAGACGAATCTGTAAGTAATAGCAAATATCTGAATAATAGAGCTGATACAGCTCAGCAAAAGCCGACGCCTGACCCCGCTGGGCCTGACAAACCAACCGGGCGACCCGGCGCTTATTTCTTTCTCCCCCGCTCATTGCATAACCTCCGAGAACAAACTGCCGCCAAAGCGCTCGCTTCAGCTGGCAATTACTGCCAGCCAGGGCACACTGCGCTTCAGCCGGCGATACACGACTGAATAAAAGTGGCTACGCATCTTAAGGAGCGATTTGTGTCTCTACTGAATTTGACGTAACTGGCCCGTTTTGCTGAGTCGAAACGGCGGCGCCTCCCTCGTCATTTGTCGTGTCTGCTGTGCGGGCCGTATATCCGCAACCCGCGCAAGCCAGCGCCATAAAAACTGCCAGTAGTAGTAAAAATCCTGATGTCATCATTCGTTTCATACTGAGTACTCCCTTATCCCTTGATTGCTGAATCCTGCCACTGCCCTTTTTGAAAGTCTCTTCCCCCAGCTTCAGTACTACAGGCTTCAGCTACTTACCTTTTAATAAGACACCGGTAACTGACAAAGTGTCATTGCGCATCCATAAACAAACGCCTGTTTTGCTTCATGCGCACATAAACTGGATAACGCAGCGTCTAGTTTCTAAAATCCTTTAGAAACCTATACGATTATACTAACATTAAGTATGTGGATTGGAGCGAAAACGCGTGAAGCAACTGGCCCGGCGGCGTCAATACCTTGCAAAGCGGACTGCGCTTAGGTACACTAACATAACCGCGCAGATGTTCTGCGCGTTTGCGAGCAGGGGCGATTAGCTCAGCGGGAGAGCGCTGCCTCGACACGGCAGAGGTCACTAGTTCAAGTCTAGTATCGCCCACCATCTTGTTCGCTGTTTGCATTTTGGGCGATTAGCTCAGCGGGAGAGCGCTGCCTTCACACGGCAGAGGTCACTGGTTCGAACCCAGCATCGCCCACCACCAGACTCGATCTTTCAAGTTACGGCACTCTGTCGCTCCATCTGACGTCGTTGGGCGGCACTCGCTGTTTCGGTCACGGGCGCAAGCCCGCTCCCTCAACGCTCGTTTGCCCGCCTAGTCAGCTGAAGCGACAGAGCACCTCTTTCTGTTCAGAAGATCTCGATGGTTGGCCTTCGGGGCTTCTAAGGAGAAATCTCTTCGTCTGGAGCTTTTGGCAAATGGATGTCTATTCGTTAATCATGCCTTGGAGGAACTCGCGAGTTCTGTCGCGATCGGGGTGATCGAAGATTTTCTCGGGGGTTCCCTGCTCGAAGACTACGCCGCCTTCCATGAAGACCACATGATCACTCACATCGCGGGCAAAGGCCATCTCGTGAGTGACGACGATCATCGTCATGCCACTTTTTGCCAGGTCGCGCATGACGTCAAGTACGTCACGCACGAGCGACGGATCAAGCGCGCTGGTGGCCTCGTCAAAGAGCATCACGTGCGGCTCCATAGCCAGCGCCCGGGCGATGGCGACGCGCTGTGCCTGGCCGCCGGAGAGCTGAGCGGGCAGGTAGTCTGCACGGTCAAGCAAGCCTACCTTGTCGAGCTGCTCGATCGCGACGGCCTTCGCCTGCTCCTTATCCAGCTTGCGTACCTTCTTGAGCGCCAGCTCAACATTGCCCAGCGCAGTCAGATGCGGGAACAAGTTGAACTGCTGAAACACCATGCCGATCTTTGCACGCAGGGCGTCAACGTCAGTCTCTTTGCTGTTGACCAGCTGGTCCTCGAACCAGATCTCGCCGGCGGTCGGTGTCTCAAGCAAGTTGATGCAGCGCAGCATCGTCGACTTGCCGGATCCCGAAGGTCCCAGCACCGAGACCACATGCCCTTTGGGGCAATAGAAGTTCACATCGTGCAGAACAGTGTTTTGCCCAAAGACTTTCTTCAGGTTCTTGATACGGATGATCGCATCAGGCGGCATCGCCACATCGGCGGGGCTGCCTTCTGCGGGGATCGGATTATTCTTCACTTTGTCTGGCACGTCTGCAGGCTCTTTGCTCCCCAGTTGCATCCGCAACAGTTCGGTATTCACTCCGCTTCGGTATTCTCCCGGCATCGTTATCTCGCCTCGCTATTCAATACATTCTCGCTGTGAGAAACCACATGGGCCGAATCGACCACCGCACCATCCAGGCGTGGAGGACGTTTACCCCGCTTCTCGCGCGGCGAGGGCACCGGACCACCTCCGTCGCCATTGTCCTGTTCGGCCAGCTTGTTCTCCATGCGTGCCACAAAACGACCCAAAGGAATCGTGATAAGCAAGTAGAAGAACGCCGTAACAATGTAAGCCGACTCGTTGAAGGTTGCAGCAACAATGATCTTTGCTTGCATGACCATTTCTAACACTGATACCGCCGCAAAGAGCGATGTATCCTTGAAAACAAGAATGAACTCAGAGAGCATCGTTGGCAGGATGCGTCGGATCGTCTGAGGTATGATCACAAATCCCATCGTCTGCCATTTACCCAAACCAAGCGAGCGCGAAGCCTCCGTCTGCCCCTTGGGGATGGACTGAATGCCCGCGCGGAAGATCTCGGCCTGATACGCAGCCGTATTGATGAAGATGATGAAAAGCGCCCGCAGCCAAACCGTTAAATCGATCTGGAAGAACACAAAACGCTGCAGCGCGGGTTGCAGGATGGTTTTGTAACCAGGCATGAACGGAAAGCCAAAGTAGATAATCAGAATCTGCAAAAACATCGGCGTACCACGTACCACGTCGATGTAAGCTGTTGTGATCCAACGCAATGGCTTGATCTTGCTCATCTTCATGAAAGAAACGATCAGACCACCCGGGATACCAATCCCAAAACCAATCACCCCAAGCAACAGGGAAACAGGCAGCCTTTCAAGGATCGGCTTGAAAGCCTGAGCGATATAGCTGAAGTTAAAGAAAATACCCGTAATCGGGAAAGTCTCCCACCAATGAATAAATGAGTGAAGCACGACGAACTCTTCCCTACTCTATTACTTTTGTAATCATATTTAGTTTCTCATAAGACTTAAAGGGGAATCAGCCCTGCCTCATAAGGCGGACGATTCCCCTTCTGATGTCAGGCGACCAACTGCCCGCTATTGAGGCATGACCGGCGGGTTTTTATCGTCGATATACTGCTTATAAATCTGCGTATACGTACCGTCGTCGATGACCTGCTTTATTGCAGCATTGACAGCGTCACAAAGCTGAGTGGAGCTTTTGGGGAAAGAAATACCAAAGTTCTCTGTATCTGCTCCCTGGATAGCGCCAAGATTAAGGGCTTTATAATTCGCCTGTTTGGTGTAGTTACCTGCCACGGGGCCGTCGATCACAACTGCGTTGACCTCGCCAGCCGCCATTGCGACAAAGCAATCCTGGCCACCCTGGTAAGGTTTGACGACGATGCCCTTTTTCGCAAGATTATTCTTAGCATAGTCATGACCAGTCGTGCCATTTTGCACGGCGACCTTGTCGCCAGATTTCAGGTCATCGATGGATTTGATACTTGAGCCCTGAGGCACCGCTAAAGCCTGCACCGACACAAAATACGGATCAGAGAACAGCATGTTCTTCTGGCGCTCCGGCAAGATCGTCATTGCAGAGGCCGCGCAGTCGCACTGACCGTCACCTGTCTGGACTGCCGCAAGAAGCGTATCCCAGGGGATATTTACGAACTTAATTTTAACGCCCATCTTCTGGGTAACGGCATTCATAAACGCAATATCAAAGCCAACAAAATTATTGCTGGCGTCCAGGGACTCCATCGGGGCAAACGTTGCGTCCGTACCAACAGTCAGAGTCTCGCCATCGCCAGCAACCACGTTGGCCATGGCTGGGTTCTTAGTAGTGGTCGAGGAAGTGTCGGCTGGCTTGGGGCTGCTCCCACAGCCAGCCAGCGCCATGCTTACTACCAGAAGTGCCGCCAGGATGATGGCTAGCAGTTTTTTCTGCGGCGTGTGATTGATCTTGTTCTCCATGTTATTCCTTCTTTCAGTTACGAGCCTGCCTGCGTCTGCTTCTTCCACGAGAAGCACGAGCTTGTATCGCCCGCTGGCACAGTGCCCCTCAGAAAGACGTCTGCCTTTCTGATCTACCTAAGTGTACGATTGTACGCGTTATGAGCCAGTTACTGCAAGCTACTTTCAAATATTACTGTCAAATGCCTGTCCTTTTGCAGAACCGGCGTCGCTTTATGCAAATTCCATAGCTAATTTCCGGGTGTGGACTTTGCAAGCGCCTCATCAAAGGTCATGCTTCCCGGAATAAAGTCGGGCGTACCGCTGAAATATTTCGCGTAGATTTTGGCGTAGGTTCCATTATCAACGATAGTCTGTAGCGCCTTGTTGAAGTCGTCACGCATAGCAGAGCCTTTATCGGACTTCTGGAAGCCCATTCCCAGGTAGGAATCCACGCCCACGCCGCTGATGCGCTGAGCCATCTTTGCCTGACGCACGGGAGTCGCGCAAAAGTTCGAGGTGGTCGAATAGTCCTGGATGATGCACTTCACTTCGCCGCCCTGCATCGCCTGGAAGAGCGCGGAGGTGTCTTTGTTCTCGAAATATTTTATGCCAGCAGGCAAATTCTTTTTGCACCAGTCCGCGCCGCTGCTGCCCAGCTGGACGCCCACGGTGTCTCCGGCCTTAAGTTGCTTCCAATCAGCCAGCGTTGAGTTACTGGGTACCGCCATTCCATAGCTGTCCACAAAATAGGGGCTGGAGAAATAAATCACCTTGGCACGCTCTGGCGTAATAGTCAGCGCAGAGCAAATCATATCAAAGTCATTACCGGCGTTAAGGCCGGGGATGATGCCGTCCCAGTCATAGGTCTTGTAGTTCACTTTCAGACCCATCGTATCTGCCATGGCAGTCATGATATCGACGTCGAACCCTATGACGGTCTTTCCGTCTTTGTCGACCGACTCGAAGGGAGGAAAGGTGGTGTCTGAGCCGACGGTGATCGTTTTGTTGTCGCCTGCTACCAGCTGATTGGCCCAGACGGCGGTCTGTACGGTCAGAGATGACGTCGTGGCGTTGCCCGTATCTTTTTTGGCAGAGTTGGCAGAACCGCAGCCAGCCAGACTCAACAGTAAAGCTGCGGCCAGCGCGAGAACCGCAGCCGTGCGCAGTCCGCGCGCGCCGCGAATTGCTAAGCCGTCAAAAGAGGCGCCCAGCTTCTTAAAGGGGGTGGTCATAAGGGATTCCTTTCCGGGGGCGTCTTGTCGCCCTGCTCTCCTTCAGGGCACACAGGGAGCCCTTGATTGCTCGTATTACTTCATCACACTATAGTAGTAGAGCACTAAAGGATTGTCAAGTCCCGGCCTCCCTGCTTCCCCGCTTCCCTGCCGCGGCGCCACGAGAATTTTTTGGGCAGACGCTAGAAGTCGTCTGCCGTAGTCAGTTGATTGTCCCCTATCCAGGTGCGCATGATCGAGGCCAGAGCGCCGGACTGATTCAGCTCAACCATCAGCGGCTTCATCACGCGCATCAGCTCAAGATTATCCGCGCGTATCCCTACGCCCCGGTCCTCACTCGACGTGTCAAGCGGGCGTACAAACTCAATCTTGGCGCCGTTTTGCTGGGCAAAGCGCAGCACGATATAGTCTCCCGCTACGGCTACTGCCTGGCTTTTCTCGACCGCCTGAATAGCGGCGCTCAGCGTAGGGTAGGGCTGCACGGTCGCGCTGGCGTCAGTCGAAGACATACTCGACGCAAGCACCTTGTCTGCCGTAGACCCTTCCTGCAAAGCGGTTTTGGGCAACAGGGGCGTTGCCGCAACCCGGGAGGTCTCGCCGCTGTGCGCGAAAAGCGCCTGGGCATCCTGGTAATAGCTTTGGGCCATCACCAATCCGGATACGTCAGGCGACACAGAAAGCGCAATATCTATCTTGTTGTCGTTAAGTGCTGCCACCATCGTATCAGGCGTCGTCGCAACAAACACCGGCTCAAGACCCAGGTGCTTTGCGAGCGTGCGTCCCAGCTCGATATCAAAGCCCTCGTAGCCGTCGGTGGTTTTTGCGGCGAAAGGCGCCAGGCCCAGATTAGCGCCAATGTAAAGTTTGCCCGCCTCGTGAATCGCGGGCGGCTTAATCTTTGGAGTAAGTTTTGCGGCCGCCGCGGGCTTCTGGCCGATACAGCCGCCCAAAGGCAGCATAAGGAGGAGCGCAAGCATCATGATAAGTCCGGTCTGCAAGCGCGTTTTGAAAATGGTCTTGTTAGTTCGACGTGGCATACCTTTCCTTTCCCCCTTTGTGTTGGACACTTCTCTGCGGCTGACCTGGTCTTTGACCCCACACTCGCATACCGGAGCGTTCGCTTGATATCATCTTACTACTAACCCTCTCGCCGGAACCGCAGAAAATCTGCAAAGGTCCTGCGGTACGTCTTACACCTAAGATGCGCCGTGCTCACCGGGACTCCTGCCGAGACCCCGACTTATGTGGATCCTTTTGACCGCATCTACCCTGGACTAAGCGCCGCACCGGCGCCGCAACCACAGACCCGCAGAGAAGTACTTGCTATTTTATCAAACTATTACCACAACTATCGATTCATTTACCTATAAGGGAAGAGGCGCTATCACGCACCGTACCTTTTTACATTGTTCTTGCCAGACAGGCAACACGGACTTCTGTTGCGCCCGCATCGATGAGGAGCTGCGAGCAAGCCTGCACGGTGGCGCCGGTCGTAAAGACGTCATCGACCAGAAGCAGGCGCGGGTACCGGCGCGCTTCTTGCGCGTCGGGTCCTAGCTTGAAGCTTTTTGCGACTTCAACGCGGCGCTGCTCGCGGTTCAGCGCGCGCAGGTCAGTCGAGCGTGGACGCGTCAGGAAGTGGCCGACCGGCAGCTGCAGGCAGGCAGCCAGCGCGCAGGCGATGTGCCTGCCCTGGTCAAAGCCGCGTTTGCGCCGGGCCGCCTCGGTAACCGGCACATAGGCGACCGCGTCGGCCCAGTCGGGCCACGTGAGGGCCACGCGCGCGGCAAGCAGATCGCCCAGCTCTGCCGCCAGGCGTTGCTCCCCGGAATCCTTCATGATGACGATCGCCCGGGCCAGCGCGCCGTCAAGAACACCCAGCACCAGAGCCTGGGTAAACGCAAATGACGCCTGCGCGCATTCGGTGCAGACGAGCGCGCCCTGCGGCGCCGCGCAGCGCGGACAGGCACGCTCCGGGTCATAGGATGCGCGCAAACCCGCGCGGCACTGCGCGCAGAACAGCTCGCCCTGGGCGTCACAGCCGCCGCAGCGCGTCGGAGCAATGAGCTCTGCCGCCGCGTCGCGCAGCGCGGGCCAAAACCCCGTGCGTGGTATGTCGAGTGTCGTTGTCATGGGCCTGCATGATATCACACCGACCTGAGCAAAACTTACCCGTTCAGGGCGGCGGCAATGGGATTGCTGAAGCCGCTTTCGTCCGGATAGATGACGCCGCGCTCGGTGATAAAGGCGGTGATGTTAGCCGCCGGCGTCACGTCAAAGGCTGGATTGAAGCTCTGGACATGAGTCGGCGTGGTCTTGAACCAGGCGTCAAAGGCAAAGCCTCCCCCTTTGCGGCGGATCTCCATCATGTGGCCCTGGGCCATGGCCAGCTGCGAGTCCTCGCTTGCGCAGACGGCCTCAAGGGCGCGCTGCATCTCGGGCGTTGTCGCGTCAAAGCGGCCCGACACGGTCACCCCTTCAAGCTCGCGAGGGTCGCGCTCCTCGACCACGATCTGGGAGCCATCGGTAAGCGTCAGGTCGAAAGTCGAAGCCGGCGCCACGCTGTAAAACGGGATGCCATGCTCTTTGGCCAGGATCGAGAGCCCGTAGGTGCCGATCTTGTTAGCCACGTCCCCGTTGGCACAGATGCGGTCCGCGCCAACGACGACGGCATCGACCCAGCCCTCGCGCATGACCGCGGCAGCCATATTATCCGCGATAAGCGTCGAGGGGACGCCGGCCTGCAGAAGCTCCCAGGTCGTCAGGCGCGCGCCCTGGTTAAGCGGGCGGGTCTCGTCAATCCAGACGTGCTCGACATGGCCTTGCTCCGCCGCCGTATAGATGACGCCGACCGCGGTGCCGTAAAACACCGTCGCGAGCGATCCGGCATTGCAGTGGGTCAGGAAGTTGGTCGGCTTATCAAAGAGCGCCGCGCCGTTGGCGGCCAGGCGCCGGTTGGTAGCCTCGTCTTCGGCGCAGAGCTCCTCGGCAGCGGCGATGACAGCCTCTGCCAGCTGCTGCGGAGTCAGGGCTTCTGCGCTGGCAACCTGCTCTTCGATGAGGCGGCTCATTCGCGCTACCCCCCAACTCAGGTTGACCGCCGTTGGGCGCGCATTGGATAGCTCCTCGCAAACCTCCGCGCAACGCTGCCGGTAGGACGCGCCTGTCGTCTCGAACTCCAGGCCTTCTGTTGCGCACCAGAGCGCGACGCCGAGCGCGCCTGCCGCCCCCAGCGCGGGCGCGCCGCGCACCGCAAGCGACTGGATGGCCATGATGAGCCCGTCGCAGGTGGCGCAAACCAGCACGTCGCCGGTAAGCGGCAGGCGCGTCTCATCCAAAAGATAGACCTTGTTGTCCTCCCACCAGATACTGCGGGGCAGATTTTCAACGCTCATGCGTATCCTCCTTGGAACAGCGGGGACGGTTCCTCTGTTTCACGCTAGTGTGAAAAAGAGGAACCGTCCCCTATCTTTTCTCGTATCTTCTCACCTTCTGCGGTGCGTCCCGCAGAAAGGGGCGCCAGTACATCGATCAGGCTCTGCAAATCCGCGGGCAGTCCGTCGCTGAAACGCAGATCGACGCCGGTGGCCGGATGCGTAAATGCCAGCGAATACGAATGCAGGAACTGGCGCTGAAGCCCGCGGTTTGCCTTTACGGCGCGCCGACCATAGATCGGATCGCCCACCATGGGATGCCCGATGTAGGCCATGTGGACCCGGATCTGATGAGTACGCCCCGTGAACAGCTTGCACTCCAGCAGCGTGTAACCGTCATCAAAACGGCCCGCCTCAAAGCGCTCCAGCACGGTAAAGGTGGTCACCGCACTCTTTGCCGACGGATGATCGGAGACCGCGCGCTTATAAGGGTCGCGTGCGTCCCGGGCAAGCGGCGCGTCGATCAGGCCGGTGTCCTGACTGATCCAGCCATGAACCAGGCAGAGGTAGCGCCGGTCGACCGTACGCTGGCGAATGGCGTCCTGGAGCGCGATCTGGGCCTCGTCGCGTTTGGCGGCAAGCATCAGGCCCGAGGTATCCTTATCGAGCCGATGCACGATTCCCGGACGCTCGGCGCCCTGCGCCTGACCCAGCTCATCAAAATGCCAGGCGAGCGCATTGGCCAGCGTACCGGTCCAGTTGCCCTGCGCCGGGTGCACGACCAGGCCCGCCTGTTTAGACAGCACGATAAGGTCATCGTCCTCATAACGGATGTCAATCGGGATGGGCTCCGGCGTAATGCGGAGGTTTGATCCCGGCTCAAGATCGGCCTCGATATCTGCGCAAATGAGGTCGCCGGGCGCCAGGCGATAGTTCTTTGGGACCGCCTGATCGTTAACGGTGACCTGGCCGACTTCTATCAGGCGGGTCGCCGCCGACCTGCTGACAAACTCCGGCCAGAGCGCCAGGACGCTGTCGAGGCGCTGCCCTGCCTGCTGCTGCTCTGCTTCGCGCTGCACCAGGGTCATGGGCGCTCATCCTGCTTTTTCGAGCTGAGTTCGGCCAGGCCGTCAAAGAATATGAACCACACGCCAAAGATGATGACCCCAAAGGTCATGCACATATCGGCAATGTTAAAGATCGCAAAGGGGAAAAACGTCACGTTGATCAGGTCATAGACCGCGCCAAACGCAATCCGGTCGATCAGATTGCCAATACCGCCCGCCGCAATCAACGCCGTGCTGATGACCGGCAGCAGGGCGTGCGGGCGCTCGTAAAGCCAAAACCCGATGAGAAACGCCGCCATCAGCACCGCCACCAGATAAAAAATTGACATCTGGCCGCGCAAAAGAGAAAACGCAGCGCCGTAATTCTGGATCGAGCGCAGATAGAAGAGGCCCGGGATGACCGTGATCGTCTTTCCCAGCGGGATATAGAGGCGCTGCACAAGTTTCAGGGCCTGATCGCAGGCAAGCATCACCAGAGCTATGCCAATAAACCAGAGACCAGGAAAGCGCATCCTCCGTTCAAGCCGGGTCGTAATCGACATAAACCCTTTACTTTCGCGCGTCAGCGGGCAGGGGCGTAGGCGCGGACGTAGGAGCGGAAGCGGGAGCGGGAGCGGGAGTTTCGCACGCTTGCGACGCAAAGCCGATCTCGCGCAGTGTCGCCGCGCAGCGCGGGCAGACCTCTGCATAGGTGGCGTCTGTGCCCAGCTCACGGTAGTTCCAGCAGCGCGGACACTTCTGCAGCGCCGTGTGAGTGACTTCGACCTGGGTCTCTGCCGGCGCAGTCAGCGTCGAGTCTTCGACCACCGTTACGCCCGCCACGATGAAGTACTCCTGCAGCGTCTCCGGGCTGCGCGCACACAGACGGGCAGCGGTTGCAGAGTCACAGCTCAACCTCAGCTCCGCCTCCTGGGACTTGCCCACCGTGCCTGCGTCGCGTGCCTCTTCGAGCGCTTTGGTCACTTGCTCCCGGACCGTGCGCAGCGTGGCAAAGGCCGCACTGAGCGCGGTGACCTCCTCCTCAGGCAGGTCGATTGTAAGCTCCGGCCAGTCGCAGAGATGTACCGAGGACAGGCCGTCCTTGTAGCTGTCCGGCATGAAGCTCCAGACTTCATCGGTGGTAAAGGCCAGGGTCGGCGCGTAGACGCGCACAAAGACCTGAAGCAGGTTATAGAGCACGGTCTGCGCGCTGCGGCGCAGAGGGCTGTCCGGCGCCTCGGCGTAGAGGCGGTCCTTTATCAGGTCAAGGTAAGTAGCGGAAAGCTCGGTGAGATAGTCAGCGGTCGTGCGCTGCGCCACGTGAAACTCCCAGTTGTCATCGGCGGCCGTGATCTGGGCGAGCACCTCGCGCAGGCGGATCAGCTCGGCCGCATCTACCTCTGCCAGCGCGGCATGCTCCAGCGCGTCACTCGGCGCAAAGCCGTCCAGGTTGGAGAGCAGGAAGCGGAAGGTGTTGCGGATCTTGCGATACGACTCGCTGATGCGCGCCAGGATCTCGTCAGAGATACCCACGTCCTGCGAGAAGTCGGTCGCGGCCACCCAGAGGCGGATGATATCAGCGCCGTATTGGTCGGCCACATCGATCGGCGAGATCGTGTTGCCGATCGACTTACTCATCTTGCGACCCTCGCCATCGACCGTGAAGCCGTGTGTGAGCAAGTTCTCGAAGGGCGGACAGCCGTAGGCAGCCTCGCTTGTGAGGTAGCCTGCCTGGAACCAGCCGCGATGCTGGTCGGAGCCCTCCAGGTACAGCTGCGCCGGGAAGCTCAGCTCCGGGCGTGTCTTGAGTACCGAGGTGTGGCTAACGCCGGACTCCCACCAGACGTCGACGATGTCGGATTCGGGCACGAGTTCCGTGCAACCGCAAGTAGGGCAGGCCGTGCCCTCGGGCAGGTACTCTGCCGGATCCTTAATGAACCAGGCGTCGGCGCCCTCGGCCTCGAAGAGCGCGATGATGGCGTCGAAGGTCGCCTCATTGGCGACGACCTGGCCGCATTTCTTGCAGTGATGCACGGGGATCGGCACGCCCCAGCTGCGCTGGCGCGAGATGCACCAGTCGGGGCGGTCGGCGATCATCGCTCCCATGCGGTTACGCGACCATTCGGGGATCCAGCGGAACTTGTCGAAGCC
>WQYT01000007.1 GCA_009781115.1 Coriobacteriia bacterium
CAGACCAGCACGCCGCCGGGCTTCAGGCGCGAGGCGGCCAGTGTGTAGAACTCGCGAGACGCCATGTAGAACGGGACCGAGACATCCTGATAGGCGTCCACCATGATCAGGTCGTAGCGCTGGCTGTGCTGCTGAATATAGCTGCGCCCGTCGCCGACCACCACCTGGCAGTCCGCGGGCGTCAGCGCAAAGTAGTCGCGCGCCACGTCGACGATCTTGCTGTCCAGTTCGACTCCCGTACAGGTCGAACCCGGCGCCGCCTGTTGCAGCAGCGCGGGACAGGTCCCCGTACCCAGACCGAGCATCAGCGCGCTGATGGGGCGCCCCGGCTTGAAGTTCGCGAGCAGGCCGCAGGCGCCGATCATGCCGTCGTAGTACTCACCGGTCGGCTGATCGATCGTGCGGTTCTCCAGATACTGGCGCGGCAACAGGGACTGCACGCCAAAGAGCACGTTGGTCGAAAAGTAGCGCGCGGAATCATCCTGGCTCACCTGAAGGTAGTTGTAGGAAGATTCCCCCTGATACAGGATTCCGGACTCCCAAAACGCATAGTTGGCGCCCAGGGGAGCGGCAAGCAGCGCCACACAGCAGGCAAGCGCCACCGCCGCAGGCCACCACTTGCCGCGCACAGCCAGCGCATGAATCAGCACGAGCACCGCCAACGCGACCGCGAACAGCAGGTAGGTGCGCGCGACTCCCACATCCGGGATCGTCACGAACGAAGCCAGGAAGGTCCCGAGGATACTGCCGAGCGTACCCCAGGCATAGATGCTGCCGATGACCGCGCCCGTATTTTCGGGGCTGGAATCGCGAGAGCCCTCTGCAGATGACAAAATTACCCCAGGGGTAATTTTGTCATCCGTGCGCGCGGAAGCGACCCGCACCAGGAAGGGCGAGACCATCCCCAGCAGCACCATCGGCGCCACGAACAGCAGCAGGCACGCAAGGATCGAGCCGACCACGATGACCTGGCTGCCCGCGACCACGGCTGCCACCGCTGCCACGGCCACGATCAGGTACTTGCCCACCAGCGGGATCACCGCGATCCAGAGCGCCGCGATCAGCATGCGCCGGTAGAGCAGCGTGTCGCTGCCCTTGGCTACGGCGCGGTCAGCGAGCCGCCCACCCCGGTAGTTGCCGAAGGCCATGGCCGCCATGATCAGCCCGATGATGACCGACCAGACCGGCAACGAGGACGAGAAGTAGGGCGCCAGCAAGCGCGAGGCCGCCAGCTCGACGGCCATCACCGACATGCCGGAGATGAATGCCGATATCCGGTAGAACCACAGCCGCCGTCTGTTGTTGCCCATGGTTCCCTGCCTCTCCCTGGGCGATCACGGCACGCGGCCTGTCCCAGAATATATGCTTGTTCCAACTATATTGATTCTACCGCGATTGTTCTGCTCCCTCTCCGTGCTGCTTAGATATATACTCATACATAACGATAAGAGGAAGGCGCCATGTTAGAAAAAGGAAGCAAGAAAGCCAAAGATGCCGAGCTGGTCGTGCGTTTTACCGAGTGGTACTGCGCCGCGCATCACCAGGACAAAGAGCGCCCGCCGCTTGAATCCGGCGGCATCGAGGCGGGCATCTACGGCGCGCGCGTCCCGCGGCTCTGCGAGGACTGCGCCACCTATGCGCGCTACGCGGAGCGGCGCACGGAACTCTGCCGTCAGCAGCCAAAGCCCTTCTGTGCGGTCTGCAAGATCAAGTGCTACAAGCCAGATATGTCCGAGTACTCGCGCAAGGTCATGCGCTACTCCGGCCCACGCTCCATCTTTTCGCGCTACTGCCTGCGCGCCCTGGGTCACGCCTACTCAACCCTGCGCTACCACAGGAACCTGCGTCATGACTCTTAATGTTTATCACGGAAGAAACGGCGCAGACGCGCGCATAGAAACGAGCGCGACGCTACGTCGGAAGACGCAGCCCGGCTCGATCAGTTCATATTAAAAGGGATGCCTGTTTAAAGCATCCCTTTCTTTTATTGGCTGGTTATCTTTGCTTTGAAAAGCAGTCGCTGCAATAGACCGGACGGTCATCATGCGGCTGGAAGGGAACCTGGCAGGGCTGCCCACAGGATGCGCAAGTAGCGTCAAACATCTCACGCGGCCCACGGGATCCACTCTTACGCTTATCGCGACAGGCTTTGCACCTCTGGGGCTCAGTAAAGCCCTTCTCCTCAAAAAAGTCCTGTTCACTCGCTGTGAAAACGAACTCCTGGCCACAATCTTTACAAACGAGTGTCTTGTCTTCGTGCATTAGCCTATGTGCTCCTTAGCTGAACTTGACTTAATCCTTAATGTTAAGTCGCCCCTCTATCATACAGTAAGTAAGCGCAAAGTGAAAAGAGAGCGTGACGATAGGTTGATTTAGCCCCGTCCCCCTGTGTTCCGAGGCACGGACAGAGGTGCGCCGAGAGCGTCGCGCCCAACAGAGGTTTTGGCCAGCCAGAATTGCAACAGTTGGCGCCTGGAGCAGCCTGCGGTAGCAGGCGATATTCAAACCCACGAGCATAGCCGCAAGCTATTGGATACAGCAAAAACCCGCGAGCGTATTAGCAGCTCTTATGCGGACGCATAAATTTTGCTGTTTTACGGGCGTATTTATGCGAGCGTATATATTGTGCTACAATGGCTTATGATTTATGCGAGCGCATAATAAGGAGGCTGCTGTGGAACAAATCGATATCAAGACACCGGCAGAGCTCGGTCAGCTCATGAAGAGGCGGCGCAAGGAGCTTGGCCTTACTCAAAAAAGTGTCGTTGACGTCGCCCCGTTTGGTCCTACTTTTTACTCTGATCTGGAAAATGGCAAAACAACCGCGCAGCTTGGTAAAACTCTTGAGGCGATCCGTATGCTTGGCCTACGCGTAGCGATTACCCTGCCCGATACCACGCCGCCCGCCAACTCAAAGGATCAGTCATGAAGCTCAGCGTCTACCATGATAAAACGCTGATCGGCTCTCTGGAGGCGGCGCCCGCCCGTCTTTCTTTCTGCTATGCTCCAGAGTTTCTCGCGGCAAACCCTTACCCGATCTCGCTTTCTCTGCCCCTACAGAAAGCCCCCTTTTCTGCGCAGGCAACCGAGCGCTTTTTTGACGGCCTGCTGCCAGAAGAAGATGAGCGCAGGCGCATGGCGCGCTACTTGCACGTGCCTGCTGCCAGTACCAGTAAGCTTCTGTCTGCTCTGGCGGGCGACTGCGTGGGTAATCTGACGATACTTTCTTCTGATCATGACTTTGAACAGCTTTTGTCGCAGAGCAACTATCAGCCGCTTGCGCCCACCGAATTTCAAGCTATCATCGGGGAGTCACCCGCGCTGATTACGCAACTATCCGCGGAAAACAGGCTTTCTATCCCTGGGGCCCAAAGTAAGATCGGGCTCTATCATAAGCCAGGGGCGCCTCCGGTGGACTGCGATGGCTGGTGTGTGCCGCAGGGGCTTTTTGCTTCTACTCATATTGTCAAGCCGGACTCGCGCTTCTATCCTTTGACCTCGCTTAACGAGTATCTGTGTACCCGCCTCGCGCAAGCCGTTGGCATTGCGACCGCTGAAGTTTTTCTCATCAACAACCAGGCGAGCGCTCAGGGTAAAGGCAGGGACCAGGCCGTGTTGGTGTCTGAGCGTTTTGATCGCGCGTGTAACGAAAGTGGTTTTGTTACGAGGATCTGCCAGGAGGATTTCTGCCAGGCACTTTCCTATTCTTCGCGCTACAAATACGAAGCCGACGGAGGCCCCGGCTTTGCAGAAATTATTGCGGTCTTGCGCTCCGAGCCCTCAAACCCGCCGCTTGATGTTCAGCGATTTATCCAGCTTTTCCTCTTTAACTATCTGATTGGCAATAGTGACGCCCACGCAAAGAACTACTCTCTGCAACGCGATACAGCAGGCAGGCTTTGCCTGGCGCCTGCTTACGACCTGGTGAGCACGACGTTTTATCCGGAGCTCAGCAGAAATCTTGCCATGGGGGTCGCGGGTTGTTATGACCTCGATCAGATAACGCAAAAACACTGGCAGGCTCTATGCGAGCAAAATCAGCTGTCCTGGTCACGGCTACATGAGATTGCAACAGAAATAGCTGAGGGGGTAACAGACGCGCTCGATAACGGAAAAATCACCGCTCCGATCCAAAACTTTGACGAAGAGTTCACCGCGCTTTCTCATCACCTGCGCACCGAGATCCAGAGCCGAAAACAAACGCTGATCGCCTAAGTGGCATATGTAACAGGGAGGGGGAACACAGGGGGACGGGTACATTGTGTTCTGCAGTTTACTCTTATCCGGACGGATCTGTCGCCACAAGCGGGTAAAGAGTTTTCATTGCTGTTCTTCGAACCAACACTGGCGCCGCTCGTTGTGGTATTGCACAACTTCTGAATATGCTTATATAATAGTTACCGTAAGTGTCAAATATGACAGAAATGTATCTATTATGGTAACTAATGATAATAATATGACACGCACTATCTCCCGATCGTTAGCAGGGGTGCTTGAACGCCTTGAGCTTGAGCAACCAACGCTTGTGGCAACTGCTGATCTTGGGCATGTTCTGAGCGAGCTAGGGATCAAGACGCCAGTACGGGTCGTTGCCGCACGCTTACGGGACAGAGGTTGGCTGCTTAGTACTGATCGCGCGGGTGTATGGGAGTTTGCTCCGGCTGCTTTGGCGGGCGCATACCCAAGTCATGATCCGTTGATGCCGCTTCGGGTGGTGCTGGTACGACATCCACAGACCTGTTGCGCTTTGACCTTGCAGACGGCAGCCTGGGCTCTGGGAATCGCTGATCGTCTGCCCAATCGACCAGAGGTCGCCATAGACTCCTTAAGCCACTCCAATCGTTTTCCCGAGAGTCTCTCTGTGCTGGTATATAAACCCACTCTCAGCCCGATTGAAGCGAAAGGCGTTCCGGCGCTGACGCCAGAGAGCATTATCGTACACATGGCATCAAAGCCTACAGATGTTCGCTCTTGGCAATCAGCGCTGGAATGGCTTCCTGATCTCGCAGCGGAACTTGACATCGAGAAGCTCCTGGCCGAGTTGCAAGGACGCAGCAAAACAGCCGTAGCCAGAACTGGCTACCTTCTGCAAGGATTGCGGCCCGATCTATCCCGTCGAATCTATCAGGGGATCGGCGCCTTGACAAAAACATGGTTCGGACCCAGAGGGTCGCTTCGTCACCACGATAACCATTGGTTGATCGCTGACACTATCCTGCCTTTTGATCCCCGGGAGTTGGGGGAAGTCTCATGGCGATAAACGTCCAACTGGGTCATATTGCGCGTCATACCCCAAAGGGCTCAGGCGCTCAAGGACGAGAAGCAGCGATCATCGACGTCGCCCAGGATCTGCTACTCCGACACTTGCATGAAGTTGGGATTCTTGATGACCTGGTGTTCAAAGGAGGCACTGCCTTAAGAAAGCTTTTCGCCGGCAGAGCAGGACGTTTTTCGCTCGACTTGGATTTTTCATTAGCTACTATTGGGGCTGATCCCGACGAGGTGCTCTCCAAGATCATTACCACAATAAACGGCCTCAGGCTCGAAAGATTTGAATATGGGGCAAGTGAGCGAAGAGGCAAGTGGACACTGAGCTTTTCTCATCCATTTGGGGGAACTGCACTTTCTCTACAAAGCAAACTGGATCTGAGCCCTCCGCCTTGGCTCGACCCCATAAAGCGTGGGTGGGCGCCAATGGAAATTCATAAGCAGTATGGAAATCCGCCTCTTCCAGAGATTCAAGTGGTAAGGATCGAGGAAAATATCGCAGAAAAAATCGCTCGTTTGAACAGGTCAACGCCAGCTCGTGACTTATATGATCTCTGTTGGATCATGTCCAACCCAGGGACAATCGGCTCACTTGATAAGCCGCTCATACGGCGATTAGCTCTTCTCAAGATCTGGGTTGACACAAATGGCGTTCATGCAGGAACTACCTACTGGCAACCAGGCCATAAAGGTCTGGCATTCGATCCGGAGGTTTGGCTCCGAGACAGAAGTAAAGAAGGATTTGATATCGACGATATTGGCGCGCTGACCGCGCCGTCGCCTACTGCTTCTGAATTGTCGGATGGCGTGCGCACGCACTTTGCTTTTCTCGCAGAATTAGATGATGATGAAGGGATAGTAGCGCATGTCAACGAAAGAGATCGCGCTTTGGTACTGAGAATGTTGTCCGAGCTTCCGGGAGGAAGATTGATCAAAGCCGCCCTGTATTGATGCATTGATTGCTGGCTCATGCAAAGAGAAGGCATTTGCGAAGTTTGCTGGCGTTTCGATAAGCCTGGGTGCTGCGAAGAGATTTTCCCGGAGAAGCCCCGAAAGGTGATCCGATACGGCCTTTAGGCCTTGAGGATCGACTTGAGCGGCTTATACGGGAAAAGATCAAGCAGATGGCGGAGGGGTAGGGATTCGAACCCTAGAACGGGGTAAACCGTTGCTGGTTTTCAAGACCAGTGCATTCAACCACTCTGCCACCCCTCCGTTTTGGTGACGACGACAACAGCTTGCCCGGTTGATAGGCAAAACGCCCCAGACGAAGAGATTTTCTTGCAGGAGCCCCGAAGAGCGATCCGTAACGGCCTTTAGGCCTTAAGGATCGATCTGAGCGGCTCCTGCGGGAAAAGATCGAGTCTGGTGGCGGAGAGTTAGGGATTTGAACCCTAGATAGGTTTCTCGCCTATACACGCTTAGCAGGCGTGCGCCTTCAGCCACTCGGCCAACTCTCCGCGTTGTCGGTCTATAAGTATAGCGAAAACAGCCGCCAGATACTATCGTGTTCCCACAATCACCCCAACAAAGTCCCAACAGCAAAGCACTCCCCACGACAGAGACTGCGGGGTTCAAGCCCCAGCTCGCTACGCTTCGCCGTCCGGCATGCAGCAGAGCTGCGGGGTATGGACCCCGCCAAAATCAATACGCCCCGGGACAAAACGGAGCTGTTACTGCGGCTTATAGTTCGTGCTGTCAGATATCTTTGTCAGAATAAGCTGACTGGTTTGCGGCTGGGCCGTCGAGGTAGTCTCGCTGGCAACAGTCTCCGTAATAGTCAGCGTCTTTCCGTCTTTGGAAAGCGTGTAGGCGGCGTCGAAGGACTGGGACTGATCGGTGATCGTGATCTTTCCGCTTGCTCCCAGTTTATAGGAAAAGGTTTTGGCCACTGTCTTGATCTGCGTGGCGGTGATAATGAGTTGTTGCGTGCTATTTTTAACCTTCCAAGTCCCCTGAATACGCTTGGCGTCATTAGTTGAGCCGCAGCTCGTCAGCATCAGGGCGCTTGCCATCACGATAGCAACGGTCAAGGCGAACACGATAATCTTTCTCATAGGCAAACCTTTCACTCCTTTATTGGCCCAAACTTGCCGGCAGCCTTCAGTGTAGCGCAGATAAACGCGCCTGCGTGATTTCTCCAGAGCACCTTGCGTACCGGATTAAGTTGGGTTGAGAGAGTCGAGAGGCTGCCTGACACCTGTCGGAAAAGCCTCGTGCCACGATTTCTGGAGTTTTTGCATCTAGAATGGACTTGTGTACGATATTTCGGACGTTTTCGTCGAAAAATCGTGTATTTGCGACCAAAAAGACCCCTTGCGAGCAAAAATCAGGCGTTTTCGCGTACACAAGTCCTGTTTTGATACAAAATTTGCCAAAAAGTTGTCACGGTCGTCGCAACTCGGAAAGTGAGCGGCTCCTGCGGTAGCGTTGCCCGTGCGACTTTGCGGTGGCGATAACCTGCGAGGGATACAGACTCTCGGAGCCCACGAGGAAGTAACCGATCAGCGCGGCGGCTACATAGTAAGGCAGCCCGGTCACACCAAAAAGTTCGATCCCTAAGGCGATCGTAGTCAACGGCGCGTTGGCGGCCGCTCCAAAGATCGCGATCATGCCCAGGCCCGCCAGCAGCGTCACGTCGGTGTGGGTCAGCACCGCAAGGGCGCCCCCCAACGAGGCCCCCACGCAGAACAAAGGCGTGACCTCGCCCCCCTGCAAGCCGACCGCCAGCGTCAGCATGGTCAAGGCAAGCTTTGCCAGCGGATCAAGAAACGTCGTCTGGCCGCTAAAGCCTGCCTGGATCATCCAGGTCGAAAGGCCCCCGTAGCGCTCAAGCCCCAGCCCCAGAAGCAGCGCTGCAACAACGGCGCCTGCGACCAGCGACCGCAACACCGGGTTGCGCAAGAGCAATCCGTAGCCGCGCTTAAGATGGCGGACGCCCACAATAAAGACGCGTGCCAGCACTCCAAAAAGCACGACAGCCGCAAGCACCACGGCGACCAGCTTGACGCCCGGCACAACCGGCGTCTGCAAGGCATGCTTTTCATAGGCGATCCCCAGCAGGCGGCACACGATGTTTGCCACATAGGAAGCGACAAAGCACGGCACCAGCGCCTCGTAGCTCACTTTCCCCACAAAGGCCATCTCAAGACCAAAAAACGCGCCGGAAAACGGCGTGCCAAAGATCGCGGAAAACCCGGCCGCCACACCTGCCATCGTCAGCACGCGCCGGTCATCGGAGCGAAAATGCAGCCAGCGCGCAAGCTTTGCAAACAGTGAGGCGCCAATGGCGACACCGGCCCCCTCCCGCCCGGCACTGCCGCCGGTCAGATGCGTCAGGAGCGAGAACACATAGGTCAGCACCACCGTGCGCCCGGGCACGGTCGCCTGATCGTGGATGTCGGCGATGACCATGTTGTTGCCGTGCTCTGCGCCCGCGCCAAACTTTTGATAGACCAGGGTGGTGGCCACGGCAACCACCGGCAGCAACGCGATCAGCCACAGGTGCTGCGCGCGCAGCTTCGTGACCAGATCAAGCGCGTACAAAAATGAAGCCAGCAGCGCGCCGATGACCGCCGCTGCCACACACAGCGCCAGCAATACCCCGAAGTTGCGGCGCGCCTGCAACCAGAGGCGGCGCGCCTGATGCGGCCGGATAAGCGCGGATTTCTCCCAGAGGGCCTGCTCGGTGCGGGCAGGCGGGCGGGTGTGTGGGCGAGCAGACAGGCAAGCAGGCGTGCGCCCGCGCGCCGCGGTGCGTTGTGCCCGGCGGTCACGGCGGCCGCGTACGCCTCGCAACAACGAGCCCTCAGTAAAAAGAGACTCAGCAGGTATTGTTTTCGTGGAGGTCATACTCTTATTGTAATATAGTGAAAACAAGGCGGTACTCAAAGTACTGACCATGATCTTGAGGAGGCGTCATGTCTGAAGAAACATCCAAATGGGTCTGCGCCGTTTGCGGCTATGTCTATGATGGAAGCGAAGGTCCGTTTGAGGAGTTACCTGACAGCTGGTGCTGTCCCTTATGTGGGGCCAGCAAAGACGAATTTGAACTACAGGCGTAATACCGACAGTACTGACACACAACGAGAGGAGCACTTCGATGGATTTTAAGGGATCAAAAACAGAGGCGAATCTGCAGGCGGCCTTTGCCGGCGAGTCGCAGGCGCGCAACAAGTATACCTACTATGCCAGCCAGGCAAAGAAGGACGGCTTCGTCCAGATGGCCGCGATCTTTGAGGAGACCGCTGGTAACGAGAAAGAGCACGCGAAGATCTGGTTCAAGCTGCTGAATAATGACGGCAAGGTCAACGGTTCCCTGCCACCCACGCTGCAGAACCTGGCCGACGCCGCCGGTGGCGAGAACTTTGAGTGGACCGAGATGTATCCCGGCTTTGAGGCCACCGCGCGCGAAGAGGGCTTTACCGCCATCGCCGAGCTCTTCAAGATGGTCGGCGCCATCGAAAAGGAGCACGAGGATCGCTATCGCCAGCTTATCGAGAACATCGAGAACGACGAGGTCTTCAAGCGCCCGCGCGTCGAGGTCTGGCGCTGCAGCAATTGCGGGCACCTGCACGCAGGCGAGTCTGCTCCGGAAGTCTGCCCAGTCTGCAACCACCCGCGCAGCTACTTCGAGCTGATCGCGAAGAACTACTAAGTTACCTGCAGCAGAGGCGCGCCGAGGTCGTCGCGCCCTACAGGGCGGTTACCTGCAGCAGAGGCGCGCCGAGGTCGTCGCGCCCTACAGGGCGGTTACCTGCAGCAGAGGCGCGCCGAGGTCGTCGCGCCCTACAGAGCGGTTACCAGTTATAATCCTCACCAGCTAACGCCAGGGTACTTATTCTGGCGTTAGCTGGTGCTGTTATGGCTGGCAACGGCTGCGTAGGGCGCGACGACCCGGCGCGCCTTGTTCGGGGTGCGTTCAGGCTGGAAGGCTGCATGCCATTGCTACCAGGGCAGCGAGCGCTATATACGGGCCAAAGGGCAGAGTGGCGGAGAGTCCGCTGCTCTGCCCTTTCTTCTTTCTCCATAACATGAGCACAGGCAAGCTGGCCACACAGAGGCAGCTGGCAAGCGGCAGGATCCAGAACGCGCGCGGACCGAAGAACAGGCCGAGCGCCGCCAACAGCTTGAGATCCCCCATCCCCAGGCCGCCACGGCGGCGCAGCGCTCCGTATATTCCCGCGATCAGCGCTGCAGGACCGACTGCATATACCACTCCCAACGTCGCCTGCGCAAAGGGCGCCAGGCTCCCTGCGCTGGCCGCTGCCAGCAAACAACGCAGGCATCCCAATGCAGCAACGCCGGCAACCCAGCGGTTTGGCAGGCGGCGGCTGGTAAGATCGTGGTAAGAAAGTGGTAAGAGACAAAAAAACAGCGCAGCTGAAAAAATCAACTGCGCTGTATGCTGCCAAATAAGCATGGCTACCTCACGGGCGCCTCATACCTTTAGGCTCAACTGAAGCCCGAGGACGCAGACGCGCTGTCGCAACCCTCGCAGCCTTCGTCGTCGCAACCAGCGCCGGACCAGGCCGGAACGTCGCCGCCGACCTCAACCAGCTCAAGATCAAAGATCAGATCCTGTCCGGCGAGCGGGTGGTTCAGGTCAAGCGTGACGCCCTCGTCACTGATATCTTCGATCGAGGCCGCCATGATGGCGCCATCCGGCGACTGAAGCTGAACAACCCAGCCCACCTCAGGGGACTCACCCTGGAAGAAGTCCTTGGGCACCATCTGCACCAGACCATCCTCGTGGGGGCCATAGGCCTCGTCAGCCGGTATCGTGACCGTCGTTTTTCCGCCAACTTCAAGATCTGCAACCGCAGCGTCAAAGCCCGGGATGACCATGCCGCTACCCAGTGAAAACACCAGCGGATCGCCGTCTGCGCTGCTATCGAACTGCGAGCCATCAAGTAACCGCCCCGTATAGTGAACGTGAACGGTATCGCCTGGTTGTGGTTTTGCCATAAAGATTCCTTTCGTCTCAGTTTGACCAGTATAGCAAAATGCCGCCTCCTCCACACCTAAGCTACAGTTTGACCTGCTCCTTTTAGCCCGCCAGCGTTACCCTGAGCGGCTCAGGCGCGAAACCAGCTATACTAGCGGTGTGGCAAAACTTCTTTTTGACAGATATCGCATCATCAGCCAACTGGGCGAGGGCGGCGCGGGCGCCGTGCTGCTCGCCTTCGACCAGCGCATCGCGCGGCGGGTCGCCATCAAGCGTCTGCCTCTGGCTGACGATGCGCGCGCGGCCCAGGCAAGCCTCCAGGAGGCGCGCATCGCCGCGCTGCTGCAACATCCCCACATCGTGCAGATCCTTGACTTTGAGATCGCCGGCAACACAGGCAACGCCAGCACCACCGGCACCACCAGCACCGCCGGCAGCACCAGCGACACCCGCAACGCCAGCGCACCACAGGGCACCAACCAACCTGCCGCCCCGCCAGCGCCCGCCAACAGCGCCGCCTACCTCATCATGGAATACCTCGACGGCATCACTCTCGCAGACATCCCCAGCGAAGACCTTGACGCAGACATCATCGCCGCAGTCATTGAGGCGATTGGCGGCGCGCTTAGCTTCGCGCACGATAACGGCGTGCTGCACCTCGACGTCAAACCGAACAACATCCTCATTGACCACAACGGGCAGATCAAGCTCGCCGACTTTGGCCTGTCACTTCTGACTGACCGCAGCGGGCTGCGCCATGCCGAGGGCGGCACGCTCGGCTATATGCCGCTTGAGCAGCTCCAGGGCCGCCCGGTCAGCGCCGCCTGTGACCAGTGGGCGCTTGCGGCCGTGCTCTACGAGCTTTGCACCGACGAGTATCCCTACTTCAACGAGGTCGCGCGCCACCCCACTCTGGCTCGCCTGCGCGCCGCACAGGAGGCAGGCGAAGCCCCGCTGCTCCAGATGCAGGCGTCCGGGCTCACCGAGGTCTTTGCGCGGGCGCTAGCGCGTGACCCGCAACAGCGCTACGACTCGGTCGCGGAGTTCTGCGCGGAAGTGGCGCCATACTTTGGAGACACGCAGCAGGGGGCCAGCGCGTTGCGCGAGCTCTGCGGCGAGCTTACTGACAGCGCCGAAGAGTCAGAAGACCGCAACCCGGACGAAACAGACCGCCTCGCGCACGAGGATGCGCGGGCCTTGCGCGCCGCCCGCCTCCAGCGCCGCGCGCGCAATCAAGCGGTCCGCCCGGCACGCGGCGCGCTGGGCTGGCTGGTCCTGCTGCTCTCTCTGCTTGCCGTCTGCGCCGCCGCAACTGCCCTGGCCTGCGTTTTGACCCCCGCGCTGATCACGCAACTGTTCGGTGACAAGCGCCTGGCCATTGGCGTCGGTAGTGTAAGCTTCTTTATACTGGTAAGCATGATAATGCTGCTTTTGCGAGCGGCTTTACGACGACGGGACTGATCCGCTTGACGCCGCGCTGTGTGCGGCGACGCCCGTAAACGGACTGGCAGGGAGCACCATGGGACTCATTTCAGACTTTGAAGAACGCTTAGGAGGCGCCATCGAGGGAGCGTTTGCCGGTATGTTCAAATCCCCGGTGCAGCCTGCCGAACTCGCGCGCGCCTGCGGCAAGGAAATGGCGCGCTCCAAAAAGCTGGGCGTAGGCAAGGTATATGTCAGCAACGTCTATTCAATCATCCTTTCTACGCGCGACCACGGCGCGCTGGCAGGACTGATCCCCACCCTGCAGGGCGAGCTGGAGACCTACCTGCTGGCGTACTCGCGCGAACACGACTTCCAGATGGCCACGCGGCCCATCGTGCGATTCTACCCGGCGCCAGACCTGAAGCTGGGGCGCTTTGAGGTGATCGGAGACATGCTCTCGGTCGATGAGATCGAGGCTGAGCTGGGCTCGGTACCGGGCGTCACGCCAGAACGGGAGCCCGAGCCCGCTGCGGCGCCGGCAAGCCCTGCTGCTGCGGTCGCAAGCGCAGCGCCATTTGGCGAGGGCGCAATTTCTGCGCCTGGTTTTGACTCCGCCGGTCTGTCGCCTGATCCGGCGGCAATCGCTGCCCCGGGTTTTGGAGACTTAGACATTGATCCGGAGCAAGCCGCGCCCGACCCTGAAGATTTGAACATGGAAAACACCCCGCGGGTGCGGCCTGGCCCTCGCCTGCGCCACGACTTTGACCTGCCGTCGGTCACCGCAGATGACCGCAGCGCCGCCAGCGCGCTTGCCCCTGCCAGCGCGCCAGCGATGGGCGCCCCCATCCCGGTTCCCGTCCCTGCTCCCGTCCCCGCGTCCGTCCCGACGCCGGCGCCTGCGCCAGAACAGGAAATCAAGGCCTGGCTGACGCTGGATAACTTTGGCCCGCTCTCGCTTAAAGGAAAGCGGTCCGTCAGTATCGGGCGCCAGGATGACAACGACCTGGTGATTGCCGACGCCAATGCGTCGCGCCATCACGCGCGTCTGGAATGCGAGGACGGCGACTGGATGGTGGTTGATCTGGGGGCAACAAACGGTACGCTGCTGAACAACGCGCGCACCCAGCGCAGTCGTCTGCGTGATGGGGACGTGGTAACGATCGGCATCACCAAAATACAATATCACGAGAAAGTGGCCCTTTTGTGATCGACGTAATCCTGCTTGCCGGACGCATTGTTCTGGTCGTTTTACTCTATATCTTTTTACTGTTTGCGGCAAAGACCGGCGTTGGCCTGGTGCGGACGGCAAAATCTAAGAAAGGCACGCTGACGGTCGTGGTCATCCAGGGCCCCACCGCGCTGTTGGGAACGACCATGCCCCTGACCAGCGCGCTGGTGATCGGGCGCGCGGAAGGCACCGACATCTTCATCAATGACCCGATGGTCTCAAGCAAGCATGCCCGCATCACTCCCGTGCCCAGCGGCGCCATCCTTGAGGACCTCAATTCAACCAACGGCACCTTGCTTAACGGGATGAAGGTCACGATACCGGCGGCGCTTGCCGTGGGCGACCAGATCGCCGTGGGCAACGTCATGCTTGAAGTGGGACAGCGCTGATATGACGCCGACACCACCGTCTTCTGATCTGCATCTTTCTGCCACGGGCCGCCGGCAGCGCTCGCGCTATCCGTTCTCGGCCCAGACCAACGTGGGACGCCAGCGCGCGCTCAACGAAGACTCGATCCTGGCGCTCCCCCCGCTGTTTGCCGTTGCCGACGGCCTGGGCGGGCATGAGGCGGGCGAAGTCGCCAGCGCGCTTGCCATCGACACCCTGCGCGACCACGCGCCGCGCGCGGTCGACGGGCCCGCGCTGGTGCGCGCCGTCCAGGCCGCAAACAACGCCATCCTCCAGGCAGGCGGCGCCGGCATCGGCCGTGAGGGCATGGGTTCGACCATGACCGCGCTGATGGTCGAGCATGGCAAAGCGGCCATCGCCCAGGTCGGCGACAGCCGCGCCTACCTGCTGCGCGGGCGCCAGCTGACCCAGCTGACCGAAGACCACTCGGTCGTTGCCGCGATGCTGCGCGCAGGACACATCACCGCAGAAGAGGCGCGCGTGCACCCCCAGCGCAGCGTTATTACGCGCGCGTTGGGAAGCGACCCGAATCTCATCGTCGACCAGTTCGAGATCACCGTCCTGCGCGGCGACCGTCTGCTGCTGTGCAGCGACGGGCTGACCGGCATGATCGATGACGCGCATATCGCCGCCATCTTAAACAGTCAGCTCGACCCTCATCAGGCGGCGATCGCCCTGATAGAGGCCGCCAACAACGCGGGTGGCGCAGACAACGTCAGCGCGATTGTCATCGACATCGACGAGGACGGCCCTGCGCTGCACCCCCGCCGCCGCAGCAAGCTCTGGCTCTGGGCGCTGCTCTGGACCGTCATGGTCGGCGCGATTTTGGGCGCGGTCGCCTTTGGCGTCAGCCATTATGCTCACAGCATTGCCTATCTTGACGTCAGCGACGGCGGCATGGTCACGATCAACCAGGGGGTCCCCGGCCACGTTCTGAGCTATTCGCTCACCTATGAGTCCAGCGTCACTACGGTCACGGCCCAGAACCTGAACCCCGTGGACCAGAGCACCTTGAAGCAACGTCCGACCTTCAATTCAATCGATGAGGCGCAAAGCGCGCTCGATGACATGGTCAGGCGCTCAGATTCGCCCGCCCTGAAACAGGATCAACCATGAGCACACGGCGCAACACCGAGCTGGCGCTGCTGTGTGCCGCGGCCCTGCCCGTGCTGGTGTTGTTCGCGCTCATGGGGACCCAGCGTGGCGGCATCTTCACCTGGCAGTACCTGCTGGTCCCGGCCAGCCTGTTTGCCCTGTTTGCCCTGGCCCACCTGGCGCTGCGCAAATTGACGCCGGGCGCAGACCCGGTCCTGCTGCCTGCGGCGTTTCTGCTTTCCGGCATTGGTCTGGCCTACGTGCAACGCCTGGTCAAGCCCGCGGTCGCACAGTCTCAGGTGCTCTGGCTGATCGCCGGTGTTGTCGCGCTGGTCGTGGTGCTGGTCGTGGTGCGCTCGCTTGAAGCAGTGGGCAACTACAAGTATCTGCTCATGCTTATTGGTATCATTTTGCTGGTTGCCCCGGCTGTTATTGGCCGCGATATCAACGGCTCAAAGCTCTGGATCGTGATTGGCAACTTCTCCATCCAGCCAGGAGAGATCGCACGTGTCCTGATTATCTTGTTCCTGGCGGCGTATCTGGCCGAAAATCGCGAGATGCTCAGCATCTCGACGCGCCGCTTCCTCGGCGTCTCGATCCCCGAGCTCCGCACGCTTGCGCCCATCCTGCTCATGTGGGGCGTCTCGCTGGTAATCCTGGTCGCAGAACGCGACCTGGGCTCCTCGCTGCTGTTCTTTGGCATTTTCCTGATCATGCTCTACGCGGCGACTGGCCGCCTTTCTTATGTGTTTATCGGGCTGGTGTTATTCAGCGCGGGTGCGGTGACAGCTTACTATCTGTTTGGCCATGTTCAGATCCGCGTTGAGATCTGGCTGCATCCCTTCAAGTACGCGCAAACCACCGGCTACCAGCTGGTCCAGTCGCTGTACTCGCTTGCCAACGGCGGGCTGTTTGGGGTGGGCCCGGCACGCGGGCTGGCAACCCGTATCCCGGCGGTTGACACCGACTTCATCTTTGCTTCGATTGGCGAGGAGCTGGGGCTGCTGGGCGCCGTCGCGCTGTTGGGGTCTTATCTTGTGATTGCGTATCGTGGCCTCTCGACCGCGGCGCGCGCCAAATCTGACATGGCGGCCTTTACCGCCGTCGGGCTGGTCGCGAGCCTGGGCCTGCAGGTCTTTGTGATCATCGGCGGCGTGAGTCGCCTGATCCCTCTGACGGGCATTACTCTGCCCTTCATCAGCCGCGGCGGCTCCTCCATGCTCTCGACCTTTGTCCTGCTGGCCCTGCTGCTGCGCGCCAGCGACGAGACAACCGGCGTCGAGACTGAGATGAAGTCGACCGGCGGGGCGCTCTCGGTCCTGGGACGCATCTCGCTTTCGAGGCGCCTGACCGCGCTTTCTGTCCTGTTCTCTTTGCTGGTCGTCGCGCTGGTAACCAACCTGTGCTGGATACAGGTCATTGACGCACGCACGCTGAACAACTATCCCGGCAACACTCATAACCTTACCGCGGAGGCGCGCAATCCGCGCGGCAAGATACTGACCGATGACAACGTGGTCCTGGCAGACTCAAAGCCGGTCAAAAATCCTGACACCAACGCGGTCACCTACAAGCGCGTCTACCCCAAGGGCGCCTATGCGTCGCATCTGCTGGGCTATTACAGCTCGATCTATGGCAGGGTTGGCCTTGAGGCCAGCCAGAATGACACCCTGACCGGCCAGCAAAGCTACGCTAACTGGCAAGACGTCATCAACAACGCCCTGGCGCGTCCGGTCACCGGCAACAACGTCGTGCTGACGCTTAACTCGAAAGTTCAGGACGCAGCGGAGTCCGCACTGGGCTCCTCGACCGGCGCCGTCGTGGTGTTCGAGCCAAAGACCGGCGCCGTGCTGGCCTCGACCTCTCACCCCGACTACGATCCGGGTGCGGTAGAGAAGAACTGGGCGCAGCTCCAGTCCGATACGACCGCGCCTTTGCTCGACCGCAGTCGCCAGACCCTGCTGGCGCCCGGCTCAACGTTTAAGGTCGTGACCCTGACGGGCGCCTACGCAGGAAACGTCATCACCGATGCCGAGACCTTTTCCGGCGCGGGCGCCATGAGCATCGGTAACGCGCCGGTCACCAACTACGACCACTACAGCTACGGGACCATCAACGCCGTGACTGCTCTGCAAAAATCAGTCAACACGGTCTTTGGGCAGATCGCGGTGAAGATGGGGCCGGGCAGGTTGGTTTCTCAGGCTGAGAGCTTCGGGTTCAATAAAGACATCCCCTATGACCTGCCCATCAAGACCTCGCTCATGCCTGACCCCGGGCAAATGACCACCTGGGAGACCGCCTGGTCCGGCATTGGCCAGCCCGTCGGCCAGCACGCCTCACCCGCTGGTCCGCAGGCAACCGTCTACCAGATGGGCCTGGTCGCAAGCGCCATCGCAAATAACGGAACCATCATGCGCCCCTATGTGGTCGATCACATCAGTGCCGCCCACGACGCCGCGACCATCTTAGGAAGCACCAGCCCGCAGAGCTGGATGGTCGCCTGCGACGCCGCGACCGCAGCGCGCGTAAAGGCCGCGATGATTACCGTCGTAAACGGCGGGACGGGCACCGGTGCAAAGATTCCCGGCATCCAGGTAGCAGGAAAAACCGGCACGGCGGAAGTGGGAAAAAGCCGCCCGACGAACTCCTGGTTCATTGGTTTTGCGCCTGCAGATAACCCCCGGGTCGCCATCGCCATTCTCCTGGTAGGGCAAGGGAGCAACGCGCCCAGCGCGGCGCCTATGGCGGGCTCGATCTTAAAGACCGCTCTCGCGCAAACCGCAGCGTCCCAGAAGACAGGCGCCGGGGCCACCACATCCGCCACAACCGCCACAACAACTCGACCATAAATGCATGAAAATGCTCAGAACCTTGTATAATAAAACGAAGTGTAACGGAAAGAGTAGAGGCATACCACTATGCAGGAAACTTTGATAGGACAACGATACCGACTCACCGAGAAGATCGGGACCGGAGGCATGGCCGACGTCTATCGCGCCGTCGATGAGACACTGGGCCGCAATGTTGCCGTCAAGATCATGCATGAACGCTATGCTCATGACCCCGCGTTTACCGCGCGCTTTCGCCAGGAGGCACAGGCAGCGGCCAACCTCAGCAGCCCCTACATCGTCAACATCTATGACTGGGGCCAGGAAAACGACACCTACTACATCGTTATGGAGCTCGTGCGCGGCACAGACTTAAAGACCATCATTCGCGAGCGCGGTCCCCTGCCTTCCAAGGAAGTTGCAGAGATTGGCGCGCAGGTCTGTAGCGCGCTTGCCACCGCCCACGGCTACGATGTGATCCACCGCGACATCAAACCGCACAACATCATGATTACCGCAGACCGCAACGTCAAGGTCATGGACTTTGGCATTGCGCGCGCGGGCAATACCACGCTGACCCAGACCGGATCGGTACTGGGCAGCGCGCACTATGTGAGCCCGGAGCAGGCGCAGGGACGCCAGCTGACGCCTGCAAGCGACTTGTATTCGCTGGGGGTCGTGCTTTATGAAGCCGGCACCGGGCAGATGCCCTTTGACGGCGATACGCCGATTGCCACCGCGCTCAAGCAGGTAAACGAGCAGCCAATGCGCCCTTCGCGCATCAACCCCCAGATCGATCCAAACCTTGAGATGGTCATCGGTTACGCCATGGCCAAAGATCCCCGGAGCCGTTATTCGACCGCATCCGCGATGCGCGCCGACCTGGTCCGCATCGTGCGCGATGAACCGATCATCGGCGCGGGCGCTGTGGCGGGTATCGCAGGCGCTGGCGCTGCGGCTGCTGCGGGCGTGGGCAACAGCGAGGAGACTCAGCTCCTCGGGCGCGTACCTGCTGGCGTCGGCGCAGGCGCAGGCGCGGGCGTCAAGGGTGACCCGGGTCAGCAGACAACCGTGATGCCACAGCTGGACGCCTACGGAGGCGGCGGCGCTGGCGCAGGCTCGATGGGCGTACGTTCGGGCGACCTGAGGGACCAGCGCTTTGACCAGAAAAAGAGCAAAGCCTGGATCTGGATAGTCGTTGCCGTGGTCCTGCTTGCCGGCATCCTGGCAGCCGGCTTTGCGCTCGGCTGGTTTGGCGGCAGTAGCCAAAAGGCGGTGCCGGATCTGACCGGCAGAACGGTAGCTGAAGCCGACGCACTCCTGCAGGCGCAGAGTCTGGTGTTGGGCGATCAGAGTAAAGATTACTCCCCCACGATCCCTGCGGGACAGATCATGAAACAAGACCCCGCGGCAAACGCAAAGGTTGACCCGCAGACCAAGGTCAATGTCGTCATCAGTCAGGGTCAGGAGATGGCCCAGGTCCCCGATGTGAGCAAGATGGACCAGGCAACCGCCATGAAGACCCTGCAAGACGCCGGGTTCCAGGTCCAGATAGACGATCCTGCCAACAGCCCGGATGTACCCAGCGGTCAGGTCATGAGCCAGAACCCCGCCGCAAAGACTGAAGCCGCAAAAGGCTCAACCGTGCACATCGCTATCTCGCTGGGCAAAGAAATGGGCACCGTGCCTGATGTGCGCGGCCAGACCCAGACCAAAGCACAAGACCTGCTGACCGGCGCCGGATTCAAGGTAACCGTCACGCAGGACTTCAGCGACACCGTGGATACGGGCGTGGTCATCAGCCAGAGCATCCCCGCCAATACGCCGCTTCCCAAAGGTACAGCGGTGACCATCACGGTCAGCAAGGGGCCGGCTCCTGTTGTTGTCCCCGATGTCATGGGCCTGAACCTGCAGCAAGCTATCAATAAGCTTACCGCCCTGGGCCTCGTTTGTGACCCCGCCAAAGACGTCACCTGGTCCCCAAATAAAAATGGCGATTCCAGTGGCGCCGTGATAAAAATTGGCCCTCCAAACGTTGGCGCCAGCGTGCCAAAGGGCACCCACATCCCCCTTACCATTGACGGCGACCGGATGCCCTAGCAGCGCCTCAGGCTTTGAGCTGGACCCAAAAGCAGATCCCGGTCGGACTTAAAAGTCTGACCGGGATTTTTTGTGTTGCGTGACAATCACCCCTGGGGTGTTTGTCACGCAACACAAAAGAAAGCCCCGTACTTTGCGGGACTTTTGAGTCTTCCCTTATACTGGTTATGTGCCTCCGTAGCTCAGGGGATAGAGCACAGCTCTCCTAAAGCTGGTGTCGCGCGTTCGATTCGCGCCGGGGGCACCACCTGTCATTCCGTCTAAGTCATTCAGCAAGTGCCCCATGGGCGTAAGCCCAATGGGGCGCTTGCTTCATGCCTTACACGAAATGACAGGCTTGTGGTTTTGGCGGTGCTATGCGAGTGTGGTGTAAGACTCACGTAGGATGTTATAATTTAATAAAGTTATTAGATTTAATAGATCGGAGGGCATAATGTCTGAAGCGATTTTGGACCTTTCAACGGTGACCACTAACGGACAAGTAACTATACCGGCAGAGGTGCGACGTCTTCTTGGAATCAAGCCTGGCAACAAAGTCTTGTTTTTTCAGCGCGCAAACGGCGACGTAGTTATCGATAACGCATCAGTAGCGGCCATCAAAGAGGCTCAAGCGGCACTTGCTGGCGTTGCTGAGAAGATCGGCTGGACAAGTGATGGGGATGTACTCGAAGCTGTTATGGAACAACGTTACGGGGCTGATGCCTGATGCGGGTAATGCCTGACACCAACATCATCATTTCTGCGATTTTGCGTCCGGATTCAAAACTGGCAGAGGTGTTGCTGGACATTGGCAGCAAGTATGAAATGGTTTTGAGCGCTTATATCATTGACGAAACTAAACGGGTGTTAGGTTCGAAATACCCTGGAGCGCTTCCGGTGGTACAAAAGATGCTCGGTTCAATGCAATATGAATTGGTACCAGAAGCTGCCCGATCAGAGGTCACTATCGCCGATCCAAAAGATCAACCAATCCTTGATGCTGCTATTGTCGCAAGTGTTGATATTATTGTGAGCGGCGACAAGCATTTCAAAAACTTAGATATCGAACGACCAAAAGTGATGAGCCCAGCAGAGTTTCTGGCTCTATCAGCAGCACAAGGCTAAAACGTAGCGAAAAAAGCCTTACGCGCGTCTGCGCATATGCATGCGGGGGCCGCGTAAGGCTTACGACATGACAAAAGGGGCCTGCCCCCTTTTGTCACTTCTTGTCCTTTCTCTCCCTTTCGTCGGGCTAGCTCAAGTAAATTGAACTCATTCTCAACTTAATTAGAGTGATTGTCACCAATAACTATTTCTTAAAAACTGCAATGAGAGCTTTGATAATGGGGGCCAACAAGCTAGTAGGATTGTTGACCATATTTGCACCATTATCGGCCGCTCTTATCAGTGGAAGAATGAGCATAAAGAGATAGACCGTCACCCCTATTGATATCAAAAATACAATGATGTTTAGTACAATTCCTGCAGTGACACGCCCCTTTGGATCGCCCGCTTTATGGGATTTACTGTAACCAATAATACCGAGAATTAGACCAATGCCACTGAAGAACATCCCAGCAAAACCCATAAAGACAGACATTAGACCAAGGATGGCAAACACCAAAGAAGAGGTTCCCCGCTTCTTGGGAGGAGCGGACGGCACCGCTGGAATCTCAGACACCAAATGCTCGTGAGTCACAGGTTGCGATTGAGGCTCAATCACAGGCTGTAGTTGGGAAGCTGGTGCAGGTTGCGGCTGTGGCTCCGATACGGGCGGCTCAGATGGGGGCACAGACATCGGCGGCTCTTGAGATACAGGTTGTAACTGCCTCGGCACAACCTGAATCTGAGGTATCTTCTGCGAAAGTGTCGACTGAACTTTTTTGCGTTTGAGATTTAATTTGTTAATCGCCTCCGGTACATGCACTGCAATGACCGGAGTTTCTTTATGCTGAGGCTGAGGCTGAGGCGGCGACTGTAGTTGTCGAACTTGGGCGCCACACTTCCCGCAGAAATCATGACCTTCCGCTACTGGTGTCCCGCATGATGGACAATTCATTGATATCTCCTCCAGTCTTTACGCATCAATAGCGATCGGTAATGGAGGAGCAAGTATGATGCTTATTAGTCCAAGCCTTTTCATAGTGGCCTCCTATACCGATATGGGTGGAGACTCTTGCAACAACAAGATGAAGAGCACCCACAATTGTCGCCAAACAATTCAATTTCTCATACAAGAAAATGCGGATGCCCTTCAGCACGCCTTCTTGAATGAGAGATTTCAAACTGAGAAATCCGAATTGTTTGGCAAAATCATTTTAGCAGAATATTAAGAATCTTGAGTTATGGGTTCGCACTTGACTTGATAGTCGCCCTCAAATTGCCCTCAATGCAAACAAAACTACATCATCGTTGATTGGGCAATTTGGCATCTGACCTGCGCAAACGGTGCTACTTATTGTAAGATATTTGTACATGCGGTGACCTCCTAAAGCTGGTGTCGCGCGTTCGATTCGCGCCGGGGGCACCATTTTGGCGGCGTATAGCCGTCGCGGCGAAAACCTCAAGTAGGTGACTACGTATCGGCTTTCGCCGCAACGCCTATACACTCGCCAAAAAACCCAGCATATGACCAGAGATATGACCAGAGTTGTCCCGCGGGGGCGTAAGCCCAATGGGGTACTTGCTTCATGCCTTACACGAAATGACAGGCCTCTGGTTTTTGGTGACGTCTGGGGGACGCGGCGCAAGACTTGGGTCGTTAGTGTGGAAGATTCTTATATACGCTTTGTCGATGTCCAGCACGAAATATCTGGATAGTGATCTCTTTGTCGTCGATCACCGCAAGCAGGCGATAGACTCCCAGACGCCAGCGCCAGCCTCCGGCAATGCCCTCCAAGTTCTTCCCATTGCCTACTTCGCGCGGATCTTCGCAGCCCTCTAACTCATCGCGTATGAACTGGACGATGAGAGAGCGGGACTTTATCGGTAGTTTTGCGAGCTCCTTCTCTGCGCGGCGCTTGATCCTGACATGGTATCCCATTAGCGGGCGCCATACTTTTCCGCAAACTCATTGATGCTAATGCCAACGTCTGTCGGATCAGCCTCGCTTGCTTCAACGGCGAGCTTGAGATCACGCGCATCGAGCTCATCCTCAAGACACTCAAGCACCCAGGCACGTACCTGCGCAGAAAAGCTCAGGCCATTCATTTGCGCAAAGGAGTTAATCCAATCTTTCTCTTCTGGCTCAAACCGTATAGCTGCTACTGACTTGCTCATCGTGCGCTCCTTAACCGTTTACGTTGTAAACGATTATCTCACATGGCAGGCCCTCGCGCCACTCCCGTATAAAATCATTGCAACCAACCTCTGGTTTTGGCGGCGCCTAGCCGTCGCAGCGTAAACCTCAGGTGCGGGCGCGGCGGGGGTGGGTTGCGTAGAGGTGTCTGAAGACCACGGCCACTACGGCAAGCAGCGCCAGGAGGGCGATCGCTCCTGAGACTAGGCTGAAGCTGTCCCCGGTTGCGGGCGTCGTAGCAGGAGGTGTGGCGGGTGGCGTGACCGGCGGTGTGACCGGGGGCCTGCCCGGCTCTCCGGGCTCTCCTGGTTCGCCCGGCTCATCGGGTGGCGTCTTGGTAGAAAGCACCTCGATCCTGCCGTTGTTGCCCAGCAGATGCTGCTGCACGATGCCTGTCAACGCGGAATACTCCCGGAAGGAATTGGGCAGCGTGGCCGTCGGGTTGCTGGTTTTCTTGTTTATCAAGTCGGGGACATTCGGCACCCGGGATACTCCATAGGCAATGTAGGGCTTGCCGCCGGTATCAACAGAGATCTTGACCTGGCTTGCGTCAACAGACTCGTAGGCCTCCGCCAGATAGGTGGGCGCGGCGGTCGAATCAAAGTATTCGTCTCTCACATAGTACTGAGTCCCCGGCGCATAGGTAACAGCCTCGGTGTAACCGCTTCCAGACTTGGTGTACAGCCAGGTCTTTCCGGCGCCTCCCTCGCTACCCGTGTAGTAGTAATAGGGGTTAGAAATGTTGGGCACAAAGGCCGCAGTCGAGCTACGGGGGCCCAGCTTAAGATCGCTTTGCCAGTCATTGGTGTAGAAATAACAGCCGTCGCCAGCGGCATTCTTGTGCGCGTTTTTATACGCGGCCGAAAAGAGCGAGAGGTCAAAGTCGTCGCGCAGCCCCACGATATAGCAGGCGCGGATGGGGGGCGCCTCCTCGATGGTCACCCCGGAAAGCGGGCCAGATCCCCCCCGCTGGTTGGCATAGACCGGCTTGACTGAGCGCTGCGGGATGAGGCTCGCCGGGATATACCAGAGCGCCGCCTGCTGACGGGCCTCCAGCGAAAACGGCACGGTGTTATTGATCTGCGGGGCGTTAAAGTCCCCGCCTTTAAGCGCGGTAACAACTTCAAAGTAGAGATACATCAGGTCCGTCTTTTTGCCCGAAACCGGATCGTTGACCTGGCCCTCTACCGAATGCAGCGATACCGTACAGGTCGCCTGCGCCGGCGCAGGCTGCATAGCGCCTGCGCTGTCATAATAGTTGCCGAGGTAGCTGAGGTTGCTGTCGGCATACCACCGGATCTCCGTGCTGTAATCTGTCGCGCTGCTATAGTAGAGGCGCCCGTTTGCAACGCTTGAGCTGATGAGGTCCGCCGCCTCTGCCGGCGAGATACCCATGCGGTTTACCAGCACGTTGACGTAGCCATTCCAATGGGCCCCGCCCTTATTGTTAACCAGATCATTGGCGAGTGTATTGCCGTTATACTCGGTGTCGTCGATAAAAAATCCCTGGGGGCGCTTGAACACAAAGCCCTGCCCCAGCACATCCTTTATGACCACATTGCCCGTAAAGTTCGGGTCTGAATCCTGGGTGTCAGTGGGATAGGTATCCGCAGAAGTGATGATGGCCTGCGCTATGGTGGTAAACGCATCGTTTAACGCGGCAGGATTATCGGCAGGATAGTAGCCGTCAGTATACTCATAATCGCTCACATAACCAGCAGAGGGCGTATCGTTGGCAATCGTGGTAAGTTCGCTGCCTAACGTGAGTGAGCCGTCCGGAGTATTGCGAACAACCGGGAAGGTCACCGGGGACGATCCGGCCACAAAGGTATCCAGAAGGTCCTTTGCGTTGTAGGAGGTACCGGAGTAGGTAAAGGTGTCGCTTCGCGCGTTTCTGGCAGGGTCCATGACCGTCGGCGCGTTGTTGCCGGTAATGCCAACCCCGATGGTATAGACGTGTGCCTCTTTGCCGCCTGAGCCGTAGTAGTGCTCGCTCACCTGCTTTTTCCAGTAGGAAGCGGTTGCCACGGTCAAAATGTCCATGCCCATGTCGCTGGGATTGCCGTTGCCGTGGTCAAAATTCATATCAGTCGCGCCGGCCATGGTGTAGTCATCCCAGGCAAAGGTGGGCTCGCCATCGGTCAGCAAAATGATGTTCGGGCTGCGCGTCGATGTTATCAGGGTAGCAGGATCAGTGAAGGTCGTGTCCGCGTTGTTCGCCAGTATTTTGGCGCCATTTGCGATCCCCATCTGAGTCGGGGTGCCACCGGTTACCACAAAGCTTGCAGGAACCGAGGAGTCTGCGCTGGTGATCTGGGAGTTTACCCTGATGGTTGACCCACTGATGCTGAAGCAGTTGCCGTCGATATCATAGCGCCCCAGCGGGAGCACGTTGACCTGACGCGGATGGCCAATACCGGGAGTATCGCGTATCCCCCCGTAGGCCACCACCGCAACGCGGTTGTAGGCATTAGCGCTCATCAACTGAACGATGGCGCCATTAAGGGCTTCGACCATAACCTCTGCGCGCGTCTGCGAGCCGAGTTTCTCCTGAACCATGCTGCCCGAGATATCGATGATGAACACCACATCACTGGGCGACGTGACCGCACTGACCGAATGGCTCTGTGAGAGCGCCGATAACACGACCGAGAAATCGTTTGTCTTGGAGGTATCGACGACCTTGAGCGGGTTTCCGTTGACGGCGCTGATGGTTGTCTGGTCCTTGTTGACCGACTTGTCAGTCCAGATGCGCCCGTCCTCGTAGCTGTTTGGACTTACCTGTGCAAGCAGATCGCTGGTATCGGGATCAGACACTTTCACCGGAGAAACCGTGCTGGCAGCCGTAGCCGTAGCCGCGGCCGCCTGGTTAGCGGGTAACTTCGCCGCGCACATAAGCAGCACGCCGACCAACACTGCGCTCACGCTCATAGTGAGCATAAAAACTTTAGCTGCGCCTTTCATCTGGCGCGCGCCGAGATGTACCTTGCCCATAGCATGCCCCTCTCTGGAAGCCAGTAACTGGCTTTTTCCTGTGCAAAATCATTCGGGTACAGGTACTATGATTATAGGACTTTCAAGAAAAATAACATAATCCCATAACATCTTCAAAATTTGAGAGAAGTTTTCTAATTTTCTAATTTATTTGAGGAGCAGATCGCCGATGCACTGGTCACCCTGCTGCTTTACCTTGCGCGGGTCGTTATTCTTCTTTTTCGCCGCCTTTTTCAGCGCTGAGGCCCTGTTGGCGGCGGCTTTTTCCATCGCGGCCTTTCGGTCTGCCATCAGTTTATCCACTTTAGCCTTTTCTGCCGTAGACGCTTTATTGGGGTTAGTTTTCTGGGCCGCCTCCGCCTTTGCCTGCAGCGCCTTTTCCGCGTCCAGCGTGGAATAGGTCTGCCCGGATTCCGTATAGCTCAGATACGCCAGCCCACTGGTCGCATCAAACCCAAAGCTTCCGTCTGTCAGGCCGTCAAGCTGGATTGCATGCAGGACGCTCGTCTTGCCATCCTCAAACGTCAGTTGGACGTCAAGCTGAGGCTGGAGCGCCACGGCAACCTGGTCCCCATCTGCGGGGGCCTTCGCGGGCGCAGCGGCAGCAGGCTCAGTGTAATAGATCGTAGCCTTCTCGCCGTCTTTCCAGGGCCGTGTCGCCGCCGGGTGCTGTGTCCACGTGGTCTCTTCAGAGCCCTTCAGATCAAGCTTTGCGATTGCCCGACTGGTCTTGTTTGTCACCTCGATACTTTTTGCAGAGGCGCTTTTTGTCCCAAAGACAAGGGCGCCTGCATCCTGCGAGGCCTCTGAGCCGGGCTTGTTTGCCTGTGACGGCTTCTTGCCACAACCGGCAAGACTACCAGCCAGAAGAGCCAGGCTGGCGCACAGCGCTATAGTACGTATCAAAACCTTTTTCTGCTTTCGCATCAGTGTGTTCCTGTTCTGTTTCTTATCAGGGTCGCCAGGATATCGAGTCAACCAGATAAAGGCGCCCCTGTCTGACCACATATACCCTTACCATTCTAACATCAGGGGATATCTCCTGAGTGGGCACATAGGCAAGGTAACCGCTGTCACAGGCGCCGCTGGGCGACGTGGTAAAAGCCTCGTAGGTCTGCTGCGCGCCGGTGGCATCTTCCAGACTCACATAGATCTGCGCGCCTGTGGGGACCGCCCCGGGGTCAAGCGTGCCAGAAAAGCTGGTCAGAGGGCCGTTGACATCCTGGGTAAAGGCGCCCGCCGCCGCGTTCGCGCCCGTGCCGTTCGCGCCCGTCTTGCCCGCGCCCGAGCGCCCCCCGCTTGTGCCCGTGTTGGCCGCGCCCGTGCTCTGGAGCGCTCCAGTTGTGTCCAGCGCAACCAGTGGGGCCGGCATGATCGGCGGCTGCTGGCCCAGGTAGGCGAGGTGGCGCTCTGCCCGCTCGACAATCACAAAATCAGCGCCCTCATCGGCGATTTGCAACGCGTTGTAGGGCACCAGTTTTGAGAAGGTCGCGCTGCCGGTCTCTGAAGCCAGATAGGGCAACAGGGCGTCACCAAAAGAGTCGCGATACATGACCAGCGTGCCCGTCGCCTCGCTTGACGTGGTGACCAGGTCGTCATCGAAGCGGCGCGCCGCGCTGGTGTAGCGCCAGCTGCTGCCCGTTGTGGCCGGGCCGTCGTTGACGCCCGGCAGGTAGTACTGTAGCTCGGGCTGGGGGGCCGCGGGGTGCAGCATCTTTTCGAGGTCGCCGAGGTGGTCGGTCCGCGTGATCCAGGCGCCGGCGTCCGCATCCGTACCAGCGCCAGCGCCAGCGCCCGCGCTCGTGCCAGCCCCCGCCCGGACCGGGTCGCTGATGCCCAGCGTCGAGCTGAGCAGCCCGTTGGCAACCAGCGCCCCCTTGTTGTTCCAGTGCGAGTCGCGCTTCAGGTACAGGGATCCGGCATCCGGCGCAAGCGCGGAGAACAGATCGACTGTGGTGACCCCCTCCTGCTTGAGGTAGGGCGCCAGGCGTTGGGCGTCTGAGGCCAGCGGCGACTTCAAGTAGCGCGCGGGCATCTGGTCCGGATACAGCCCCATCTTGTTGGGCGCGACCGCAAAGGCAAAGCGCGCGCCCTGGGCCCCGGCATAGTCCTGCATCAGCGCGAGGTTGTGCGCGATGTTTGACAGCGCATGGTCGGAGAGCGGCGCTGCGCCCACGTAGTCGTCAAGGTCGCCCGCATAATACAGCCAGCCGTCGCGCCCCAGCACCACCTGATCGGTCGCAGAGACCCCAAAGGCCTGCTCCTGAAGCGCGGCGTCAGCCGTGATCATTACGCCGCGGCCCGCAAAGTGCGCCTCGAAGTACGCACCCGCCTGCGAGAGATAGGCGCGATTGAACCGGCCCTTGACGACCAGCCGCGGAAACTCCGTAGCGTCCCCACTCTCCAAGGCGCCGGTCCGGGTCCACAGCATGCCGACCGCAGGCGCTGCCAGCAGCGCAAAAACACAAACAATGAACAGCAGGCTGCCCCAGGACTTTGAGCGCGGTTTTGTTTTTCTGACCGACTGGGTCACCTCTGGTCGTGCTTCATGCGTGACCTGAGACTTCTCAAGCGCGCCCGCGCCCGCGGCACTGACGTTCCCCGGCTCAGGTCTCTTCGTGGCTCTCTCAGTTTTTGTCATCAGCGTCACCCCACTAGAACCTGAAGTAGATGAAGGGATGGTAGCCGCCCACAGAAAGCGACAGGAAGCACATCACGAACAGCGCCAGCGCGCTGACGTAGCTCGCGACGCGCACGACCGGCGCCAGCCCACGCACCCGGGCGCGCAGATAATCGATCAACTGACGCGCAAAGGGCGTCGAGGCGACGATCGCCACGCAAAAGACCGTGATGACCAGCGGGCTGAGCATCCAGCTGGCGCGCGCTACCGGCAGATGGCTGAAGTTAAAGCCGGCAAACATCTGGCGGAGCATGAACAGCGCCTGCGCGACAGAGCTTGCGCGAAACACCACAAAGCCCAGACAGACCATCACAAACGCATAGAACCAGCCCAGCGCCCGGGGAAGCTTGCGCAGCGGGAGCAGCTCTTCAAGCATCATCAGAAAGCCCTGGAACGCGCCCCACACCAGAAAGGTCAGGTTTGCCCCGTGCCACAGGCCGCAGAGGACAAAGACCACAAAGCGGTTGAGCACCGCGCGCACCCGGCCCTTGCGGTTGCCGCCCAGCGGGATGTAGAGGTAGGTCGTAAACCAGGAGGAAAGCGAGATGTGCCAGCGCCGCCAGAACTCCTGGATCGAACGCGAGATATAGGGGTGGTCGAAGTTCTCTGCATAGCTGAAGCCAAACATGCTCGCCAGGCCGATCGCCATATCCGAGTAACCCGAGAAGTCGAAGTATATCTGCGCGAGAAACGCCAGGGCCGCTATCCAGGCGACCGCGATATTGATCTGGTTGTGCGGCGCCGCGTAGATTGCATCGACCACGGCCGCCATCGGGATCGCAATGAGCACCTTCTTGGCAAGCCCGACCGCAAAGCGGCGCAGCCCCGTGGCGACTTTACGCACGGTGACCCGGCGCCTGGCAAGCTGCGCTTCGAGCTCGTGGTACTTGATGATGGGGCCTGCCAGAAGCTGCGGAAAGAGCGAGATGAACAGCAGCAGCCTGAAGAAGCTGCGCTGGGGGGCGCTAGTCCCCCGATAGACGTCGATCACATAGGAGAGCGCCTGGAAGGTATAAAACGAGATGCCGATGGGCAGCGCAAGATGAGGCGCGGCGAGCTTTGTACCCAGGGTTTGGTTGGCAAGCGTCAGGAGCCAACCGCTGTACTTGAAGACGACCAGGAACGCCAGGTTGAGCGTCACGGCAACGATCAGCGCCACGCGCCGGCGACCTCCGCTGCCCTGGCGTCGCGCCGCGTCGCCAATGGCCAGGCCCAGCACCCAGTTCAGCAACGCCGAGGCCAGCAGCAGGACCACATAGACAGGCTCCCCATAGGCATAGAACACCAGGCTTGCCACAATAAGGAGCGCGTTTTTTGCGCGCGTCTGCGGCAGCAGGACATAGAGCAGGAACACGACCGGCAAAAAGACACACAAAAACGCCAGTGAAGAAAATACCATCTAGCTGTTACCCCGGATTCTCATTACCCCACTTGCCTGCCTGCTCCTGCGCCTATTTGCGATAGTCAGTGGGCGCCTGGCTGTAGGTAAACATGAACCAGTTGCGTGAGGGATAATTCTTGGACAGGTCGGGGTCGCACACATAGACCTTGCCGTTCTGCGTGATCTCGACCCAGCCATGCGGCGCCCGCCCGCCGCCAATGCGCGGGACCGTCCCCGATATCACCTTGGCGTTGTAACCATAGGCGCGGGCCAGCACGCAGAACAGCGCGGCAAAACGGTAGCAGTTGCCGCCATGCTTCTGGAGCATGCTGAGCGCATAGGGCACGGAGTAGTCGCCGGTAGGAATGTCAGGCGTGCGGATATAGGGAAACGCCCGCACATAATTAAAGCTCTTGAGCAAGACATCGCCCGTAGAACCGAGCTGGCTTTGTATCGTACGGATCCGGCTGTCAAGAGAAGCGTTGCCGCTCGTCCACCCGATGGTTCCCCGGATCATGAGGCGATCCAGGCAGACCAGCTTGGGGGCAGAAGAACTGACCACCACCCTAAGCGTGTGCAAGGCGTTTGGGTTGAGTCCCTCGCGGTGGAAGAGCGCTTGCTGGTACTGGGTCGCTGATGAGATGGTCATCGTAACGGTTTTCTGAGTGACCCCGTCAAGGACAACGACCGCAGAGCCATAGGTTTTAGCGAGAATGCCGTCCCATTCGATCGCGTCGCCCTTGAAGACGACCTGGAAAAAAGCGCCCTTTGTGCGTGTCAGCCGTACGGCCCCGCCAGAGCACGGGCCGGAGGTCGCCTTGCTCCAGCCATTTGAATAATAGACATAAGAAGAGGTCTCCTGATAGGCGTTCCAGCCATTGCCAGCCGCTGTTGCCGGCGCAAAGCTAAGGGCAGAACCACCATGCACCATGATGTTGTCGATACAGACCAGGGCCGGAGCGGCAGACGTGACCGTCACCGTCAGGGTATGGACCTTGCTTGCATCAAGCCCGCTTTTGCGAAACAGTGCTTGTTTGTGATAGGTGGCGTTGGTGGTCATATTGACCGTGCCCTGGCTTACGGTATCTAGTGTGACTTGTGCTTTGCCATAGGTAGCAGCCCGGATGCCATCCCACTCGATCGCGTCTCCTTTAAAGCGGATCTGGAAGGCGGCGCCTTTCTTGTTGGTAAGCTTAACGGCTCCACCTGCGCTGGCAGAAGAAGCCGCTTTAGTCCAGGTACCGTAGTAGTTGAGGTAGGCGCTGGTCTCTGTATAGGCAACCCAGCCGTTGCCCGAAGGCGTTGCAGGATGTGGAGCCGGATCAGGAACACCGGCAATACCTTGTACTTTGAAGGCGTCAATGCAGACAAGCTTGGGCTTTGCAGAGGTGACCGTGATCTTTAGGGTGTGGGTTTTATTGGTCAGGCTTTCTTTGTGAAAGAGCGCCTGTTGGTAGGAGGTAGAAGAAGCAGTCATCTTGACCGTAGTTGCACTGCCTCCGTCAACAGAGACTGTAGCGGTCCCGTAGGTAGCCGCTTTGATGCCGATCCACTCGACGCCGGTGCCGGTAAAGGTAAAGGTAGCGCTTGCTCCCTTGGCTGAAGTAAGCCATACCGCGCCGCCGGAGCTTGCAGAAGAGGAAGCCTTGCTCCAGGCGCCTGCGTAGGAGATGTTGAGATTGGTCTCCTGGTAGGTATTCCAGGCGGGGGCAGCGGCAGTAGCAGATGCAGGGTCCGAGGTCAGGGTCGAAGCGGGCGCGGGCGCGGCAGGCGCAGAGCCCGGAGCCGAAGCAGGCGCAGGCGATGGCGCACCAGCACCAGGATCTGCGACGCCTGGCGCAAGCTCCACCGTGTCAGTTGTTGCGATAGAAGCGCCAAAGGCAGCCAGTGGCAGCATGCTTATCAGCAGCATAACAGCACAAAAGACCGAGATACGCGAGAGATAGTTCCGCATTAAGTTCTCCTTAGGGACAGGTAAAAAAGGCTACGCTCGTTACCAGTTTACTCCACGGGTCAAGGTCGCGTGAGAAAGCTATTTGATCGTTGGTAGTATAAAGGAAAACGAAGTGCCTTTGTCCACTTCGCTCGTGACCTCAATCACTCCTTTGTGACGATCAACGATCTCCTTGGTGATGGACAGGCCGATGCCAATACCGCCCGTTGCGCGGTCGCGCGCCTCATCAGCGCGCCAGAAGCGCGTAAACAGCTTCTCCAGGTCGTCCGGCTTGATACCGATGCCCGTATCGATCACGCTGATTTGATAGCGCCGGGTCTTTTTGTTATAGGCGCCGCGCAGCATGATGGTGCCGCCCTCGGGCGTGTAGCGCACCGCGTTGGAGAGCAGGTTGCCAATAGCCTGTTGCAGGCGGTCGGGGTCACCCCAGATGTAGTAGCCTGTTGCAAACTCGGACAGAACCTTAAGCCCGGCCGACTCGATCAGCTGTCCGTGAACATCAAGCGCCGCGCGCGCGGGCTGGTCAGCCGGGATGCGCTTCATCTGGAAGGGCAGCGATCCCGCCTCAAGGCGCGAAAGCTCAAGGATGGCGTTGGTGAGCCGGGTCAGGCGCTGCGTCTCGTGACTGATGGTCGAAAGATGCGCCTGATCGGCCGGAAAGATGCCGTCCTCGATAGCCTCGACCGTAGCCAGTATGCCCATGAGAGGGGTTTTCAGCTCGTGGGCAACGTCGCTGGTCAGCTGGCGCTCAAGCTTGCGGTCAACCTCGATGGAGTCCGCCATATTGTCGAAGGTCTCTCCCAGCTGCGATATCTCGTCTTCGCCAGTAAGCCCGGTCCGCGCGGAGGTTTCCCCATCGCGCAGGGCGGCGGCGGCATCGGTGATGCGATTGATGGGGCGCACCAGACGCCGTGAGTAGATGATGCCCGCGAGCGTGGCCACCAGGATCGCCAAACAGGCAGAAAGCCCCAGGGCGACCATCGACGAGGTGCGCATGGCCACATCATGGCTGCTGAGCAGGCCGCCAGTTCCATAGGCCCAGACGCGGACCGTCCCTACCTCCCGACCATAGCCAATAACCTGAGAGGTGACGACATTTCCCGTGGGGCGCCGCGGAACCGTAAGCTCATTATCGAACAGGTTGGTATCTATACTTTGGTCAAACATGCTTTGTTCATGCTGACGCAGATCGGCCTCGTCATAGACGATGTCACCTTTTATGTCGAGTATCTGCACCCCGATATCAGCCCGCGCGCCGACCTGAGGTATTACCGCAAACGAAGAGATGTTCCAGCCCTTATAAAGCTCGTAGGCCTGACCGGCAGAAGTCGCGGTCGTATCGGCAATAGATTTCAGGTTGCTGCGCACGTAGTCATTGAACTGATAGTCCCAGACCAGAAAGGTGATGACCCCGGCAAGGATCGCCGTAAACGCGGCAACTAAAGCAAACGCAAAACCCAGACGTGAAGAAAAGACGCTCGGCCGCCGGGGGCCCGAGTCATCATCCATATCAGGAGAAAAGCGTTGTATCAGTTTACTTTTCGGCACGCTTCTTTCCGCTTGTCGCAGCGGAGTCCTCCTCCGGCTCAGTCGCCAGCGGCGGCTCCTCCCCCACAGCGCCGTCCGAGGCAGAATCTTCCTGGGGCTCGAAACGATAGCCTACGCCATGCACGGTGTAGATGAAGCGCGGGTTGCGCGGATCGTCGCCCAGCTTAGCGCGCAGGTTCTTGACGTGGCTGTCGACCGTGCGCTCATAGCCCTCGAAGTCATAGCCCAGCACCTTCTCGACCAGCTCCATGCGCGAGTAGACCCGCCCGGGGTAACGCGCGAGCGTGGTGAGCAGCTTGAATTCGCTGGCCGTCAGGTCCAGGTCCTTGCCCGAAAGAAGCGCCTGATGCGCGGTGATGTCAAGCTCAAGATCGCCGTAGACCAGCTTGTCACGCTGGGGCTCGTCGCCCGTGTGGACCCGGCGCAGCAGAGCGCGTACCCGGGCAATCAGCTCGCGCGGACTGAAGGGCTTGACCAGGTAATCGTCGGCGCCCATCTCCAGCCCCATAATGCGATCATCCAGCTCGCCTTTAGCGGTCAGCATAATCAGCGGCACGTCGCTGTGGTTGCGGATCTCGCGGCACACGACCTCCCCACTGATCTTTGGGAGCATCAGATCCAGCACAACCAGATCAAAGCGATGGGTCGCAAACGCGTCAAGAGCCGCGCGCCCATCGGCCGCCGGCGTTACCCAGTAGCCTTCACGCTCCAGATACGCGGCGACCGCGTCGCGTATTGTTTTTTCATCCTCTACTAAAAGAATCCTGCGTGTCTCGACTTTGCGCGTCTCTAATGTTGACATGAACGCCTCCGTTACTCTCTGGCGGTGCGGAATTTTTCTGTTCATCTAAGTGTAGCGCGACGCTCAGCGTCTTCACAATTGTCTCCACAATTAGCCCGAAACCCCCAAACAGAAACTACACGCGCCCTAGCGCCTAGCAGCAACCGCTACGCAATAACACTACCAAATCCTACCGATTGATAACCCAATGCCCCGTACGAGCGCTTCCGACATATTCCAATAGTCCCTCTAACTTCAATGTTGCGAGGTGAACCTGCACTGTTCTAACTGAAACGCCTAATTTATCTGCCAAATCCACGCCTGTAAGTGAGGGATTCCCCGTTAACAGGCGCATGATTTCCATCTGAGCTTCCGCAGGCTTTCCCTGAAAGTTTTTGACCGCAGTTTTGACCGCAGGTTTGACCGCAGGTTTGACCGCAGGTTTGACCGCAGGTTTGACCGCAGGTTTGAGGTCAGATGACCCCAAACCTGCCCTGAACAAATTGACTCGAAACATATCGCCGATCTCAAGGAACTCCGGTTCAGGCAGCCCCAGCTTTTTGCAGCTCTCCCGGATACGACGCAGTCCGGTACCCCAGCTTTCAAAGAGATCCATCTCCTCAAACACCTTAGCGACCTTTGGGTTGCGCAGAGCCGTGCTCCCTGCCAGCGCCTGCTCCAGAGTAAGACTGCCAAACAATGCGCCCGGTGAGGAAACCTCAAGCCGGTCATCATATAAGGCCACTTGCACTGCCGAGGTCAACTGAAGCGAGCGATGGATCGTCGCATTGATGATAGCTTCCCGAATAGCAACAATAGGCAGCTCATATGAATCTTCGCGCAACAATCCGCTGATCTCTGCCCCAAAACGGATATTACGCAAGACAAATTGTACCGCTTCTTCAATCTGTTCATAGAGCGGCCCGCTGTACTCTCGTCGATCAAGAAAGACCACCCGGTCAGTTCCCTTAAATTGAGCACATTGTATCTTCGCAAACTCAAAGGGATTCTCCGTTAAAAGCATGAAGGCGCGACTCGGCAGCAACTTGCTCTCAAAGCGCCTCAATAACCCCCAGTTCTCCAGATTTGTTGGGGTCACTTTCTGTGCAGGCGCATCATTGCCTTTTGCTTCTGCGCTCTGGCGTCGGTACTCGTCAATAACCTTACAGAGCGCATGCGCAGCTTTCTCATCATAGGGTTGGCCCACATATATCTGTGCATCATAGGACTGCGAAGCGCCGCGTAATTGCAATTCGCGTATCTGCGCGTCGTCTGCAAGTTCAGTTGTGCCCCCAACTTTGACGTAGGTGCCCTTTTCGATACCCTGGCTCTTTATGTAATAAGGAGTGGTGGCTCCCGGATAGATCTCGGCTATCACCAGATCCTTCCCATCAACAGTCTCCCTATAAATATTAGGAGTCAGCAACGGTACACACATTTGCGACAAAGTTGTCGCAATCCTGTCGGCTGCCACCGCTGCATTTGATACGCCCAACACTGCTTTATCTTTGTTGCGTACACCTACGATCAGCTTTCCCCCAGCAGTATTAGCAAAGGCGACCAGCGTCTTAATGTATTTCTCACTTTGCTGAGGAAGCTCAGACTTTAGTTCAAGCGTTTTCGACTCGCCCTTATTGATCTCTTGCTTCAGATCATCTTGCATCTGTTATTCCAATCTTTTTGGCACCATACCTTATTCTACTGGAAGCAAGCCTCCCAATAGTCTCGTTGACTCCCATTTTGCACAAATGCAATTACTGCAGCGACATCATGGTCATGTTGAAAACCACCGAAGCAAGAGCCAAAGGATTTGATGAAGGCATTTCTACCGCCATTTCTACCGCCAATGGGGGCGGAAATGACGTTTCTACCCCCATTTCTACCCCCAATGGGGGTAGAAACACTCAGAGAGGCACTGAAGCGCGTGATGCTTTAGTTCTGGAAGCAATTCGCATAAGGTCGCATCAACCCTTGGAGCAATGTCAAAAACTTTTCTGAAGCGAAAGTTTTTGACATGAAATGGCTACAAACTCGTCAATTCCAGTTAAATGTACGTTATAATATTAAAAACTTTTCAAAAATGAAAGTTTTTGACATGAAATGGGAGTGCCATGAAGCTGGTTCAGCGTGATCGATACCTCAATCAAGTTCTTGCCTTCAAGGACAAGGATCTCATCAAAGTTGTCACGGGGATACGGCGGTGCGGAAAATCAACCCTGCTTACCCTGGTCGCCGAAAAACTCGCCCAGGACGGCGTCGAAGCGCAGCGCATCGTCACTCTCAATCTGGAATCCATGCAGGCTGGCATACCTCAAGATCCAAAGTCTCTCTATCGCTACTTTGAAGAGCGGATGGATCAGTCTGTGCACACCTACGTCTTTATCGATGAGGTCCAACGGGTGCTGGGTTGGGAAGAAGCCGTTAACGCGATGCGTGTCGACTTCGACTGTGATATTTATCTCACCGGATCGAACGCTTACCTCTTGTCAAGTGAACTGGCAACGTATCTCTCGGGCCGCTATGTCGAGATCAAGATGCTGCCGCTTACTTTCAGGGAATACCTGGATTTCAAAGGGCTGACTTTTTTTGACGCCGCGGGACCACAGTCGAACATGGCCACTGACGGAAAAGGATTCTTCACTTTAGACCGGCTCTTCCAGGACTACAGCCAATTTGGCGGCATGCCTTTTCTTGCGGCAGAGGATATCGATCTTGAGACGCACCGCAGCTATATGGCCACGCTCTACCAATCAGTTGTTACGCGCGATATCCTTGATCGGGAGCGCAAGCATGCAAAACGTACGATCACGAACCCCGATCTTCTAAAACGGCTGATCCTGTTTTTGGCTGACAACATTGGGAGTAACAATTCGTTTAACAGCATCACTAACGCCCTCAAAGCGGAGAAGCTGAATCCCGCCAACACAACCGTTGAGGCCTATGCGGCCGCGCTGGTCGACGCCTATCTTTTCTATCCTGTTTCACGTTACGACATCAAGGGAAAAGATCACCTGAAGACACTCAGCAAGTACTACATTGCTGATGTGGGACTCCGGAACTACCTGCTGGGATACCGTAACCTTGATCAGGGGCGCACACTTGAAAACATCGTGTATCTACAGCTGCTTTTCAATGGATTTGAAGTAAGCATCGGAAAGATCGGGCCAACTGAGATAGATTTTATCGCCACCAGGCCCGGCAAACGCGCCTATATCCAGGTCGCCGTCACCCTGCAAAATGAAGACACCCAAAATCGCGAGCTGCGCCCCTTCAAGCTTCTTGATGACGCCTATCCACGCTACCTCATCGTTGGCGAGGGAACTTACCCGACCGACATAGACGGCATCCGCGTCGTAAGCATCATCGACTTCTTACTAGGCCGCGCTGAAGGGATCCAGGCAGATTGAAGCTGTTAGCGGCGACTGCTAATCCGCTGTTGTTGGGAGCTATTTAACCTGAATTCCGCAACGTTTAAGCACATACAGGCTGATCGGAAAATCCGCCGATAACGTATTCTTTTAGATCATCTTCGCTGAAGCCGAAGCTTTCGAGCATTAGCCGTTGGGTTTTTGTC
>WQYT01000008.1 GCA_009781115.1 Coriobacteriia bacterium
CGGTGTGTTCATCGGCTGGCTGATATCGGTCATCGTGAACGCGACCGGCACGATCAGCGCGAAGGTCACGGCGTCTGCGGTGCTGCTGGGGGTCGGGGTCTGCATGCTGATCGGCATCGTCTTTGGGTTCTATCCGGCGCACCGTGCGGCGAAGCTCGACCCGATCGATGCACTGAGATACCAGTAGGGTACGGAGAGAAGCCCCCCTCCCGGAGGCAATCACTCCCCGGAGACAAACATCCTCCGGGGAGAAACACCCCGGAGACAACCCCCCCTCGGGCGTTTGTCACCAAAGCTTCGTCATCCTGCGCGAAGTCGCAGGATCCAGGATTTTGTATTCCACTCTGGATGCTGCGACTACGCGCAGGATGACGGGAGGAGGGGGCGAAATTGCTGCTATTCGCAGCAAAGGTACGCTGAGGTGACGTCAAGGGCGTTTGCCACACTGGGGCTGGCAACGAGCCCCAACTCATGTGTAGCGCGCGGGGACCCGGCGCGCCTTGCCCGAAAAACGAGCCAGTGGCAACATCGTTTTCAACGGAGCAGAGCGCTAGCCCCGCGCCTCTGCCTAGGTAAAGCATTTAAATGTTAACAGGTGTATACTATTAACGATAGCAAAGAACTTGCTAACAAACTTTTGAGGGGCATTTTACAGGGGAATCCAGGCATAACCAAAAAGTATCAAAGGCTCAAATAATTGCTGGTGCAATTAATACTTGTTTTCTGTTGAGGGGGGACAGTACATACGCCATGAAAACTAATCTCGATGTTAACGTAAGAAGCATTATTGCAGACAGGAAGCGCAAGAAGAAAGCCATCGTCATCTTTATCCCACTTTGCCTTACTACTCTGGTACTCGTGAGTGTGTTTACCCTGCACATCGGGCTTGCCGCCAGCACCGCTGGCGACTTCAGCATCCCGGTGACCAAAACCACGGTAAATCAATCGGGCGCGGACGCAAAAGACGGGACCTTCCACTTTACCTGCACCCAGATAAAGAGCGCCGCAGACCTGGCCGCTGCAGACGACCCGCTCGCCTCTCCTAATCCATCGACGCTGGCAATCACGACGTCAGATGGCACGGGCACGGGCTCATTCAGCTTTGCCGACGTACCGGCGGATACCTATTATTTCGAGATCGCAGAACAGGACACCGCCGCGCCCGGCTGGACTTCTGACAGCAGTGTATACCTGGTCAAGGTCGTCGTGGCAGATGGCGGGGCCATAACGATGACCTCTGCGGCCAATACCGGGACTGACACCTGGCCGGCCGAGGACACCTGGACAACTTTGGACGTGGGCAACAGCAAAAACGCTGACGGGCTTAGCTGGGAAGTCCCGGGAACTAACAATAAGCCGTTAGGCTCAGCTGACGATTTCAGCGTCGTGGCGTTTGGCGACGTAACGGTCAACGATGCTGACGTTGAGGGCGGTCTGGCGGCAAAAGGCAACTTTACTTCAGGCTCCAGTCAGAACTATCTTATTGGGCTGCCTCGGCCTGTTACGTTTAAAACAGGCGCTTATCCAATCGCTCCCCATGACCCGAGACTGCTGGTCATGGGAGATATTGCAACTAATCCCACCGGTAATAACGTAGATGTTGTTGGCGGTAGTGTGATGGTGTCCGATACGTCGGCATCAAGTTTTGGCAGCATGTATCTGAACCAATGGGAGTATACCGGCGCCAATCCCACGTATGATGAAAGTGATTTTCCTGGCTCATTTACACAACATTCAAACATTACCCCCACCGTCAGGCCGCTAAGTGAAATACAAGCATTTTTTGATGACGCGGAGACATCGCTAAAAGATCTCAGCCAAAGCTATGATAAGACAGCCGGCGCGCAGGGCAAGACGCTGGTATGCGATGCGGATAGCTGGGATCTCGACCCTGCTGCGCTTGCCAGCGCCGGTACGGATTTCTCGCAGTATGACACGATCATATTTAATGTACACGTCACTGCGGCTACCATATATGACACGGATATCACCCTGACTTTTCCTGCGGGCTTTGACGGCAATTATGTGGTGAACACAATAAATGACTCCGGAAACCCTGCGCTCGATTTCGCTACTGCATTTGGGGCGCTGGGAATGAATATGGGCATTAAGATCATTGACTTGGGCAACGCTACGCAAAGCGGCGGTATTACCTATGATGGCACAACTTCATACAAGGATAAAATGGCGGCGCTTCGCCATGACTGGTCAAGCCGGATTTTGTGGAACTTCCCCGATAGTAATGCGGCGACCATTACCAGTACCGGTTTTGACTTTATCGGCTCTGTTCTTGCCCCCTACAGTGATTTTACTGGTAGAGGCTACGGTACCGGCGCGATGGGCATAGGAGCGGTAGATGGCACGCTTGTGTGCAAAACGCTGACGCAATCAAATGGCTGGGAAGCCCATAACACCACGCACTACGATGGGACGGCTACCGGCAACATCACGTTTGAAAACACCTATAAGAAGCTCGTCACCGCTGATTTCAAGATTCCAGTGACCAAAACCACGGTAAATCAATCGGGCTCGGGCGCAAAAGACGGAGCGTTTAAGTTCACCTGCACCCAGATAAAGAGCGCTGCCGACCCGACCGCCGCGGCCAGCCCGCTTGCCTCCCCCAATCCGTCGAAGCTGACGATCACGACATCAGGTGGCACGGGCACGGGCTCGTTCAGCTTTGCCGACGCGCCGGATGGTACCTACTACTTCAAGATCGCGGAGACCAACAGTGGCGCGGCCAACTGGGCATACGACACCAGTGCCTATATCGTCAGAGTAGACGTAGAAAACGGCGCCGCAACGGTGGCTGACGTTTCTAAAAGCACCAGTACCTACTCTAACTTGGCGACACAATTCGATCAAAAAACCGACCTGACGTTAAAACAATATCAATCGCTTTACAGCGGGGGTAGTTTTGCCATGATGCACTATGCTACCGCGGCAGATGCCAGCACGATAATGTACCTCTATTGTTTTCAGACAACAACCAACTCGTTGTACAGTGCCTACTGGGGAGCTTATGCGACTAATGGTTATGCCTATAGTACTGCTGATGTAAAGTATGTCCCGGAAGCCAGTTGGATTGTAAAAAATGGTTTCTGGGGTCCGGATGCGCTGGCTTGTGCTTATAAACCAACAGGCGATGACATGAGCGCGAATTGGGGCGATGACACCGTAACGAATATACAATTGCTGAGAGACCGGTACGGGATACCTACGCTTACCCAGCGCGATGCCTTTATCGCAACCCAAACTGCTCTCTGGTACTATACGGATCCTGCTTCCAGAAATAACTTTGTGCCTGTTGACAGTGGCGGAACTCAGTCTGATATCGTGGCGCTGTTTAATCAACTGGTAGACGGTGCGGCTGCGGCTGTATCAAGCAGTGATCCCGAGCCGGATCCCTCGATCGCCATAAACTTCGATACCAGTAACGCGAGCGTTAACAGCGGTTGGTACGGACCGGTTAAGCTGGGGGTTACAACGGCATCGATGGTAAAACCGCCGAGCAGCGTTGCGGTCACCTTGACGAGCAGCTATGCGTTGTCGGCAGATAAATCCAGCGCGTTGACACAACCCGTATACGACGGACAGGAATTTTATGTCAATATCGGCACAACTTCGATTTCTGATCTGACCGGACTGGTCAAAGCTGATGCGACACTCAGTTTACCTGAGCTTCAAACTTATTATTGCAATCAAGAATCCATACCGGTCCAACCCGTATTTGATAACAAGAGCTTCAAAAAACCGCCTTTTATGGGGATCACCGCAACAGCGAACGATCTGATCACGGTGACGGTAACTGCCACGCTGAACGGAACCGCTCCGGTTCAATTCACCAACAACTATCAGAGTTACGATTTTGAGTTTCTGAAAGTTGCTAACCTCTACGGCTATCACCCGCTGGCGGGAGCGGAATTTTCCCTGTATAAAAATTGCAGCGTCATGCCAGACAGCTCGGCTGCGCTTTATATATACAACTACACTGGTTTTGTAACTTCTGCGACCTCAGACGCAAACGGGATCATTAAATTTACCGGACTGATGCCGGGCGAATACTATATGGAAGAAACGGCTACACCAGACGGATTTATGCCGTATCTCCCACAGAAAAAACTGGTGATAGATGATAACGGAAACGGCACGATAGAAATGAAAAATCCGGGCTGGGTTGACAATAAGAGGTGCGGATTTACGACCCAAATCCCTGAATATCCAAATACGTACTTCTCTGCGACGAGCGGGTCCAGCTACCTAAGTACAAAATCAGACGAAAACGGAACGGTGACCTTCGCCGAAATACAGAAGGGCCTTACCTATGAGGTGAAAGACTCTGCGGATATGAGTACGACGTTGTTTGAGCTGGCGGTCAATACGGATGGGACCTATACCATAACCTTCCCTGACGACAAGCCGGCAATTCAGGGCCGCTTCTATCAAGATCTCACCAATGATCCCACGTACTTCGGGTTTCTAAAATATGACAAAGATACCGGATCGTATGTAGACGGAGCGGTATTTGAGCTGTATACCTCAACTGATGATGGTAAAACGCTGACTCCGTGCAATCCGGCGATCACAGGGACATCAAGCGGGTGGTTGGGAGTGGGATTCTGGCAAGTGCCACTGGGGACCTATTACATGAAAGAAACCTCTGCGCCTCCCGGATATAAAGCAAACGATACCTTGTACAAAGTTGACTTATCGCTGAGCGCGTTACGTAACAACTCTGACGCTACGATTCAATATAAAACCGCTGCTGGCAATTGGTTGAATCTGGCCACCTATGACACAGGAAAAGGGAGCGAATACATAATCTACAACGAAAAAGGCGACAGCAGTTTCGTGCTGCCGTCTGCCGGAGGGACCGGGAGAGTGCCTTACGGGATCGCTGCCGCCCTGCTTACCACAGCGCTGGTGTTGTTTTTGGTGGGAGTATTGGTGCGGAGGTATCGCAACCGCAGTTTCCTGCTGGCAAAAATCTATACGGGATAAACTGCCGTTTACCTGTGGGCATCGTATGCACGGAGTACTTCCTTTGTGTATAGTAAGAGCACGCTCTTACATGGGGAGCGCGCAGAGATCTGCTCTGCCTCACGAGAGGAGTTTTTACATGAGCGAGTCACGTTTTGCCGGTAAGACTGTTTTGGTCACAGGCGCCGGGTCCGGCATCGGAAAAGCCACGGCTACCCGTTTGTTGAAGGAAGGCGCCCGTGTGATCGCGGCTGACATCAGCGAGAAGCGCCTGAATGATTTTGCGACGGCTCATCTGGGCGAGCCCCTGGCCATCGTTGCGGGAGATATCGCCGATGACAAGACGGTCGAGGCGCTGCTTGCTGCCTGCGACGGCAAGCTTGACGGCCTGGCCAATGTCGCGGGCATCATGGACAACTTCCTCCCGCCGCATGAAGTTGACGACGCTACCTGGGATCGCGTGATGGCCGTCAACCTCAAGGGCCCGATGCGCCTGACGCGCGCGCTGCTGCCCCTGCTGCGAGCGTCAAAGGGCAGCATCGCCAATGTGGCGAGCGAGGCCGGGCTCAAGGCATCTTCAGCGGGCGTTGCCTACACCTGCAGCAAGCATGCCATGATCGGCTTTACCCGTAGCCTGGCGTTCTACTATGGCCTTGAGGGCCTGCGCTCCAACGCGGTCTGCCCGGGAGCCGTTGCCACCAACATCGAGGTTGATATGGCCTGTTCGCCCTTTGCCATGAAGCGGGTCGGCCCCGTCATGGCCGCAACCGCGCCCCCCACAGCCGAACCCGAGGCCATCGCTGCGGCGCTCTGCTGGCTGCTCTCCGACGACAGCCTCAATGTCAACGGCGCCATCATGCCCAGCGACGGCGGCTGGTGCGTCTACTAAGTAACGGAGTCTCACAATATCGATTGTTGAGTGCGCTCGTTGGCTTGAATCTGAGCTTGCGGGCGCACTTTTGTTTGATCTGCGAAGTCTTTTGTCGGCATTTTCAGAATGCAGAATGCAGGAAAGGGGAGCTATCATTTTCATCGGTTCAGGCACGGTTACTTGCGCTTATATTGTCTCTTATCAAGCAATGCTCTAAAGTGAGTACACGAGGTTTTTGGCGGGGATACTTCTGAGGCGAGAGGACAAAAAATGAAAGCAGCCAAACGATTGACGCGGGTTATTGTTCTTGTAGTGGTGGTGAGCCTCTGTGCAGGGCTGCCTGTGCATGCGGTCGCAAAACCGAAAGTTGATCTTTCGAAGGGGATTGGCGGCGACGTTGCCTTTGCGTCAGGCCTTGCGTCCTGTCAGATCGGCTCGACTTCGTACAAGACATTAACGCAGGCATTGAAAGCGGTACCAGGCAGGACGCACACAACAATAAAGCTCCTGGGCGATATCGTCGTTGCTTCTGAATGCACGATTACCAATAAACAGATCACGTTTGATCTTAACGGTCACAGTTTGACATTTAATAGTGCGGGCGATTTCCCCCTCACGTTGACAAAGTGTACTATCGACTACACCGGTGCGGGAACACTGCAAGTGATGTCGGGGCAATCGGTCGGTCTGACTGTTGACGGTGGCTCCTGTACGCTTACGCATGTGGATTCGGGCGCCCTGAACGCTGGGATTTGGTGTGAGAACGGGGCAAAGCTTACGCTCAATGGTTCTGCAAAAGAGACAAATGGCAACAGCTCCTGTATTCGTGCTGGCGAGCGTTCTTCGGTCACCATAAATGGCGACGTGAGTGCTACGGGTGGCACCCCGGTCGGCCTTTATGTAATCGGCGGATCGACCGCGGTAGTTAATGGGAACATTACCGCAGGCGGCGAAGGTATACATGTAGCCAGCAGTGGAGAAGGCAATCTTCCTCGTAACGCGAATTCGCAGGTTACCGTGAAGGGAAATGTGACTTGTGGTTCTTATGTTGAGGCGGTTGGTAATCCGGTAAGCGTACACATTACAGGAAACCTTACTTGCACCAAGAAAGGGTGGGGAGCCGTGTATGTTAATGGCGGAGCTCAGGTAACCGTCGATGGTGTAATTACTTCTGCTGGCAGCTACATTGATATGGGGATACCTGGTAAGCCTGACACCGACTATGAAACAAAGACCGCCAAGGACTTCACAACGCCTACTACCAAACAGGACTACAAGACCTACACCAACGGGCAAAGCACCGTCTGGGTCGGGAATGCTCAGGCGCCAGCTGCGTCTCAAGATGCTGACTCTACCGATGCCTCAGTGCCGGATGCTGGGCCGGCAGACAATTCGACGTCCAGCTCCTCAGCGACTCAGGTTGCAACACCAGCGTCAGACTCTCAGAAGCCTTTGCCATCCAGCTCTGATCCCACTCGTTTTAACACCAAAATTCTTTTTGGGATTCTTGCCGGTGTTTTGTTTATTGCCGCTGCCACAGTACTAGTAATAACCGTGAGGCGCTCCAGGAAGCAACCAGTAAAGTAAGTGCCGGAAATAACGTCAATGCCCAGCGGCGGCTGGTGCGTCTATTGAAGTTACAGCACGCCTAACGCATCGATACTTGCAGAAGTGCGCCCAAGGGTCTAAGCCCGAGGGCGCACTCTTTGTGTCCGCTCAGGATATGGAGATTTCTCCATAACCAGCATTTTATGCAATTTTTCGTCCCTTTGGTAAGGAAACGGTAAGGGACCTCTGATATTGTTGCCACTGAGGTCGGTGTCGCATGTGATTATCCATGCGGGATCCCCCGGAAGCTCTTTACAGTTGTTAGGTTATAACCTAACATAGGAGGTAGGAAATGGTATGTCCGTACGAACCATTTGACAAGGATTATAAGCGAGTATTCGTCTACAGCGAATCTGGTAGGCGACCGCCTGTGATCAGAGACATCGAGCGTCTTGCGAAGAAAGACCTGGAAAGTGCTGATACACTTCAAGAGATGATTCGAGAGCTCGAGAAACGGTCGTTTGAGCTCCTTGCACAAAATCGCTGGCGTCGGTTGAGCGGAAAATGCAATCTTGAGCTCAGACCGCTGAAATGTAAGAAAGTGCTACGGGTGCTTGCGGTTGGATATCCGCCGGGGCGTTTTGAGAAGTTCATCTTATTGGATTTGTATGAAGCTCATGGTGGAAAAAGACAACAGATTGATCCAAGCACACTAAAGCAAGCCAACAGGCGTGCACGAGAATGTTTGGAATGGCTTAAGGGAGAAGGAGCGTTAAGTGAGAACCACTGAAGAACTTGAAAAAACCTGGGTGTATGCTTATGCCGAAAAGGTCGGCGATATTGCGGTGCTGGCTTCACTCAGAACCAAAGAACTCGGAATCACCAAAGCTGAGCTTGCACGACGTATGGGGATCAGCCGGTCGACTGTGTCTGAAATGCTTGGCGGGGATAATAACTTCACGATCAAGACACTCGCGAAGCTTGCAAAAGCGCTTGATATGAGCATCGAAGAGATCGTTGCATATAAGCGCCCCACGCTGGATGAAATTCAATCAGAACGCCAGCCAGAGCGCCTGGCACTTATCACTGATATCGCATCTGATCAACCATATGCGGCGCAACAGTGGTTCTCGTAAGCCAACACAGAGGAACTGTCCCATTGTGATCGAGCAGATCAAGTTTATTGACAGGGCAAATGTTTTCCCACTAAAAAAGATGGGTTAGAATGGGATACATGCAGAAGAGGACTAACGGTACATTAAGTATTCTCGAAAGGGCGATTAATTCAAAATTATTCGCAATATTATGCCCTGTGCTCACAATCATTATTGCTGCGTTTGCAACACTGGTTAAGAAGAATTGGACGTGGGTTGTCGTTTCAGTATTTGTTGTAGTTTTGCTTCTGCTTGTTTTGCTTATTTTGTCTGCACAAATTGCAAAAGCAAACAGAGACATAGTTGATGACTTGATTAAAGACAATGGTATTTTGGATGAATATTTACTGGCTAAGGTCGAGGTTTTATCAAACAGCATTGAACGAAGCGGCGCCTGTATGACCGATGTACAAAGAGAGTGTAGAAAAAGTATCGAACAATATTTTTTGGAGCAGTACAGTAAAATCAATTTCCTAGACATTGATGAAATTCTTGCCTTAGAAAAAGAGCAGAACAATAAGGAGATCTGGATCATATCGGATGAACTATCAACAGACATCGATAATGAAAAAGTGATGAACATTGTTGGTCAGAATTTGCAGTCTGGAACTTTATACAAGTATTTCTATACAAAAATCGATAGAGGCCTTGATGCTGAAAAAAGGATGAAATCGACATTTGCAAGTGGATTTCAAATAGAAGATATTGGAAAGGTGATGTCTTTTAATCAAGTGGGAGATAGATATGATGCATTGGTGAAAATTGCGAAGGATATAATCATTCTGAATCCTGATGGTCCAAATAGACGTGCGTTCGTTTGTATTTACTCAAACACCAACTTCGAAATCGCTTTTTATCGTGAGTTAGATGTGGGAGAGTCATCGGATTTATGTGGAATGATATTAAGGGGAATGCTGGTGGAGGCCTAACCTTCCGCTTGCGCCTGTTTTTTGTTTGCAGAAATTCTTCCTTGTGAAATTAACCGAATATCAACTCACCTAGATTTTCCAATTTCTCAAATTTGTATATTTTAAAAGCGTGCCCAAGGGTCTAAGCCCGAGGGCGCACTCTTTGTGTCCGCTCAGGTTATGGAGATTTCTCCATAACCAGCATTTTATGCAATTTTTCGCCCCTTTGGTAAGGAAACGGTAAGGGACCTCTGGTACGATTCCTCTAGCTGGTATCAGTATATTTATTGAAACGCTTGCGTAACTAAAACGCTTGCGTTATAGTTACACGAGAGGACAGAAATCGGATGAACTTTGAAAGGGACACCAGGAAGCTGAAAAAGATGCTTCGAGATGACGGGTTTAAACTTTTATCAGGAGGAGCCACACAAGACCACGAACGATGGGTAAAAGGTTCAAGACGGGTGAGCGTTCCCCGGACAAAAGAAGTTAAGTATGAAGCGACAATAAGAAACATATACAAGCAGGCCGGATGGCTCTAGCACTCCGCTCTGTCTATAAGAAACAGTAGGTAGAAAGGTAACAGAATGCAATATATTTACGAAGCTATCATTGAAGGCTACGATGATGGTGGTTATACCGTCGAATTGCCGGATTGGGGTAGCGCTACAGAGGGAGAGAACCTTGAGGAGGCGGTACGGATGGGTATCGATTTACTTGAAGTTGAGGTAACTACAGCCTTGGTAGATGATCGCGAGTTACCTCATCCTGTGTTTGGCCATGAGTTAAAAAAGAATGAAGAGCGCCTGCTTCTTACGATTAAAACTAGTCGGGAAGAAGCGGAAAAAATATGGCCCTGGATTACTACGGGGGAGGCTGCCGAGATTCTGGGTGTTACTCCGGCGAGGGTACGTAACTTGGTTTTGAGCGGCGCACTTCAAGCTGAGAAAAACGGGCGTGATCTTTGGGTGTCGCGTGCAGATGTCCGCGCGCGCATGAAGAGCTCACCGCAGCCGGGCCGCCCCCGTAAAGAAGCTGTTGCGGCGTAGTGATAGCAGAAAATCTGAGTGTGTCACACTCAGATATGTGGATGAATTATGGGGATTGCTGCCACAAGGCTTGCGTCGGGGCGGCACACTTCCTAGAATAAGATGCGCGGGCACACTCTCAAAGAGGCGCCCTTTTTGGTAATACATCGGGCGCGCCCGGCGCGCTCGCACCATGACAACACCTTTTAAGGAGGAAGTAACGATGAATCTTAAGCCACTGGGTGATCGCGTTATCGTGAAACAGGCCGAGGCGGAGACGCAGACCAAGTCAGGTTTGTTCCTGCCGGACTCTGGCCAGGAAAAACCGCAGCGCGGCACGGTCCTTGCGGTCGGCGACGGCGCGCTCAACGACAAAGGCGAGCGGGTGCCAGTCAACGTCGAGGTAGATGACGTGGTCATTTACAGCAAGTATGGCGGAACCGAAGTCAAGCTGGACGGCGAGGAGTACGTCATCCTGCGCGAGTCCGATATCTATGCCGTGGTGTGCGACTAGCACCGCGCCAGAAGTTTCTTTACTGAAAGGAAGATGAAGATATGTCTAAAGACATCAAGTTCAATGAAGACGCGCGCCACGGTCTTGCGGCCGGCGTCACCAAGCTCTCTGATGCGGTCAAGGTAACGCTTGGCCCCAAGGGGCGCTATGTCGTGCTGGAGAAGAAGTTTGGCGCACCGACCATCACCAACGACGGCGTGACCATCGCTCGCGAGATCGACCTGGAGGATGCGGTCGAGAACATGGGCGCGCAGCTGGTCAAGGAAGTCGCGGTCAAGACCAATGACGTGGCCGGCGACGGCACCACTACCGCTACGCTGCTGGCTGAGGTCATCGCCAACGAGGGCCTGCGCAACGTGACCGCGGGCGCCAATCCGCTCGCGCTGCGTCGCGGCATCGAGGCCGGGGTTGACGCGGTGGTCGAGGCCATCCGTGCCAACAGCAAGCCGGTTGGCGGCAAGGATGACATCGCCCACGTGGGCACGATTTCTGCCGGCGATGAGACCATTGGCACCAAGATCGCTGAGGCGATGGATGTGGTGGGCAAAGAGGGCGTCATCACCGTCGAGGAGTCCCAGACTTTTGGCATCGACATCGATACGGTTGAGGGTATGCAGTTTGACAAGGGCTATCTGTCACACTACATGGTGACCGATCAGGAGCGCATGGAGGCGGTATTGTCCGACCCGCTGATTCTGATCGTCAACCAGAAGATCAGCAACATTCAGGCTATCCTGCCGCTGCTGGAAAAAGTCATGCAGACCGGCAAGGCGCTGCTCATCATCGCAGAAGACATCGAGGGCGAGGCGCTTGCCACGCTGATCCTGAACAAGCTGCGCGGCACCTTTAACTGCGTGGCCGTCAAGGCCCCGGGCTTTGGGGACCGTCGCAAGCAGCAGCTTGAAGATATTGCGGTCCTGACTGGCGGCCAGGTCATCTTAGAAGAGCTGGGCCTGTCGCTTGAAAATGCCGAGCTGTCCATGCTGGGTACGGCAAAGACCGTCAAGGTAACCAAGGATTCTACCGTCATCATCGATGGCGGCGGCAAGAAGGAAGACATCGACGGGCGCGTCAAGATCATCAAGGGTGAGCTTGACAACAGCGACAGCGACTTTGATCGCGAGAAGCTGCAGGAGCGTCTGGCCAAGCTGGCTGGCGGCGTGGCCGTCATCAAGGTTGGCGCGGCTACCGAAGTCGAGCTTAAAGAGAAGAAGCTGCGTGTCGAAGATGCGCTGCAGGCGACACGGGCGGCCGTTGAAGAGGGCATCGTTGCCGGCGGCGGCGTAGCCTTTATCAATGCGGCTGAGGCGCTTGGCGGCCTGGAGGGCCTGTCTGATGACGAGCAGGTGGGCGTCAACATCGTTGCCCACGCGCTGAACGCGCCGTTGCGCACGATCGCTGATAACGCGGGCTTTGAGGGCTCCGTCGTGGTCGAGAAGGTCAAGGGCCTGAAGAAGGGCGAGGGACTGAACGCCGCGACCGGCGAGTATGGCGACATGCTCAAGATGGGCGTCATCGACCCGGTCAAGGTCAGCCGGTCCGCGCTGCAAAACGCTGCTAGCGTGGCAAGCATGATCCTTATTACCGAGGCAACTGTCGCTGATGTTCCAGAGAAGAACCCGGCGCCTGCGATGCCGGATATGGGCGGCATGGGCGGCATGATGTAGTTTTGGCTCGTCCTTTTGCCCGCTGGCGGCGTTGCTGAGAGACTCACGGGACTCAAGCCCGCGTCGCCTCTCAGCGCCTTGCCAGCGAACAAAATTACTTCGCCAAACAAGTTTGACGGCGTCTGGCACGATCTGAGCTGCGTTGCTGCGGGGCTCGCGGCGGCAAAGGCCGCCACGCCCCGCAGCGCCTTGTCAGATCGCACCAGCCACTCGTCAAAACCACCCCTGTCATTCTGCGCGAAGTCGCAGAATCCAGAAACCAGAAAGGACCCCGTAGCGTCACTGCTGCGGGGTCTTTCGCTGTTGAACTGAACGTACGCACAAGCCCTTCATTGCGCGCCGTCTGCCCGGATCAGCAGGTAAAGTCACCCATAACTCACAACGACTGACATCATAAACCTCATAAACCGCCACGACGCTAAGTTGCTTTAAATCTCGACTATTTTGTCATATAATGAATGTATGACAAAAGGACAGGAATAGTTATGGCAGAAGTTGTTGTTTCTCAAAGGGTGGGCGTTCGGCATCCTGAAATCTCAAATGATGCTGCTGTTACTGCTTGGAGAGGCGCGATAGCATCGGCGCGGCGTCTCGAAAGTGAACCTGCAAACATTGTTGTCGCGGTTGGTTTTGACAAGGATGGCAGGCTGCTTGAAGTGGTCGCCGTATTATTAGATGATGGCACAGTTTATATTTTTCATGCTATGAAGGCTACCAAGAAAACACTTATTGAGCTTGGACTGACAGGAAGCAGGTGACCATGATGAGTAAGAAAGTGATAGGAACCTCAAACGGCGTTGAAGTTACTGAAGAGATGCTCGACAGATGGGCTGATGCATTTGAGCGTGACGAGTGGCCGGAGGGAAAGACGGTCATTATAGGTCGTCCCCGGCTTGCGGCAGATGAAGTTAAACCTGTTACCTTTCGGCTTTCCGTATCGCTATTGAGTGCTCTTGATCGCAAGGCTTTTGCTAACGGCGGTACTCGATCTGAAGCTCTTCGTGAGGCGGTTGAAGAATACGTAGCGTCATAGTGCTTATTTGCCCGCTGGCGTTGTTGCTGCGGGGCTCGCGGTGGCAAAGGCCGCCACGCCCCGCAGCGCCTTGTCAGATCGCACCAGCCACTCGTCAAAACCACCCCTGTCATTCTGCGCGAAGTTGCAGAATCCAGAAAGGACCCCGTAGCGTCACTGCTATCTTCTTACCCCTCTTAAGCTCGCGTCTTAGCTGGAGTTTACTCCATAGCGCTCTGCTTAAGCCATAAAAATGACCGTTTGACCAATTTTTTCCAAAAAACTTGTATTCTTGCTGCCATAAGCGCACAATACATTTTGAAAAAGTGGGCGTTGAGCCTGAGCAATATTCAGGGGGGACTAATTGAGGAAGGCGGTGTTGCTATGAGAGCATGTCGAGCAGGTTTCGAAAAAGCTGAAGGGGGGGGGGGCTTCATCGTCAAAAATTTCGACAGCCTTCCCAATTTATCAGTATTGTACTTTCTGTATGTTTAGTCGCAGCTTGCCTGGCGCCAGCTTCAACTTCTGCGGCAACAGTCACCCAGCTTTCTAAAGCGGTTACCGGAACCGTTACAGGTATTGTGTCCGGTTCAAATCTAAATGTTCGCGACAAACCTTCAATGACGGCTACCATCATTGCAAAAATTCAAAATGGAAATACGATGAATGTCACCGGCTAAGGAGCATGTGATGAAAAAGAAATATTTCTACATAAGCATACTGATGGTAGCGGTGCTGCTACTGGCTGCCTGTGGCAAGAAGCCAGCAGCGGCCCAGCAGGACTTGCCTCCGACTGCCTCGCAAGAGGCAACGGCGAGCGTGGTTGCGACTACGTCGCCTTCTGGCGCTGGCGATTCAAAGCAAACGCAGAAAAATGGTGGATCTCCGGCGAACACTTCCTCTAAGAAAACCTACTCGATAACAACGGCAAAGATCTCGCAGGGTGAGATCAATATTAAGTATCCACAGATAACTGGACTGCCCGACAAAGGAAGGCAGGGAAACATTAACTCGCTTATCAAAAGGACCATTTATAATGATGCGCTGGACGGTTACTCGGAGGCCTTGTCACAGAAACAGCTTTCGGTTGATGTGAGCTATCGTGTCATGTTGAGTACTGATAACCTGCTGTCAATTGCCTATACGGAGGAGGCAAATGTCGAGACGGCGGCACATCCCAATGCGTCCATGATTGGTACTACTATCGACTTGAAACGCGTCAAAGTAGTAAAGCTTTCAAGCCTGGTAAGCGTTGATAAGGCCTTCGCGCAAAAACTTCTTACTTCTTCTGGCTGGACCTACCTTGGCGGTACTCCAAAAGACAATATTTTGTCACAAGAACTAAAAAATAACTATCCCACGAGCAGTGACCTGCTGGCGGATATCCAAGGCGTCAATTCAAACTTTTATCTGAAGCCCAACTCACTGGTTGTAAGCGTCGGTATCTCTCATGCAATTGGTGACTATGCGCTTGTGGAGCTGCGAGGAAACTATGCAGCTGGCTACAAAAATTGACAGTAGTGATAGTACAGGAGGAACAGGGACTATGAAAAAGATGATCGCGGTTGTAATGGCTGTCTGCCTGTTTGCGCTTGCTGGTTGCGGTGCTAAAAAAGCGCCTGCCCCTGGCGCTACCGGGCAATCGGGAGAAAGCACGCCCACTACCAGCGCCTCTGGACAGCCGGGGGAAAACTCCAGCCCAGCGCTCTCGCTACAGCAACGAAGGGCAACGGCGCTTAAAGCCCTGAGCGCGGTGGCGCTTAACAAGGCAACCTTCATTAATACTGATGTCCATAATAAAGCTATGTATCTCAAGGATCTGACTGCGACAGATATGGGGGCTCCTGATAAGACCGTCCCTTGTAAGTTGTCCAGTTTTCAGGTTCTTGATCTGGACGGCGATGGCGTGCCTGAAGTGGTAATTGAGGTCAAGATGAAATCATCGGCATATAACGGTGAAAGCTCTGAGATTTTGCGGTATTACCAAGGGAAAGTTTATAGCTACATCTGGCTGCCTGTAAGTGGTGAGCTGGGATTGGATGGAGGCTCGTTTGCCAAAAAATGGCTTGTTCTGGACTATGGATAGCGCGCGGGAAAACACGATCTATCAGTTCCGCTTTCTGGGGACCTCTCTGTATGAATCGACTTTGATGTTTTCTGAGGCAAATAACAACTGGAAAACTATCTACTTTTATATGTATGACGTTGAGGTGTCGCCCGGTCTTTGCGGGCAGCAGATGAATAAAGCGACCGGAGCCGATGCGCCGAGCTACTCCTATTCTGAAGCCAATATAACAAAATGGATCACCAATCGGTCGGTTTCTGCAGACCCGAAACCAGCTTTATCGGATGCTGATGTGGCTGCGCGGCAAGATTACCTGGACGGCCTCATCCGGCGAGGCGCGCCAAACTATCCTGACATATACGAATCTTCTGAAACCACGACAGCGGCAGAGGCCAAAACTCTAAGCTATTACCAGAGTTGGAACAACGAGCTTAATCGCATCTATGCCCTGCTGGAAAAGAAACTTCCGGCTGCCCAGATGGAGAAACTTCGTCAGGATGAACGAAAGTGGATGATCGTCCGTGATAAAAACGCTGCGCAGGCCAAAAAGTACCTAAGGGGCGGCATGTTTTCTGCTAAGGCAGATAAGAATCGAGCTCTGGGTGACCTCACTCAAAATCGTACGTTCTATCTGATTAATCTCTACTTTGGTGATAGCTCACAACCAACAACGACTGATATCGTGAACCGCTACGGCCTGAAGAAATAAGGAGAGTGGTAATGATGAAAAAGATGATCGCGGTTGCAATGGCTGTTTGCTTGTTTGCGCTTGCCGGTTGCGGTGCTAAAAAGACGCCCTCTGCCGGTGCGTCTGCTCCCAGTGCCGCTGCCTCCAGTGCCTCCGATGCTACTGGTCAGCCATCAAAAAAGACCAGCACGCCTGCCCCTGTGCCCTCGTTGCAGCAGCGCAGGACGGTTGCGCTCAAAGCCTTGAGCGAGGTGATGCTTAATAAGGCGATGTTTACCAATGTTGGCGATACTGCTGATAATGTTCCTACGCGAAAGCTCTATCTTAAGAACATCAGCTCTGCAGACACGGGCTGGGACGATGGGACCCCTCAATGGCGGGTAACCAATTTTGCGGTTATTGATGTGAATCAAGATGGCGTGCCGGAAGCTGTTGCGGAGCTTTGCTCAGGACCAGATACCGTAATTAACTTAGAGGGTTATGAGGTTCTGCATTATTACAAAAGTGAAGTCTACGGCTACTTCTTCTTTCGCTGGAATCACAGTTTTGCTAAAAACGGCCTCTCCTGGTTTAATCCTGGTGGCGTTGACAACAATGCTCTCCAGAAACTTCGCTTTTTAGGTGGTGCCGTCAATATCGCTATTTTGATGGATACCATTGATGATGGGGGAGGCGTTCCTGTTAAGGCATATATGTACGATGTTTCGGTATCAAAGAATGCGGTTTTAGACCAGATGGGCGCTCTCACAAAGGATCAGGCTGTCTGGTACACGCCGACGGCGGCAAATATCGCGCAACAGATTACCAATCGCTCGGCTTCTGCTGACCCTGTGCCTGCGCTTTCAAACGAGAATCTGGTTGCCCGACAGGACTATCTTGACGGGCTGGGTCAGCGTGGGCTGCTCAATTACTCCCAGACGTTTTCTGCTACGACCGCAACGCCTACCAAGGCGCAAACTGCCCAGCTTGACGCAAAGCAGCGTGCCGCAGATCTCGCCTATTACCAGAGCTGGGACGCTGAGCTTAATCGCATCTATGGCCTGCTTGAAAAGAAGCTGCCAGCCTCGCAGATGGATAGTCTTCGCCAGGACGAACATCAGTGGATGACCATCCGCGATAAAGGCGCCATGCGGGCTTATGGGTCACAGACAAAGAACTCTCTCCTCGGTGACTTCACTCAAAATCGCACCCTGTACCTGATCGATCTCTACTTTGGCGACAGCTCGCAACCCACAACGACTGATATCGTGAACCGCTACGGCCGCTAAGCCTGCCAGGAAAACAGGTATTGAGCCTGGACTGACAGGAAGCAGGTGACCATGATGACTAAGAAAGTGAGAGGAACTTAAAGCAGCGTTGAAGTTACTAAAGAGATGCTCAACAGGTGGGCGGATGCATTTGAGCGCGACGAGTGTCCGGAGGGAAAGACTGTCATCACAAGCCGCCCTTGGCTTGCAGCAGATGTATCTCTGGAATAAGAATGGCCAAAACCATCATATCGGTATTGTAAAGAGTGTAAGTGGCGGTATAGTCTATACGGTAGAGGGGAATGTAAGTGGTAGAGTGGCAAATCAGTCACATCCATTGGACTATGGTCGAATTGCTGGATATGGAACAGGAAACTAGGTGAGTGCTATGAGTAGGGTTTTGAAAGCAATGTTGGTGTTTGGTGTATTAATTGTATCCGCATGTATTCTTGTTGCCTGCGGGAATAAGGCGCCCGTAAAGGCTACGAAGGATACAACGTCAAAAGAGACGTCGATCACAGTCAGTACGGAAACCTCAGCCAACAGTGGGACCTCATCTGGTAGTGGAGCTTCGACGGGCGCGGAGACTTCAACTGGCAGCGGAGCTTCGACGGATGGGAATGGATCAAAAAATACTGGCAGTGCAAAAAGTACAGGTTCAAAGAAAAAGATCGCCTCTTCCTCACTTCTTACCGATGAGACAACCGGTAAAGGCGCTATTTCTTTCGGGGACTCGGTTGAAAAGGTTAAGCGAGTGCTCGCTGGTTATCAGACAGATGCTGGCTCTTCGATAGGAGATTATAATAAAACGCAGTATGGTGTATTTTTTCTTTTCGGAGATGTGAATTACGTATTTGATACCAATGGCAAGCTTATCGAATATTACAGTGGTACAGGGTGGGGGTCTTTTGAAACATCAAAGGGTCTTAAGATCGGGGATCCGATCTCAAAGGCGATTAGCCTTTATGGCAAGAAATATTCTTTCAATAAAGGAAATGAGGATGATCTCCCAAGTTATACGTTCACTTTTAAAGGGACTTATTTGCGAGTCGAGGTTGATCCCCAGTCAAAAGTCGATTCGATGACCTGCGGAGTCAGGCAATAGTGCTTTTGGTTTAAAAGAAAAAAAGATAAATCGAGATTTTGCGCGGGAATCTGTAATTGATTATATTCTTATTCGAAGGAGACGTTTATGAAGCTAAAAATTATTTTGCCAACCATACTGTTAATAGTATGGCTTGCTGTGGCTGGTTGCAGCAGTAGCTGTTCCTCGAAGACACCAAATAGCACAGCTCAAAATAGTACCGAGACAACAACTACCGCAAGTAAGGAAACAACTCCCTCTCTGGAAGCTTCAGACGGGGCAAAGGCAGCAGCAGCGACGGGCGAAAAAGAGAAGCCATCTCAAAATGCGCAAAAAGAGGATTCATCAAACACAAAGTCTAATTCAAATACTACGGTTCAGCCAAAAAAGAAAACGAAATTGGTTTCAGCATCGCAGCTTACTGATGAGAAAACCGGCAAAGGCGAGATTTCTATGGGCGATACGCTTAAGCAGGTTAAAGCAGTCTTAGCGAAATACCAATTTGCAAACAGCAAGATTACTTACTATCCTCCATCGAATGGTGGTCCGTCGCAATATTGGATAGGTACTACCGCTTACTTATTTGACGAAAAGGGAAAGCTTGCTGGCATTATGAGCGCCACGGGTGCCGGTTTTGCTTTTGAAACCTCGCGCGGATTGAAGCTTGGGGATACAGTAGCAAAAATGAAATCAATCTATGGTACCAAGTATAAGTACACAGACGGATCAGCAGATCACACTCTTTCCAATTACGTCTATACCTTTAACGGAAGGGATGTTATGTTTCAAATTGAGCCAAATGCTAAAGGCGATAAAGCTTTGATATGGGAGATTGATTTTTGATAATAATGCGAGAAACCCCTCTTATCACAAGCGTAGCTTTCATGGTGTGTTTTAACGCGCGCTCAGCTCTGTTCCGTCGCGGAGCAGGTCAAGGTAGGCGGTGTAGCTGAATATTTTGTTGCGTTGGGCTCCGGCGCTTTGTTGCAGGATGCCGGCCTCGCAAAGTCTGCTGACGGCTGCAGAAACGGTGCTGAAGGCCAGCCCTAAGGCTGCCGAGGTCTTGCAAAACGGACCCACTGTTCGTAATTTCCTTTTTTATTTTGACTTAGCAACTGAAGTCAAAATAACGGAAGGATAGCCATGAAGTTATTTTGGATTAGAGCGCCTGATGTCTTTCTGTCGGAGCGTGCGATTAGATAATAAACTGCTTCTGGTTCATTTTCTAATCACTGACAGATGGTTATTGCTTTGTGAGCAGGTACTCGTGCAGGTAGGGTGGGGCGAAGGCCAATTTGCCGTGGGCGACGGCTTTGACCATGCCGGCTATCAGGAGTCGCTCGCGATACTTTGAGGCGTAGCCAGCAGACACGCCGCCCAGGCGCTCCCTGATGGCGCCAAATTCGCTTACGCCTTCATCTTGAGTCATGGCAAAAAGGAAGTTGCGGTCCTCTGCTGAGAGCGCCTGGAAAAGCATGTCGTGGACATTCTTGAAAAGCTCGATCTTTGCCAGGTCAAGCGATTGTTGGACAAGCTTGCCGTCGATGGCCTCCGCATCACTCCTAAAAAGAAAGTATCCCAAAAGCTGGATCAGGTAGGGATAGCCTTCCGTTGCCGTTGCTGCTGAACGCAACGCAGTTCCGGAGAACGTGCGTCCAGCCTGGCTGAAGGCCTGGTCAAAGGCGATCTCGACAGCTTTGGTGTCAATGCTTTCAAGCTCGACCCGGTAAGCGCGACGCAGGAAAGTCAGGACCTCATTGTTTAAGATGTCATTGACTGAACTGGGCAGGCCGGCCATGAGCAAGGCCACGTCGTATTCTTCACGCAGCAGATGCTGGTAAGTGACGGCGAACTCCCGCATATCCGGTGTTCCGTTGTGAACTTCATCGATCAGGAATACCGTTTTAATGCCTTTGTGCTTCAGCTCGTTCAGCATGCTTGATAGCATGAACCTGAATCCATGGACTTCTTTATCAGCCTTCTTTGTTAAACCCAGTGAGAACCCCAAAGCTCCAGCGGAAAAACCCTGCACTTCATTAAAAGCTTTGCCCAGCCAGTTCTTGCCTGTGTTGCACCGGATAAACTCGTCAAGAATCTCAAGAAGCATCCCGTCATGTGCCGTAACGTCGATTACTACCTGTTTGCTGGAGTCAAGGCTTGCATGAACATCAGAGAGAATAGCCGTTTTGCCTGAGCCCCTGATTCCGGTGATGATCGTGGTCCTGTGGGGATCATAGGGGTCTGTCAGGCTTTGCAGGAAGTCGTTGATTATCAGTTCGCGCCCGATGAACTGCTTGGGGCGCCGCCCAAACTGGGGGTTAAAGGGGTTTGTTTTGTAAGTGGTCATTCTTCTGCGGCTCCTGGTGTTTTCGTATTTCAGAATTACTTTCGTATTTTACCATAGGGTTTCGTATTTCAGAATTTGTTTCGTATTTGGGTAGTGGCTTTCGTATTTTGCTTACTGCTTGCGCCTGCCTGCGTTTTTGGCGCCAGGCTGACGCAAAAAAGATTCCGCCACCGGGCTCTGCTGGTGGCGGAATTTTTGCGGTGTGACCAGGGTGTGACGGGGAGGCCGGGATGCCCTCTCGTCATGCTTGTCGCAGTTGTCGCACTAGGCGTCGCGCTGCAGGGGGCAGGCCATGGCGTGAGCGCCGCCGCGTCCGCGACCGAGCTCGGCCGAGGGCAGCTCGATGACTTCGATGCCGGCGCGCGTCAGCTCGGCGTTGATGTGCGTGTTGCGGTCGTAGGCGATGACCACGCCGGGCTCAAGGGCCAGGAGGTTGTTGCCGCTGTCCCACTGCTGGCGCTCACTCTCATAGCGGTCGGGACCGTTGTCGATGACCTGCAGGTCCGCAACGTCAAGCGCGCCAGCGACCACCTCCAGAAACGGCATGGTTTCCCGCACAACCCTGATCTCGCCGGAGCGATCCTCGGGATGCAGAGAAAAAGTCTCAATGCTGTCCACGATGGGACGGTAGGCGCAGGCGATGTCGCGCTCTGCCAGCGTGAACACGGCGTCGAGGTGCATCGCCGCGCGCGTCTTGGGCAGGTTTGCCACGATCACGCGGTCTGCGGCGCCCTGCGCAAACAGCGACCGTGCCACCTGCATGATGGCCTGGCACGAGGTCCGCGCGCTCAGGCCGATCGTGACGGTGCGATTGCCCGTGACCAGGATGTCGCCGCCCTCGACGGTCGCCTTGCCCCAGTGCTGCTCCGGATCGCCCCAGTAGGTGGTGATCTTTGCCTCCGTAAACGCGGGGTGGAACTGATAGATTGCCTTCATGAGCAAGGTCTCGCCGTGGCGCGCATGCCTCTGGAGCGGGTTCATGAACATGCCATCATAGGCCCAGGCGGTGGTGTCGCGCGCATAAAGCATATTGGGGAGCGGATCGATCAGGTACTCGTTTTCGCCCGGGGTCGGGCGGATCATGCCCATGGCGTTGCTGCGGTAACCCTGCGGGAGGTCGTCGACCGACAGGCCGCCAATCAGGTAGGTCGCCAGTGTTGGGGCGTCAAAGGTATTCAGGTCGCGGTGCACGCTCTCCGCAAAGCCGAGGCCGACATTGTTGACGGTGATGACGCGGTCAAGCAGCCAGTTACGGGCGTCGGGCACAAGCAGGGTTTCGCTCAGCAGCTGGTGTAGCTCAAGGACCTCAATGCCGCGGGAGGTCATCTCGGCGACGAACTGCGCGTGATCGCGCTTGGCCTGCTCGACCCAGGGCAGCTCATCAAAAAGCAGCACGCGGGCGTTGGTGGGAGTCAGGCGGGTCTGGGCAAGCCCCGGTGCGCACACGAGTACGCGGCGGAGCTTGCCGACCTCAGAATAAACGCCAAACTGCGCGGATGTTTGAGTTGGGGTCAGTGTCGGTGTGGTCGAGGTCATAAAGGTTCCTTTCTGGGGCCGGTGACAAAATTACCCCTGGGGTAGTTTTGTCAGGGGGAGACAGGAGAACCGTCCCCTTGTCTCTCCAGGTTGTGGTTTCAGTTGGCAATAAACCGGGCGGATGGCTCCGGTTTCGGGCGGATGGCTCCGGTTTAGTTCCAGTCTTTCAGTGCTTGTTTCATTTTCCATGCGGCGGCTTTCCTCCTTGTCGCTTAGTATGAATATCGCATGGGATTTGTTGGATAATCCTCTTGTGCTCTTGTGCGTGTGCGTCGTCGCCTCTCCAAGACGCCAGGATTAATACTACGTGATAATCTTATGTGACTAAGTTACATACAAATAATCTTCACAGCATGTGCGGAAGTTGTGACGGCTAAGTTCGCAACCCTGTGACGAACCTGTGAAGACACAGGCGCTTTGGGACGTGGGTCCTGCGCCTTTGTTCGTCTTTGTCCTATTTGCAAAACTCACCTCAAGGGTGAATGGGGGAGCTGTCGCCGCAGATGGGCGGCGCAATGCTTGCTGATCAGAGGTGCGATGAGCCTGGCGGGAACCAGACTCGGTTTTGGACGAGCTTGGTGCAGATTGTCCTCGAAAATAGGTTACAATGGCGCTTGAGGGAGCTCGGCCTCACATTATTGATGAATGGCAGGATGTTCCGAAGATCTGGGACGCGGTAAGACGACTTTTGCACGGCGAACTTCTGCGGGGGTATATGTAGTTCCGCTCACTTATCTGACGCAGTGAGCGGCGTAGAGCGGTACTGATTTGATAGCTCCCTCTTTGCCGAAGTTCTTTCGCGAACATCAGCATGCGGCTCAAGATCACTGGGATCAGCGCGATAGAGTGCGGTGAGTAAGCCCACATCAAGCAGATAGAGTTTAAAGTAAGTTTGCTTTCTTTCGCTGAAGTTGTATCCTGTATCTGAGCAATGATGGCGTATCAGAGAAAGGGCAGCGACATGAAAAGAACCACTACTCGGGAAGTGTTGCCTTGGCTGCTGGTGTTTACTTTACTCCTGACGGCCTGTGCTCGGAAGACGTCCTCAAACTTAAGTAAGTCATCCAGTGAGCAGAGCACGATAACGACAACTACCGCGGCTTCACAAAATGAGCCAGCAGCACATTCCTCTGCTCACTATGCAAACGCCCGCTTTGGGTTCAGTTTCGATTATTCAGACAACTTGCTCAAGATGGGCTCTGAACCAACAAACGGCGACGGAAGGGTCTTTTGCTCCCTGAAAGATGGCCTTGAGATATTTCGAGCATATGGCAGTAACAACGTCCTGGAGTACACCATCGGTACGCTCTATGCTCAAGCCCTCAAGAGCGCTTCTGATGATGGCTTCAAAATTACGTATCAGGTGAAAAGCGGCAACACCTATACGATCTCAGGGGTAAGTGGTGACAGCATCCTCTATGAGCGAACAATTCACGCGTCAGACTCGAGCGCAGTTACCACGGTGCATTTTCGTTATCCCATCAGCGAGAAGCAGACCTGGAACCCTGAAGTTGATAAGGTGATCGGGAGCCTTCAAACCGGCCTGAGCACAACATCGTCTTCTGCCTCTCGCGATCTCACGTTTGCCGATCTCTCTGATCTGGAATTCAATTTTGCAAGCGGTGTTGGTGGCTGGTGGACTACGGTCAAGATCACAGCTGACGGTAGATTCAGCGGGCACTATCAGGATTCAGACATGGGCGACGATGGCCCTGGCTATCCCCATGGCACCAGATATGTGTGTGATTTCAAGGGCAGATTCGCGGAACTGAAAAAGGTCAGTGACTATGAGTATTCGATGCAATGTGTATCCTTGGTTTCAGATGGAGTCGAGGGGAAAGAGCAGATAATCGATGAGGTTAAAGTGATCAATTCTACACCGTATGGCTTTGATAAGGCTGGCAAGTTTTTGCTTTATCTGCCGGGAAGAAAAGTGCAGGGATTGCCCCAAGGGTTCTTGGATTGGGTCAGCAGCCCGCGCGACACGGACGTCTCGAAGCAAAAGACGCTCGATTTCTACGGCCTCTACAACGTGAGCGGCAAGGAAGGATTCTTTGCGGACAAGAAATAGCCAAATTTGGCTGCCCCCGTTATCTTCTGGCGGTTCGGGACATCGAGTGTCCCTTGCAGCCGTTGTTAAACCAGGGCGCCACTATGGTGACAAACACCCCTGGGGTATCTGTCACCGGCAACGGGCAGGAAAGGTGAGGTGCTGGCGGAGTGGACGCAGCAACGGCAACGGTAACAACGGCAACAACGGCAACAACAGCGGCGGCAAAGCGGATATATATCGCTGATGACGAGACTAATATCAGGGAGGCGATCCAGACCTTCCTGGAAAACGATGGCTACGAGGTCTGCGCGTTTGCGACCGGCGATGCGCTGCTTGAGCAGTTCCAGGCCGACCCCGCCGATCTCTGCATCCTTGACGTGATGATGCCCGGCTCCAATGGCTTTACCATCTGCAAGGAGATCCGCAAGATCAGCACCGTCCCCATCATCATGCTGACCGCGCGTGACAGCGACCTCGACTATGCCACAGGCCTCAGCCTGGGAAGCGACGACTACTTTACGAAGCCGTTTTCTGCGATGGCGCTGGTCATGCGCGTCAAGGCGATCTTTCGTCGCATTGAGTTTGACACGGCGCAGGCGGCGGCCAGCGCGCGTGTTCGTCCTCAGCCGCAGACGCTCGGCGACCTGATGGTGGACCCGGGCAACAAGACAGCTGAGGTCAAGGGCAGGCAGATCGATCTGACCCCCAACGAGTTCAATCTGCTCTGCTACCTGATGGAAAACTCAGAGGCGGCGATCTCTCGCGCGGAGCTTCTTGAGAGCCTCTGGGGTTTTGGCAGCGAGGTCGAGACCCGCGCGGTTGACGACACCGTGCGCCGCCTGCGCAAGAAGATCGCAGGCAGCACCGTGAGTGTTGACACCGTGTGGGGCTACGGCTTCCGGCTTAAAGTGAAAGATGCGCCGCATGACAAAATTACCCCAGGGGTAATTTTGTCAGAAGAAGAGGCTGACCATGCCTAGGCGCAGGCGCCTGATGAGCTTGCGCACCCGGCTCTTGATCGTGGTTCTGGGAGTATTTCTGGTCGTGTTCGTCAGCATTACGGTCATCTTCAACCTGCTGGTGAACAACTACATTGCGCAGACAGCGGCCAACCGGCCGCCTGCGATGATGGTCATGATGCGCTCTGCTCCGCCGCTGCGCCGGGGGCCGGGTGGAAATCCTACGCGCGAGGTCATAAATTTTGCCCGAGGCGCTAATTTCTCCCTGATCGCCATCATGATCGTAGCGGTCATCATCACCTTCCTGGTGACCTTCTTCATCACGCGGCGGATGACGCGTCCGCTGGCTGACCTCACGGAGTTCTCCGCGCGGATTGGCCAGGGCGACTTCACGCTCTGCACGGAGAGCTTCCATGATCGCGAGCTCGCTACGCTGGCGCGCAGCATGAACCAGGCCGCCACGCAGCTCGACTCCTACGACAAGGACCAGAAGACCTTCTTCCAAAACGCGTCGCACGAGCTGCGCACGCCGCTCATGTCCATCAAGTGCTATGCCGAGGGCATCGCTTACGACGTCATGGACGCCAAGAAGGCGAGCGCAACGATTCTGTCTGAGACCGATCGGCTGAGCGAGATGGTCGAGGATCTGCTGGTGGTCTCGCGCATCGATACCATTGCCGGCGAGGGGCGCTCCGCCGCCTGTGACCTGCGCGAGCTGCTGTCTGCCGCCGCCGATGAGCAGCGCGCGGTGGCCGAGCGTAATCACCTGGAACTGGTCTTCGACTTCGATGAGGATCCAGTCGTCCTGTGGGCCAACGACAAGACCCTGCAACGTGCGCTCTCCAATCTGATCTCGAACGCCCTGCGCTACGCCAGCAGCCGGGTGATCCTGAGCTGCAAGCAGGAGGGCGAGACGATCCGGGTCACGGTCGCCGACGATGGCCCGGGGGTCGATCCGGACGTGCGCCCGCACCTCTTCGAGCGCTTCAGCAAGGGAGCGGACGGCAAGCACGGCATCGGACTTTCCATTGTGAAGTCCGTGGTCGACCGTCACGGCGGCACGATCGAGGTGGAGAGTACCACCGCCGGCGCCTCGTTTGCTCTCATCTGGCAATGAGACAGGGGGACGGTTCTCTTGTCTCATGCGCGCATGAGACAAGAGAACCGTCCCCCTGTCTCATTGACCCCCTGTCCCCACATCTCTTGACGCTTCTGCCGCGTTAGCGATACGATAGAAATCCGCGTTTGAGCGGATGGTGTGCGCCCTTACCTCAGCTGGATAGAGGGTCTGACTACGAATCAGAACGCCACAGGTTCGAATCCTGTAGGGCGCACCAGCTTGCTAGCAGATCGCCCCCTCTCTTCGGGGCGATTTTTCATATCGCCTTGCGAGGGAAGAAAGGGTTCTCTCTTGAAGATAATCGATACTCATGTTCATGTTTTTCCTGACGCGCTTGAGCCGCATGCGGTCGAGGCGCTCACGGTTCCGGGGCGCGGCGCTCATATCCGTGGCACGCTGGCCGCTGCGCAGACGCGCATGCAGCAGTTGGGCGTCTCCAGCGGCTGGACCATTCCGGTTGCCACGCGCGCATCGCAGGTGGCGACCATCAATGAATACGCTTTGACTCAGGACCGGCGTTACTTTGTTCCGTTTGGAGCGATGCACCCTGATGTCGAAGACGCCTACGGCCTGCTCTCCACCTACAAGGGGCTGGGCCTGCCCGGCTTCAAGATGCACTTTGACTTTCAGGAGGTCAGCCCGCTTGACGCCCGCATGCAGCCGATCTTTGACGCGGCGGTCGACTTTGGTCTGATCTGCTACTTTCATGCCGGTGACGACGTGGGGCCGCACACCTGCCATGGCTCGCCGGAGGTGTTCGCGCAGGTACTTGACGCCTATCCGGGCATCAGGATGGTGCTGGCGCATCTGGGCGGCTGGCGCATGTGGGACGACGTCGAGGAGCACCTGGTGGGGCGAGGCGACGTCTATTTTGACACGGCCTATTGCGCAGGCGAGATGCCCGTAGGCCAACTCCTGCGCATCATCTTGAACCATGGCACGGACAAGGTACTTTTTGGTACGGACAGCCCCTGGACCGATCTTGCCAAAGAGATCCGCTTCTTCACGGCGCGCGACGAGCTGAGCGATGCGGATAAAGAGGCGCTCTTCCACGGCAACGCGGAGCGCTTGCTGCAAAGCTAGGTGTGTCAGTGAGACAGGGGGACGGTTCTCTTGTCTCATGCGCGCATGAGACAAGAGAACCGTCCCCCTGTCTCACTGACACATTGCGCCAGCCTTGGCACTCAACCTCCCGTTTTCTTTGTCGTGTTCTGGGGCGTCAGAGGGGTGAAATTCGTGCTATAATCAACTGGGCAGTTTATTGACTTAATACAGATAAAAGGGTAAAAACGAATGGAAAGTATGCAACCAGTACAGACGATCGGTCACATCCGCGAGATGCTTGAAGGCCGACAGGGTGAAACGGTTAAAGTGCGCGCGAATATGGGGCGGTCAAAAGTAGTGGAGCGTGAGGGAACAATCCTCCAGTGCTATCCGGCGCTGTTTGTAATCGAAGTTTTTGAGAAGCGCTCGCGCCGCGGCAGAGTGTCTTATCAGTATGTTGACATTCTGACCGGGTCTGTCGAGCTGATCGCCACCCAGACAGAAGAGCCGCTCTTCCCCTGGATTACGTTTACCGGATGAATTCTGTCCGCGCTCGCGCGAAGATCAACCTGACGCTTAATGTGCGCCCGCTGCCGGAGCCTCCGGATCAGCGGGCCGCTTCGCCTTATCATCAGCTGTCCAGCGTGTTTCATCTGATCGAGCTGGCCGATGAGCTTAGCTGGGAGCCAGCTGAGCGCTTCAGCCTGACCTGCGTGGGGCAGGGCCTGGACGACCTGCCAATCACGGAGAACCTGGCCTGGCAAGCGGCCTGTGCTTTTGCGGAGGCCACCCGGCGCGCGCTCCCGGCCTTGCATGTTCATATCGAGAAGCACATCCCCTCAGGGGCGGGCCTCGGGGGAGGCTCGGCAGATGCGGCGGCAATGTTGCTGCTGCTGGCCCATGAGAGCGGGATGTCAGATGCAGGTTTGCACGAAGCCCGGACAAAGGCGCGCCGAGTCGTCGCGCCCTACAGAGCCAGGCGCCAGCCAGAATGTTCACCAGCTAGCGCCAGTGTGTCGGAGGGGCACGGCAGCGAGAGTAATGCCAGCCCAGACAATGGTGTGCCGGGTTTGCGGCAGATCGCGGCTGGGCTGGGCGCTGATGTGGGGTTTTTCCTGGCGGACAGCGCGGCTTGCCTGATGGGCGGCATCGGCGACGAAGTGCGCGGCGTCTTGCGCCCAGCCGCAGGCGTGCCGGTGGTCATCGCCTGGGACCCGACCGCTCCCGTATCGACGCCGCAGGTCTATCAAGCCTTTGAGCAGCGCCTGCTGCCGGTCGACTCAGCGGGAGAAGCGGCGCTGGTTGACGTCCTGGAGCCGCACCCGAGCTCAACAGGCAATGAGGCGTCGGGGGGCTCGGAAAAATGTGCCGGTATTGAGCAGTTGGCTCCACACCTTTACAATAATCTTAGTGCCGCGGCGTTTGCAATCAGCCCCGCGGCGCATAAGGTCTTTGAGTTTTTGGACAGTGCTCCTCAGTCATCATCAGTGGCGCTCTCAGGTACGGGCGGCGCGAGCTTTGCGCTCTGCGCTTCTTGGGCCTGTCGCGACGCGCTGGCGCGCGACGTACGCGCGGCGGGTTTTGCCGCCTCTGCGACTGAGCTGGCAGGACAAACACTCTCAGAGCAATTCGCCTCTGATCAGAAAGCAGGTAGGAAATGAGCCTCCCCTCGGAATATCCGATCCCCTCTCCCGGTCCCGAGGTCGATCCCCTTCGCAACTCGCAGGAAAGCGGACAGGTTGACGCGGTCATTTTAGCGGGCGGAAGCGCTGAGGCGCTTGACGCGCAGTGTGTGGCCAAGGGCCTGTTTCCGGTGGCCGGGCGCCCGCTGGTCGCCTGGGTCGCCGCTGCGCTTCGCAACGCGCAGTCCATTCGCAAGATCGTAGCGGTCGTGCCAACTGACGAAGACCTCGGCGACTGGACGGACCTGGTCGATGGGGTGGTCGTCCATGACGCCAGCTTCTCTGAGAATCTGGGCGCGGGCATTGGCGCCTTGCCCAAGGATCTCCAGCTGGTGGGCGTTACCGGCGACATCCCGGCCCTGACGCCAGAGGCGATCGATGACCTGGTGGCTCAGACGCTCGCGCGCAAAGTGGCCGTCTGCTACCCGCTTATTTCTGAGGGCGACATGCTGGAGCAGTTCCCCGGCAGCGCGCGGACCTTCTTCAAGCTGAAGTCCGGGCGCTACACGGGCGGCAACGCGATGCTGGGCGACCCGCGCCTGTTCGCGCCGCTGCACGATCTGACGCAGCAGATGTTCGAGACGCGCAAAAGCCCGGTCAAGATGCTGCAGCTGATTGGTCCGGCCTTTGCGGCTAAGCTCCTTGCCGGACGCCTGGAGCCGGTCGATGTGGAAAAGCGACTCTCCAAGATAATGAACGCCTCCTGCGCGGCCATCTACACGCGCTACGCAAGCATTGGCGCCGATGTAGACAAACCTGCCGACATCGCGCCGGTCGAGCATTTTCTTGCGCACGCGCACGAGACCGCGCACGAGAGCGGGACCGGGGCCGCGAGCAAGACCGAGACCGGGACCGGGACCGAGAGCTGACGCAGCCGACGCAGCTCACGCGCCGGACGAAAATATTTCGCGCACCCGCTCGTCTTTATCTACAATAAAAGAGTACAAACAATGAAGCAGGGAGTAAGCAAGCATGGTAGTTGGCCTGGGGGTAGATATCGTCGAGATCGAGCGCATGCGCCTGGCGCTTGAGCGCCGCCCGCGCATGCGGGAGCGTCTGTTCTCCGATGAGGAGCGCCTTTACTGCGAGCGCAAGGCGCGCCCGGAAGTCCACTATGCGCTGCGTTTTGCCGCTAAAGAGGCGGTCTTCAAGGCGCTGGGCACCGGCTTTTCCGGGATGCGGTTTCGCGATGTCGAGGTGGCCCGTGACGAGAAGGGCCGCCCCTATCCCATTTTGCGCGGCGCGGCTGAGGCGCGCGCGGCGGCCCTCGGCGTCACAGAGACGCACCTCTCCCTCTCATTTACGCACACGACGGCGGTTGCCAGCGCGGTGGTGCTGACCCCCGAGGCCCGTCCGGTCGTTGCCGATGATCCGGAAAGCCAGCGCGAGGAACTTGCGCGTCGTTTCAAGGAGGCGCGCGACCTTGTATAACCTTCTGACAACTGCGCAGATCCGCGACCTTGAGGACAGCGCGGTCCACGAGCAGGGCATCACGGAGAAGCGCCTGATGCTTGACGCGGGGACTGCGGTCGCCGATTTTGTGGAGGGAAACTCCTATCAGATGCCGGCGGCGGTAATCTGCGGCCCGGGCAAAAACGGGGGGGACGGCTGGGTCGCGGCGCGCGTCCTGCATAGCCGGGGCAACAAGGTCACCGTTTATACCACGCAGCATCCCAAGAGCGCCAAAGGCCTCCTGGCAGAGATCATCTATGAGGCGACAAGCGCCGGTGTGCACTGGGAGTACTGGGAGGTAAGCCCGGGGCCGGATGTCTTTAACACCTACGGGGTGCTGGTTGACGCTATCCTGGGGATTGGGTGCCGGATTCCTCTGGGGAGCGCGCCGGGAGAGCTGGGCTACTGGGGCCGGATGATGAACCAGTCCCGTTCGCCGGTTGTGGCCGTTGATGTCCCGACCGGAGTGTCGGGCGATAACGGGAACGTGGATGAGAACGCGGTCCTGGCCGAAGCAACGGTCACGATGCTTGCGGCCAAAGTCGGGCTGGCCCTGGCCCCTGCGGCGCGCCATACCGGGGACGTGATCGTGGCGGACCTGGGAGTCACGACCGATTCACTTCAGACTCTCTATGACATGCCGGCTGTGTATGTGGACCAGGAGTACGCGCTTCAGATGCCGCTGCCCGCCTTTGACGCGAATAAGTACTCCCGGGGACGCGCGCTCATCATTGCGGGCAGCCGGGCCTATCCGGGCGCCGCGGTCATGGCGGCCCTGGCTGCGTGCCGCTGTGGCGCGGGCTACGTGCAGCTGGCCGTGCCTGCCGGCATTGCGCCGCTGGTGCGGACCCACCTGTTGACGGCGCCGGTCATCGAGCTGCCCGAGACGCGCGAGGGTCTTATCAATGGCCCGAAGGCACTTGAGATGCTGATGGAGCTGAGCGCCCAGGCAGACAGCGTGCTGATTGGCCCCGGTCTGGGGCGTGACGAGCGCCTGCTTGAAATGGTGCGTCGCCTGGTGCTTGACCGCTGCAGTGCGGTTACCGACGTGCCGCTGGTCCTTGACGCCGACGCGCTTGCCGCGTTTGAGGGCCACCCGGAACGTCTGCTGGTCACGATGACGGGGCGCCAGATGGTTGTGACGCCTCACAGCGGGGAGGCGGCGCGCCTGCTGGGCCGCTCCTTGTCCGCGCATGAGGCGCTGTCGCAGGTACTCAGCCTTGCAAAAGAGCTCTCGGGCCCGCTGGTTACCTGTGTGTTTAAAGGACCTTCGACCGTGATTGCCAGTCCGTTTGGCACGATCATCGATGGTCAGGGGCCGCCGACGCTTGCGACGGCGGGCACAGGCGACGTACTGGCGGGGATGATCGTGTCGCTTTTGACGCAGGGGATGGAGCCGCGCATCGCAGCGGCGCTTGCAGTGCGGCTGCAGGCCCACAGCGCCGCGCTGGCGACCGAGGACCTGACGCCGCTCTCGGTCACGGCGCTCGACGTCATCGACAACATCCCTGACGCCGCCCGCACCCTGATGCAAAGCCTGCGCCAGGACTATGCGTGAGAGTGTGAGTAGAAACAACCCTGCAGCAAAGGCGCGCCGAGTCGTCGCGGAGGGTGAGCCGCAGCAGGGCCCGGACGCAGGCGCGCCGAGTCGTCGCGCCCTACGGGACCTCTGCTGGATGGGACTGCTACAGCTGTCGCCTGATGATTATTCTGGCGCTAGCTGTGCTTGCTCCGGCTGGCTCCCGCCCCGTAGGGCGCGACGACTCGGCGCGCCTGGGTACTGGGCAGCGAGCTCGGACCCCTGCGACGACGGCAGCCGGCAGTAAGTGGCAAAGTAATTGGAGGTAAAGGTAATGACCGCACATCGTGATGCCTGGGTAGAGATCGACCTGGGCGCCCTGCAGGCTAACGTACGTACCTTCTGCGAGCTTATTGGCCCGCGCACGCAATTCATGGCCGTGGTCAAGGCCGATGCCTACGGGCACGGCGCCATCCGCTGCGCCACGGCGGCGCTGGAGGCGGGCGCGACCTGGCTGGGCGTGGCCACCGCCGACGAAGCGCTCGAACTGCGCGCCGCAGGCGACGTCGCTGCCGCTACCCCTCCGGCCCTGGCTACGCCCGCCACACGCGGCGGGGCGGCGACTCTCGCAGACGTCCCGATCCTGGTCTTCGCCGAGGTCCCGGAAACGGCGCTGGCGGAGCTGATCGAGGCGCACGTCGATCTCTGCGCGAGCAGCCTGCGCTTCCTGAAGGCTGCCTCTCGCGAAGCCGCCCGGCTGGGACAGACCGCACGCTTCCACCTGAAAGTTGACACCGGCATGCATCGCATTGGCGTGGCGCCCGATGAGGCGGCGCGCGTCCTGCTTGAAATCGAGGACCTCCCCGGCCTCCAGCTGGCGGGCGTGTTTACGCACTTTGCCACGGCAGATGTGGAGGGGGACTGGGATGCGGGCGTGCAGCTGCGCCGCTTCGAGGCGGCGCTTGCGGCCATCCGCAACACCGGCATTGACATCCCGCTTGTGCACGCGGCCAACTCCGCGGCGGCGGTGCTGATACCTGAGGCGCGCTACGATATGGTGCGCGTGGGCATCTCGCTCTACGGCCTGTATGCCAGCGAGGACACGCCGCGCCACATCAAGCTGCATCCGGTCATGTCGGTCAAGGCGCGCACCACGCTGGTCAAAACGATCGCCACCGGCGAGGGTGTCAGCTACGGGCTGACCTGGCGTGCTCCCAAACCAACCCGCATCGCGACGCTGCCGCTCGGCTACGCTGATGGCATGCCGCGGCGCCTGAGCAATCGCCTGGAGTTCCTGCTGGAGCGCAATGGCCGCCGCATCGACCAGGCAGGGCGCATCTGCATGGACCAGCTCATGGCAGAAATCCCTGCGGGCGAGCAGGTCGAAGCGGGGGACACGTTCATCATCATCGGGCAGGCAAACGTAGCCGCCAACGATCTGTACCGGGCGCATACTAACGCGATCACCGTCGAGCAGTACGCGAAGGCGGCAGACTCGATCGAACACGAGATCACAATCGGTTTTGGAAGGCGCTTAGAGAAAATCTACCTCTAGACGCGCCTGGATGCCGCCCGCCGGACTTTGCTGACAGAATTACCCCAGGGGTAATTCTGTCAGCTGGGCCCCTGTTGCCCTCCGCGATGCCTCGTGTGTCAGGGGGACGTATAACTTGACACATTCCTTTGCCCTGACAGAAGAATTATCTGGTGAATGTGTCAAGTTATACGTCCCCCTGACACACCCCTGACACATGACAGAATTACCCCTGGGGTAATTCTGTCACTGACACACCCCTGACACACGGCGTCTGCTGGGTCCGATGATACGCTACACTATAAACACGAGTTTACTGCGCCAATGGAAGGGGCCCAAATGGATCAAACTACCAACTTTGTTGCAAGTCGCGTACGGAAGCTGCTGCTTGCGCGCGCTTTAATCAGTATCGTTATCGCCGTGATTATTGTCGGTGTTGCGATGGCGGCGGGCGCTCCTTTCAGAAGCCTTCTCAAACCGGTCAAGAACCTGGGCACGAGTACCCAGATCAGTACGTCCCAGATAAAGACGAACATGATCGTACGCATCAAGGCTGACGAGATCTATGACACGGGCATTTATTACTACGGGGACAGCAGCGGGAAGGTCGGGATCGTCAATCTTAAGAATGGCGCCCTGCTGATCAACATCCCCAGCGCGCAGGAAAGCGTTATCGGCAAGACGAACGTGGAGCTGACCGGCGCCATCGCGACGATCACTTCCACTCGGTCGGGGAACGTCGATAAGTTCATCAATGGGATCGCCCAGGATGAGAAGATGACCGCTGGGCAGCAGGCTGCGCTTCGTGCGAGTATCCCGGACGTGCAGCTCAATTACAACAACGGCTGGGTTTTCTCGTTGGCGCTCACCTGGATCGCGACCATCGCGTGCGCGCTGTTAATCCTGGACGCGATCTCACGGCTCATACTGCTTGGTTCTCCGGAGCGCTCGTCGGCGTATCGGCGGCTCGTCAAGAAGGGCTCGCCGGTATCGGTGGCGGAGCTGGCGGCCAAACTTGATGAGGCGGCTGCGGGCGGCACTGTTACGCGGGTGGGCAAGTCGCTCTACTTCTGTCCGGAGGTCGTGGCTTCCTTTGCCGGCGCCAGCGGACAGCTGCATCCGGCTGATGATCTCATCTGGATTTATGTCAAAGTGATGCGTCGCCGCATCTATGGCGTCGTCCCGGCGGGGAGTAACTGGAGCGTGATGCTCTGCTTCACTGACAAGCGGGCGGTCACCATGGCTGCGCGCAACGAGGCTCAGGCCAAAGATCGCATTCAGGAGATCCTCAGTATTCATCCAAACGTACTCTCGGGCCACTCCTCTGATCGCCAGGCAAAGTTCAACATGGGCAATATGGACGCACTGCGCCGTGACCTGCAGAACCAGGGGCATCCGGTCGCTTCGACTGCTCCCGCTCCCATTCCGGCGGCGTCGGGTGCGGTGCAGGAGCCCCAGCCCCAGCCCCATGATCCGGCCCTGTTGTCAGGGCCTGGGACGGCGCCTGTGCCTGCGCCGACCTCGGCTTTGGAGCAGAAGCAGAGCTGGGCGACGGGGCAGTTTGTCTCGAAGACCGACAAAGAAGTGCGCAGGCAGATGAAGGCCGCGAAGAAGGAGGCCCGGGCGAAGAGGCGGCGCGGCGAGTTTGACGCGCGTGATGTCTCCGCCCCGCCGGTCGACATGCAGGCGAGCGCGCCCAAAGAAGCGACCGCTCCCCATGAGGCGTCGAGCTTTGGACTGGGCGACGACGAATTCGGTGGCGACTTCTGACGCATCTAAACGCCGTCTGGCGTCGTTCCCGCAAAACTCACGGCCTTATAGGCCGCATCGTTTCGCGGCGCCTGGCCAGGCGACGTTTATCTTGCGTCAGATAAGTAGCCGACTACTCTCTTGTCATCAGGTATCTTCTTTGTCATCCTGCGCTGCGCGTAGTCGCAGTGCGCGCAATGACATGATAAGGGGATCTTTTAATATCGTGCTGTATAATGGTTCTACCGCAAAGCCAACCGCAGCACAGAAAGGTTCCACCCGTGGCACATTTCTATAACGACCCCTCCCGCACCTTCAGCGAATACCTGCTCCTTCCGGACTACACCGACAAGGACTGCGTGCCGGACAACGTGAGCCTGCGCACGCCGATCGTGAAATTCGCGCGCGGCGATGAGGCGCCGCTGCACCTCAACATCCCGCTGAGCTCGGCGATCATGCAATCGGTGAGCGGCGACCGGATGGCCGTGGCGCTCGCGCAGCAGGGTGGCATCAGCTTCATCTACGGAGCGCAGTCCATCGAGAGCGAGGCGGCGATGGTGCGCCGCGTCAAGGACTTCAAGGCCGGCTTCGTGCGCAGCGACAGCAACCTGAGCGCGACCTCGACGCTGGCAGACGTCACCGCTCTCAAAGAGGCCAACGGGCACTCGACGATGGCAGTCACCGAGGACGGCACCAACAACGGCAAGCTGCTCGGCATCGTGACCGGGCGCGACTATCGCGTCAGCCGCATGGATCCGAGCACGCCGGTCACGACCTTCATGACGCCTCTGAGCAAGCTGATCTATGCCGAGGAGGGCGTCAGCCTGGCGGAGGCCAACGACATCTTATGGGATCACAAGCTCAACGCGCTCCCCATCCTGGACGGCGCGGGGCGGCTGGCCTACTTCGTGTTCCGCAAGGACTACGACACGCACAAACACAACGCCCAGGAGGTGCTGGACACGCACAAGCGCTACCTGGTGGGCGCCGGCATCAACACACGCGACTACACCGAGCGCATCCCCGCGCTGGTCGAGGCGGGCGCCGATGTGCTCTGCATCGACAGTTCCGAGGGTTTCACGGAGTGGCAGCGCGAGACGATCGCCTGGGTGCGCAGCGAGTTCGGCGAGGCGGTCAAGATCGGCGCCGGCAACGTGGTCGACCGCGAGGGATTCCGCTTTCTGGCTGAGGCGGGAGCGGACTTCGTCAAGATCGGCATCGGCGGCGGCAGCATCTGCATCACGCGCGAGACCAAGGGCATCGGCCGCGGGCAGGCGAGCGCGGTCATCGAGGTGGCCGACGAGCGCAACCGCTACTTCGAGGAGACCGGCATCTATGTGCCGCTGTGCAGTGATGGCGGCATCGTCTATGACTACCACATGACGCTCGCGCTGGCGATGGGCGCCGACTTCCTCATGCTGGGGCGCTACTTTGCCCGCTTTGACGAGTCGCCCTCGGCGCGCATCAACCTCAACGGCACGATGGTCAAGGAGTACTGGGGCGAGGGGAGCAACCGCGCCCGCAATTGGCAGCGCTACGACAGTGGCGGCGAGGCGCCGAGCGCGGCCGTCCAGGCTCGGCTGAGCTTCGAGGAGGGCGTCGATTCCTACGTGCCCTACGCCGGGCGCCTGAAGGACAACGTCGAGCTGAGCCTGAAGAAGGTCCGGTCGACCATGTGCAACTGCGGCGTGCTGACGATCCCCGACCTTCAGAGCAAGGCGAAGCTCACCGTGGTGAGCGCCACCAGCATCGTCGAAGGCGGCGCGCATGATGTTATCCAGAAGAACCCCGAGCGAAGATAATTGCCCGGCAATAATCTCGCAACTCATGCGTAGGGCGCGTCGACCCGACGCGCCTTCCCACAGGCAAAACAGCACTAAAGAAAACCTAGATCTCACAACCACAAGGCGCACACATGTGCGGGTTTGCGGTACAATAGATATCAAAGAACTTAACGCCGGGGCAACCCGGATCGTTGCTCGCCAGCCAGAGCTGCGCGCTGCCATCGATACCATCGTTATCAACATCGAAGGAGCGTGACATGGAAAACAAGATCCAACTGTTTGAGGGACAACAAGTTCGCCACGAGTGGGATGCGGAAAGGGAAAAGCTGTGGCTTTCAGTGCTTGATGTCATAGCTGTTTTGACCGAACAGCCTGATTATCAAAAAGTTCGGAATTACTGGAAGTGGTTGAAAAAGAAGCTGATCGATGAGGGTAGTCAGTTGGTTAGTAATACTACCCAACTGAAACTGGAGGCGGCTGATGGGAAGTATTACAAGACAGATGTTATGGATACTGA
>WQYT01000009.1 GCA_009781115.1 Coriobacteriia bacterium
CACTCCTTCATCAAGGCGGCGGCTGAATCGGTGGTGAAGCCTGCTGCTTATGGCACGCGTGAGATTCGCTGGGTGGGAACCATCAGCGCAGCCGACCTCCAAAAAGAAGCTGATGAGCTTGCTATCCGCATCCGCGATGTGAACCTGGAGATCCAAGAGGCGAACTGGCAGATCGATATCTGACACGCCTCCCACATGGGAACGTGGTACAAGATAAGGGCGAGTGTATCCTATGCCGACGAAGGTCAATGTCGGCCCGGTGGAGTGGCGGGCCATTCCTGAGGTTCGATCCCTCTTTCACAACTTAAGCCCAGTACTCTGCACATCTTACCAGGTATATTGCATCTGGCACTACCCTATACACTGACTTTCTTGTACCACTCCCACCCATCGGCCACAAAGGATGCGGGAAATTTGATGATAGAATTTGTTCACTTAAATACTACTTGGAATGCTGAGCCGAATGCCCCTTGTCCTCGTGTAGAAGTATCGGGCGTCAGTGTCACGTTGTTGTTTTATATGAATGCGTTTAAGTTTAAGGATTTTTCTGAGGGCGATATTGGCGCCTTGACTTTCTCTAACTGTTTTCAATATCGAATGGGGCCACCCAATGATGAGGGATTTAATATTTTCAATCAGAGCAGATATAAAAAATATGGAGTACCTTGGGGTGAGTTTTATCTTGTGAAAGATTCGGATTGGCAAACCACTTTTCCCAATCCAATCATCGTGGCATCTGGTCTCGATACGTCAGTTCTCAATCATTATCTTTTTTACTTGCGGGATGAAACATTCGAATGTATTGCGGGGACTTGGCATTTGGAAGTTTCAGGCTCCACTAATATGCAGTTAGCTGGAGATTATTAAGTTGAGCGGTAGTCGGTATTAATAACAAAGGATGGGGATTATGAGCGCTTGTATACGGTGCGGAACTGAGTTTCCGGAGAGTGAGTTGGTCTGTCCGGTCTGCGGCACGCTGCGCCCGGGGCGGCTGCCGGCATCTGATGCAAGTAGCTTACAGCTAGCCTCGACGACGCCTGCTCCGGTGACTGAAACCAAGCCAACGAGCACCTTTGTGCCCAAAGAACCCTGGCCCCGGAAGAAGAATCGTGACTATACCAAGCTTGGCGGCTGGATACTATTCTGGGTTATCTCGCTTTCGATTCTTTCACTCTTCGGCCTTATCAGCAATATATTGACGGCGAGTAGCACAAGCGAATCTTCTTCAATTTTCTGGTGGATGCAGTTTGGAGTTTCCGTCACGATATCATCACTCACTCTTGCGGCGATGATACTCGTAGTAGGTCGCAAAGCGATTTTCATGCCGCTTCTATTTTTTGCAAGCGCCATTCGTGTTGTTGCCATACCTCTGGCATTCATCAAATCTACTATTCCTTACTTCATTAAAGGAGATGCGACAGATATCACGCTTGGTGTGTTCTCGTTGTTTTTTGGCTTGTGTATCTCATACTTCTATATCGTGTTGCTTCCTTGGTATTTTCAGCATGATGAGCGCGTGTGTGGCTACATGCGAAATGACGATTATCGCACTCGGTATCCCTGGATAGAAACAGTCCTGAGGAAGCTCGTTATATTGCCGAAGGCACCAGAAGCTTCTGTTGACAGGGAGGAGTAGTTGATGGGCTATCAAGAACTATTTACGGCGTTTGAAGCGGAGGCTGATGCGGAGCAGGCGGTGGCTATGAGCGCTTATATGCGCGATCAGTTTCCGTATCTGGGGATCAAGACGCCTTGTCGCAGGGCGCTGGCGAAGGACTTCCTCAAAGCGGCGCGCAAGGCGGTCGAGGTTGACTGGGGCTTTATTGACGCCTGTTGGGCGCGCGATGAGCGCGAGTTCCAGTATCTGGCGCTTGACTATCTGCATGTGATGGAGAAGGTGCTCACGCCCAAAGATATCCCCCGTATCAAGCGCCTTGCCACCACAAAGTCGTGGTGGGATACCGTCGACAGCCTTGATACGATCGTTGGCAACATCGCGCTGAGCTATCCCGAGGTCAACAAGACCCTGCTTGCCTGGAGCGTTGATGATAACTTCTGGTTGCGGCGTCTGGCGATCGATCATCAGCTGCTACGCAAGGAGCGGACCGATACCGAGCTCCTGAGCCGCATCCTCGTGAACAACCTGGGGCAGACGGAGTTCTTCATCACGAAGGCGATCGGTTGGGCTCTGCGCGCTTACAGCAAGATCGACCCCGAGTGGGTGGGCGCCTTCATTGACGCGCACCGCGACCAGATGGCTCCACTCTCGATCCGCGAAGCCAGCAAGTACCTGTAGCGAATGGGCGGCGAAGGAGGCGGCGGAGCCCAGATAGGGTGGGCGTGGAGCAAGGGGCAAGCTGCTATAATAGGGGTTCTGTACAAAAACTGTGAGGCGGGCGCCTGAGAGGGCGCTTGCTCTGTTACAAGGAGTGAGCTTTGGCCTCTGCCGGATCTGATTACTACGACCTGCTGGGGGTGTCGCGCGACGCCGACAGCGAAACAATAAAGAAGGCCTTTCGCCGCAAGGCGCGCGAGTGCCATCCTGACGTGAGCAACGCGCCGGATGCAGAGGAGCGCTTCAAGGAGCTGAACGCGGCCTATGACGTGCTGTCTGACCCCAACAAGCGGCGCCAGTACGACCAGTTTGGTACCGTGGGCGGCAACGGCGGATTTGGCGGCTATGACGACATCTTTGGCGGCGGCGCAGGTGGAGTCGCCTTTGACTTGAGCGACCTGTTCAGCTCATTTTTTGGCGGCGTGAGCGGGCGTGGCCAGCGGGTGACGCTTGAGGGTCGCGACATGGCGATGCAGATATCTATCACGCTTGAGGAAGCTGCGCGCGGTATCGACCGCGAAGTCCGCTACGATCGTCTGGCGCCTTGCGATGAGTGCGGGGCGACCGGCTCGGCCGACAGAAGCGCGCCGGCCAAGTGCCCCACCTGCGGCGGCACGGGCCAGACGGTCAGCTATCGCCAGACACTCTTTGGCGCCATGCAGACTGCCGCGCCGTGTCAGACCTGCGGCGGCACCGGTACGCGCATCGCCAACCCCTGCCATGAGTGCGAAGGCTCCGGGCGTGTCATCGACCGCGAAACCTTCACGCTGGAGATTCCGGCGGGTATCGCCGACGGGCAGACCATTCGCAAGCGCGAGGCGGGCGAGGCGGGCATCCGTGGCGCTAGAGGCGGCGACCTCATCTTCACGGTTCACGTGGGCGCTCACGAGCGCTTTGAGCGCCAGGGCGCCAACCTCCACGCCCGGCTGCCGATCAGCATTACCGAGGCGGCGCTGGGCACGGTCAAGGAGGTCGAGGGCTTGCTGGAGCCCGTTAAGGTCGAAGTCCCCGCAGGCGCGCAGACAAAGGATCGCATACGCGTTAAGGGCGCCGGTATGCCCCAGCTCCACAAGGCCGATCAGCGCGGCGACCTCATCTTCTATTGTGACGTCATAGTTCCCAAAAAAGTTAGCTCGAAAGCCGAGGAACTCCTGCAGCAGCTGAGCGCCGAGCTGGGTGATACTCCAACGTCAGATGCCGATGAGCTGGCAAGTAAAGGCGGCATCGGAGAGAGGATTCGCGGCTTTAAGCAAGGCGTTGAGGACTTTAAAGACTGGATCAGCGGCAACTGACCGAAGAGGGACGCTTCGACCATGCGCATCTACATCCGAACCTATGGCTGCAAAGTCAACCAGGTGGAAAGCGAGGAGCTTGCGGCCCGTTTTGTAGCTGCCGGCCACGAGCTGGTGCGCGACGAGGAGCAGGCGCAGCTCTATGTCATCAATACCTGTACCGTCACCGGCGAGGCCGACGCAAAGGTACGCAAAGGGGTGAGGCACGCCGCCTCGCTGCCGCGTGTTGAGCAGGTGCTCGTGACGGGTTGCGGCGCAGCAATGCACGCTGATGAGCTGGCGGCGTTGAGTGAGAAAGTCGTGGTTGTCCGCAGCGGGATCGGTGACGGGATTCAGTTTTGGGGCCCCAGGTCGGCCTCCGGCTATCCGAGTCGCCCGCTGAAACCGACGCTTCGGTCGGTTTCCGAGACGCGGGCTTTGTCGGATGATCCTGCGGCCTCCTCCCCGTATCGGGATTCCGATACCGCCCCCTCTGCTCGTGCCGTTGCTGCGGTGGACGCCTCCTTTCATACGCGGGTGGCGGTTAAGGTGCAGGATGGGTGCGAGAACTTCTGTGCGTACTGCATCGTGCCCTATGCGCGCGGAGCGAGTCGGTCGATGCGAATGGCGGATCTCCTGCAGCAGGTGGCGGAACTGGCGCAAGGTGGCACCCAGGAGATCGTGCTCACGGGGATCAACATCGGGCGCTACTGTGACCCGGAGACCAGCGCTGACCTGCCGGCGCTCATCCGTAATCTTCATGAGCAGACAGGCATCCATCGCATCCGGCTTTCAAGTATTGAGCCGCCGGATGTTACCGACGAGCTGTGCGCGCTGCTGGCAGAAGGCATCCTCTGTGAGCACCTCCATATTCCGTTGCAGTCAGGTTCTGACCGCGTGCTGGAGGCGATGGGGCGTCGCTATACGACGGCGGACTTTACGACGGCGCTGGCCCGCGTGCGCGCGGCGGCGCTACAGACCGCCGTCACCACCGATGTGATTGTTGGCTTTCCCACAGAAACTGACGCCGACTTTGAGGCGACCTGTGAATTTTGCCGCGCGCAAGCCGTCTCGAAGATACACGTGTTTCGCTTCAGCCCCCGCGCGGGCACGCCAGCGGCAAGCCTGTCGCCGCTTGATCCCCAGCAGGTCGCCGCGCGCGCCGCGCGCCTGCGCGAGCTCTCAGCAGAGCTTGCCGCCGCCTACGCGCAAAGCCAGCTTGGCCGCATGCTGGAATGGGTGGTCGAACGCATAGATCCGGCCTGCGGCCAGGCAACTTTGACCTCGCGCGAGCACCTCAGCATGAGGATTTCTGCCGCAGACCGCCTGACAGGGGAGCTCCTCTCGCTCCCATTTGATATGATGAAGAGCATGAGGGACGCAAAGAGTAAGCCGGCTGGACTATCCGCCCCGGACGTATCGGAGGACTGATGTCTTTTATCATTGTTGGGGACAACTCAAGCAATCTGCCCGTTGCACTTATCGACCGTTATGACCTGAAAATACTCCCCATGGGTTTTCACAGCGGCGACAAGGAGTATTTCAGTTACCTTAAAGGCGAAGACATTGACTTGGCGAGCTTTTATCGCATGATGCGCGAAGGCGAGGCGTTTTCTACCTCGCTCATCAGCTATGGGAGCTGCAGCGAGGTGCTTGATCCGATCATCGAATCAAGCGATGAGGATGTGCTTTACCTGGGAATCTCATCGGGAATATCTGGCTCCTACAACGTGGTGAGCAACTACTTTGCCGAGCAGCAGGAAAAGTACCCCGGGCGCCGTTTTGCCGCGATCGACAGCCTGGCGGCCAGTCTGGGCCAGGGCCTGCTGACGCTTAAGGCCGCGCGCCTGCGCGACGAAGAGGGCGCCAGCTTCGACGAGGTTTGTGCCTGGCTGGATGCCAACATCCTGCACATGGGGCACGCGTTTACTGTTGATGACCTCATGTTCCTGTTTCGCGGCGGGCGCCTGTCGCGCGCGTCAGCGATGGCGGGTACCTTGCTTGACGTCAAGCCGATCCTTCACTTTGATACCGAGGGCAAACTGGTGCCGGTCGCCAAAGTGCGCAACCGTCGCAAGTCGCTCAAGGCGCTGGTCGATCGCATGGAGGAGACCGTGACCCGACCGCTCGACTCAAGCCTGCTTGCCGTCAGCCACGGCGACTGCGAAGAGGACGCGCTCTACGTGGTTGACCTGGTCTGCGAGCGTTTTGGGGTGACACGCGACGACATCATCTTCAACATCATCGATCCGGTTATCGGCGCCCATTCGGGGCCGGGCACCGTGGCCCTGTTCTTTATGGCTGATGAACGTTGATATGACCGCGACCTCACTGAATGACGGCGCCTCCAGCGCCTCGACCCCGACCTCGACCTCGGCTCCGGCTCCGACCTCGGCTCCGGCTCCGGCTCCGACCCGGAGCACTCTTGAACTGACGCTTCCGCCTGACCTTGATCCGGTCGTGCTTTTAGGGGAGCGCGATACCTGGCTGCGCCTGATAGAGGAGCGCTTTGCCGCAGACATCAGCGTGCGGGGCAACCTCGTCAAGCTGAGCGGCGACGCCTTTGAGGTGGCCACGCTCCAGGCGCTCTTCAAAGAGCTGACCAGCCTGGTAAGCCACGGCGAGACGCTGACGCGCACGCTGGTCGAAGGTGCAATCGACAGCCTGACGCACGGCACCGCGCGCCCCAGCGAGCTGTCCGCAGACGTCGTCACGACGCATCGCGGCCACGTCATCCGGCCCAAAACCGCCGGCCAGAAAGCCTACCTTGACGCCGTGCGGACCCACACGATCACTTTTGGCATCGGGCCTGCTGGCACGGGCAAGACCTACCTGGCCATGGCGCTTGCCGTTGAGGCGCTCAAGCGCAAGGAGGTCAGCCGCATAATACTCACGCGCCCGGCAGTCGAAGCAGGCGAGAGCCTGGGATTTCTCCCCGGCACGCTGACGGAAAAAGTTGACCCGTACCTGCGCCCACTCTACGATGCGCTCTTTGACATGATGGACGCGGAAAAATCGACGGCGCTGATTGAACGGGGCGTCATCGAGATCGCGCCGCTCGCCTTCATGCGCGGCCGGACGCTCAATGACTCGTTTGTCATTTTGGATGAGGCGCAAAACACCACGCGCGAGCAGATGAAGATGTTTCTGACCCGCCTGGGATTCAATTCCCGGATCGTGGTGACGGGAGACGTGACCCAGATCGACCTGAAGCGCGGGCAATCTGGTCTTAAGGACGTCACGCGGGTGCTCACCCACATTGATGACATCGCCTTTGTGGAGCTCTCCGGCAAAGACATCGTGCGCCACCGCCTGGTCCAGCACATTGTGGCGGCCTATCATGAATATGAGAGTGGAACTAAGCAGATGGAGCTGTCAGACATGGAGGACAGCTGACAGAATTACCCCAGGGGTAATTCTGTCAGCAGGTATAGAGGACAAGGATCAGTGATGGAAGTCCAGATCATATCGCATCGTGAGCCAGAGATACTTGACCTGCAGGCCTTTGTGCGCCTGGCGCGCTTTGCGCTTGAGCGCGAGGAAGCGCCTGAGGCCTGTGTGATCTCGATCGCGCTGGTTGATGTGGACGAGATGACGGAGCTTAACGGGCGCTACCGTGACAAGCAGGGCCCGACTGATGTCTTGAGCTTTCCCTGCGATGACCCGCAAATGATGGTCTCAGACGGGGAGCCCGTAACTTTGGGCGACATCATCATCGCGCCCGCGATTGCCGAGGCGCAGGCGCGCGACTACGGCCAGACTATCGAGGCGGAACTCAACCTGCTGCTGGTACACGGCGTGCTGCACCTGCTGGGCTACGATCACATCGAGCCCGCCGACGCCGAGGCAATGGAAAATCGCGAACAGTCAATACTGGGCGCCTGGGAGATCAACCGGTGAACAGCGGATCGCCAGTGCCGCAGCAGAGTCTGGGGCGCAGCTTTATCTGCGCCGCATCGGGGCTGTTCAGGGTGTTGCTCTATGAGCGTAACGCGCGGATCGAGGTTTGTGTCGCGCTGCTGGTTGGCGCGGCTGCTGCGTTTTTCCGTGTGAGTGGTTGGCAGCTGGCGGCGGTGTTGCTGTGCATCTTTGGCGTCCTGTCTCTTGAAATCCTGAACTCGGCGGTCGAGGCGGTCGTCGACCTGGCCAGCCCGGGGCAGCATCCGCTGGCCAAACACGCCAAGGACGCGGCGGCTGGGGCAGTGTTGATGGCAGCGCTTGGGTCAGTTGTGATTGGCTGTTGGGTGTTTGTGCCGAAGCTTATATATCGCAGACATTATTTGGGTTTGATGGTATCTGGAGGAACTGATACCGGGTATTGCGATATCAATTTCTGGATTTGCATTTTGTTACTTTTCCTTGCCATTCTGTTTCTTCTTTGGATCAGTATCCATGCTCTAGTGAAGAAAGATTCTGATGAAGCCCGCTGAAGAGGACTTGAGACCTTCCTTTCATAGTGGCTTTGTCGCGCTGGTGGGTCGCCCCAACGCGGGCAAGTCAACGCTGACCAACGCACTGGTGGGTGAGAAGGTCGCCATCACGAGCGATCGGGCGCAGACCACGCGCCACCGTCTGCGCGCCATCCTGAACACGGGCGACGCCCAGATCGTGCTGATCGATACGCCGGGGCTGCACAAGCCGCATGACGCCCTGGGCGAGGAAGTCAACCGTGCGACCTATAAGGCGATTGAAGACACCGACGCGCTCTGCTTTCTGGTGGACGCGACCCAGCCGGTGGGGGCGGGAGATCGCTGGGTGGCTGAGCTGCTTGCGGGCGCCAGCGCAAAGGCGCCGCGTCTGGCCGTGCTGACCAAGTGCGATCTTGCTACACCTGAGCAGATCGCAGCGCAGCGTGCGGCAGTCGCAGAACTGGCGGACTTTGCCGCGATCCTTGAGACGGCTGCGCCGACGGGCGCAGGACTTTCGGAGTTTGTCAAGGCGGTCGCCGCTACGCTGCCGGAAGGTCCGCGCTGGTTCCCGGCGGACATGACGACCGATCAATCGCTCGAAGTGATGATCGCGGAATTCATCCGCGAGAAGGCTCTGCGCCTGACCTTTGATGAGGTGCCCCATGCCATTGGCGTGGCGCTTGATGATCTGGAGCAGACGCCGGACGGCAGGCTCACGCGCACCTATGCAGTTCTTTATGTTGAGCAGGAGTCCCAGAAGGGCATCGTCGTGGGCAAAGGCGGCGCGCAGATAAAGCGCATCGGCAGCGAGGCTCGCGTTGATCTGGAGCGTTTGCTGGGGACAAAAGTATTCCTGGACCTGCGGGTTAAAGTGAAGAAGAACTGGCGCCGCGACGCCGCGCAGATCCGCCGCTTCGGTTACGGCGACTAAGTTCGGGGCGGGGACTGGCGAGCACATATGCCGACCTACAACGCACGCGCCACCGTGCTCAAGAAAACCAAGCTCGGGGAGACCGATCTCATTATCACCCTGATAGCGACCGATGGCCGCGAGCTGCGCGCGGTGGCAAAAGGCGCGCGCAAGCCCGGGTCAAAGCTCGGCGCGCGGGTTGAGCCCTTCACGGTGCTGGAAGGTCAATTTGCGGTGGGTCGCAACCTCGACATCGTAAGCGATGTGCGCACCGTCACACCGCACGCCAGCCTGCGTGATGACTACGACAAGCTGCTTGTTGCGAGCGTCGCCGCAGAAATGCTCCAGGTCGTAGCCGAACAGGCCCAGGCCACCGAGTTTCTCTATCAGATGTCTTCGGCCCTCTTCGACGTGATGGACGCAAGCCCCGCCGAGGTGGCTCCTCAACTTCTGGCAGCCTGGATGCTGAAACTCTTCGCCGTCCTCGGCTATCGTCCCATTCTCGAAGAATGCGCCATCTGTGGTCGCGCAGTCAGCCAGCCACCTGACAAAAGTGACCCGGTCACTTTTGTCAGCTCAGCTGCAGCGGTGAGACAGGGGGACGGTTCTCTTGTCTCATTTATTAATGAGACAAGAGAACCGTCCCCCTGTCTCACCGCTGCAGCTGACGCCACCTCAGCCGCCACCGACGAGCGCTTCTGCTGGTCAGCTGAGGCAGGCGGCGTCATCTGCGTCACCTGTGGCGCCGGCCAGTTCATCCCACTCGAAAGCTACCCCGCCGCAGCACTTGCGTGGCTGCGCACTCTCCTGGGCGCCACTTTCGCCGAAGCCGCCGCCTACGATTTGCTCTCCGACCTCCTCCGCGACCTCTTCACCCTGACCATCACCTTCGCCCAAGAGCATTTTCCCGCCAAGCTCAAAGCATTAGAATTCTTTCAGCAACAATACCTCTTCAATACACCGGATAAAAGGACAAGAGAATGAGCTTTTTCAAAAAGGAAACACTATCGGTACCCGCTATCAAAAAGCACTTATTTGATAGCGGTATTACTATCAGAAAAGACAATTGGTATGAGGTGTTTTCTGCAAGTCTTGGTAAGGTTATGGCAAATCAGCAGACTTGTTCTGATTTGGTTGTCAGAGGACAAGATTGGAATGTTGATTTCACTGAAGGTGTTATTACCTTTGGCAAGGAAGCTTTCCCACTGCAATTTATCGGAAGCGAATCAGCCTCTTCTAATTCGTGGCTTTGGGGATGGGAAAACATCAATCACTTTCCTGAAGAAGTTACAGAGCTGTCCAAACAGACAAAAAGGACAGGTGAGCAAATGAGTTTGGATGCGCTGACTACTGCTGAATTTGAGCTCTCTGATGTGTTTAATGGGCACAGTATGTCCGTGGTGACTTGCGCGCTCAGTAACAGAAATTATTGTTATTATCGCGGACCACATTCAAATGGCGCTATATTTTGTGCGTTTTCTAATCTCCCGGATGAGGTGTTTACGCCAGTCGATATGTACAAATTTGTCAGTATTTCTATGGATTGCATTCAGCAATTTTCAATTGATCACCACATTTTTGTTCAAAGCTTTCTTTACCAGAATGATACGCCCTACGAGCTATCTGGGCAGTCCATCATTGCTCATTTTAAGCAGGATTTACGGATTGAGTTTGAGCAAGCGGGCGAATTTCAACGCATATGCAGCATGAAAAGTGTGTAGCTGATTCTGAAACAGAATAAAGCTGGTAGCCGCCTGTTGAATACTTAGCATAATTATGCTAAATTTGAATCGGAGGTGCCATACATGAACTTGATTAGGCCCGTATCAGATCTTCGGAACAACTTTGCTGAGATTTCAAAAACCGTACATGAGACGGAGCAGCCGGTGTTTCTTACAAAAAACGGCTATGGCGACATGGTGGTTCTCAGCATGGAGGCATTTCGGAACATGCAGTTTGAAAGTGAAGTGTATTCTAAATTGCTGGAGGCAGAGCGGGAAGCTGAGCGTACGGACAAGCGCTACTCATCAAAAGAGGTCCTTAAGGCTCTGCGGGAAGCGATCGAGGCCGCGTAAATGTACGAAGTGTTTTTCTTGCCGCTTGCACGGCAGGATTTGGTTGAGATCGTGAGTTATATCAGCCATGAGCTTGGAAGCCCACAGGCAGCGCAGCAACTGGCCACAGAAATACTGGCAGTCACAGACAAACTAGCCGAGTTTCCCTACTCTCATGAGGCGCATAGTTCAGAGAAGCCCTTAAAGCAGGAATACCGTAAGCTGATTATTGAAAACTATATCGCATTTTACTGGGTGGATGAGCACGCTAAACAGGTAACCGTCGCGCGCGTCCTGCATGGCCGTCGTGACTATGAGAGGATACTGTAACCCGGGGAAAAAGATATCTGCTGCTTGAAAGTTATCTTGCCCTCCTTGAAGCTCTCGCTGTTTTTGTTCTATCTAAGATGCAGCGGGACTAACAGCTGGGATAAGTTCGACTAATTTAATATCTGATGTTAAATTAGTCGAAACTGGGGGTAAGAGATCAGTATCGGTGCACCAACTTTTCATTCGCAGGTCAGAATAAAGTGTCATTTTGCAGAGATTTTGCTAATGTAATGGTGCAATTTACGTTGTTTGCTACAAAAGTAGCACTTTAATTGCGTATAATAGAGTCGGAGGTGAAAAGCTATGGAGCGTAGTCTGATGCAGGATCTGGTTGTCTGGAAAGACAATCCAGCAAAAAAACCGCTTGTCGTGCAGGGGGTACGGCAGTGCGGTAAGACGTTTTTGATAGAGGATTTTTCCCGGCGCTATTATCGCGACGTTGCCTATTATCGCTTCGACAAGGACGCAAACATCAGAAAGTTCTTTGAGCACGACCTGGATCCAAAAAGGATTATCAAAGACCTGGGGCTTGTTCGCGGTAAAGTGATCAAACCGCACGAGACCCTTATCGTTTTTGATGAGATTCAGGAGTGCGGCAATGCGGTTACCGCACTTAAGTACTTTTATGAAGACACTCCTGAATATCATATTGTCTCGGCGGGCTCTCTTTTAGGAGTCGCTATGAAAAAGGGGACCTCTTTCCCGGTAGGGAAGGTGGAGTTCCTGACTCTTTATCCGATGAGTTTTTATGAGTTTCTCTTGGCGCAAAATGCAATGCTTGCGGAGGAGCTGAACAAAAGCCGACTGGAAGACGATGTTTGGAAGAATTTCAGGCCGGAGCTCCTGGAGAAATATCGGGATTTTCATGTTGTTGGTGGCATGCCGGAAGCAGTGCAGATCTGGCTTGACACAAAAGATATTGAAGCTGTCGAAAAAAAACAGGACGAAATTCTGCTCGGCTATCAAAAGGATTTTGTGAAATACGCAGATACAAAAGAGTACCCAAAGATATCAGCTATTTGGCAATCTATTCCAAGTCAGCTGGGAAAAGCGAATCGTAAGTTCATTTTCAGTCAGGTCAAAAAAGGCTGGAGAGCCAAAGATTTAGAAGATGCGCTCATCTGGCTTATCAACGCAGGCCTCGTCTATAAAGTTGAAAACATCGAAAAGCCTCACTACCCGATTTCGTCGTACGCTGACCATACTTTTTTTAAGCTGTATCTTTCTGACGTGGGGTTTTTACGCCGACATGCCGATCTGCCTGCGGCTATCATTTTTGACGACGAGCCTGCCTACCGGGAGTTCAAAGGGGCGATGGCGGAAAATTTTGTTGCCTGCGAGCTTAAAAAGATATACGGCAAGACGAAGGACAAAAGTCTCTATTACTGGACCGCAGAAGGTTCTGCACGGGCAGAAGTGGATTTCATCGTGCAAGACGATAAAAAGTATATTGTTCCGATTGAAGTAAAAGCTGGCACAGCAAAACATGCGCGCTCGCTTACGCGGTATTGCGAAAAATTCAATCCAGAAAAATCGGTTCTGACCTCACTTGACGAAATGACGAATAAAATTCTTCCTCTGTACGCGTTTTGGAAATTCAGGGAGCGGATTGGAATCTCTCGTGACTGATCGAAAGGGCAATCAATGAAACTGAAGAAATTAATACCACTGGCGGCAGGTCTGGTTGTTTGCCGCAAGTGATGCGCGCTTGATCCGTGCAAAATCCCCATCATATTGTAGTACAATATAATACTGTAAGTAATACTCTGTCATACAAGGAGTGCGACGATGGCGGTGATACAGGCGCGTCTATCAGACGATGAAGCGAAGTTCATTCACGATTATGCAAAGGCCAGTGGAGTTTCGACCTCAATGCTTATCCGTGATGCGGTTTTCGAGAAGATCGAGGACAATCTTGATCTTATGCTTTATAACAAAGCGATGAAACAGCATGAAACGAACCCTGATCCCCTGAGCTTTGATGAGATGCTGGAACTCATCAATGGTTGAGTACTCGGTTCTCTTTGAAAAAGCAGCGCAAAAAGCGCTTCGCAAGATGGACAAAAGTCAGGCGAACATCGTCATGGCCTGGATCAAGAAGAATCTGGAGGGCACTGACAATCCGCGGCGCCATGGCAAGCCCCTCGTCGCTGATCAGAGGGGAAAGTGGCGCTATCGTATCGGTGATTACCGTCTTATCTGCCATATCTATGATCAAGACATCGTAGTGCTAGTGCTTGATATCGGTCATCATCGCGAGATCTATCGCTAAAGAAAGGTGCACAATGAAACTGAAGAAACTCATACCGCTGCTGGTGGGGCTGGTTGTTATCTGGGGCGCCTATCTGGGGTTCATGTTTTATCTGGCGGGCGGCGGAATCCAGGCGAGTGGGTTTGCGGGGATCCCGCTAAAGACTATGGAGTATGCCTTCTGCGGCGTTTCTGTGGTTGTTACGGCCATCTGGGGCGCGGTCTGGTGGTACCTGCACGTAAAAGCCGACGATTGATTTTCGGCGAGGCATGCGCCCTGCGGCTCCGGCGCGCAGCACAAGTTCCGGCGCGTAGTCCAGGGTGACCTGCGCGTACTGTCATCATCCCGGCACCCTTGCGCGCGACCTGATGCGCTACACTAAAAAGCAAGCATTTGTGGTCGATCGTAAGGGACAATCATGGCAGCACCGGCGCCTTTAACGTTTCAAGACATGATATTAGCGCTCCAGCGTTACTGGGGCGATATGGGTTGCGTGGTCCTGCAGCCCTATGACACGGAGGTCGGCGCGGGCACCTTTCACCCGGCAACGACTTTGCGGGCGCTGGGCCCGGGGGCCTGGCGCGCAGCCTACGTGCAGCCCTCAAGGCGCCCGACTGATGGACGCTACGGCGAAAACCCCAATCGCCTGCAGCACTACTACCAGTTCCAGGTGGTCATCAAGCCGAGCCCGGATGACATCTTAGACCTCTACTTCAATTCGCTGAAGACTATCGGCATCGATCCCGCTCAGCACGACCTGCGCCTGGTCGAGGATGACTGGGAGTCGCCGACGCTCGGCGCCTGGGGGCTGGGCTGGGAGGTCTGGCTCAACGGCATGGAGGTCACGCAGTTCACGTACTTCCAGCAGGTGGGGGGATTTGAAGTCAAGCCGGTACTCTCAGAGGTCACCTATGGCCTTGAGCGCCTTGCCATGTATATCCAGAGCGTTGACAGCGTCTATGACCTGGTCTGGGCGCGTGAGCCTGACAGTGGCCGCGTGACGACCTACGGCGACGTCTTTCTTGCTGACGAGCAGCAGTATTCCGCCTATAACTTCCAGATCGCAGACACCGGCCTGCTTTTTGCGCAGTTCGACGCCTATGAGCGCGAGTGCCTGCGCACGCTGGAGGCTGGCTACGTGCTGCCGGCCTACGACTATGTGCTGAAGTGTAGCCATACCTTCAACTTGCTTGACGCGCGCGCCGCCATCAGCGTGACCGAGCGCGCCGCCTACATCCTGCGCGTGCGCACCCTGGCGCGCGCCTGCTGCGCCGCCTACAAGGAGCTGGTCGATCCGGCGCCGCCTGTAGCCGCCGCCACAAACCCGGACGCCCCCAGTGCGCCGCCAGATGCAAGCCCGGCGCCGCCTTCGGCGTCCGCGCCAGAAAGTGAGGTGAGCGCGCAATGATGGAGCCATCCGCTCATGAGCTGCTGTTTGAGATCGGCGTCGAAGAGATGCCCTCGATCCCGCTCAACGCTGCGGTCGAACAGCTGCGCCAACGGGCAGAAGCCGCCCTGTCCGCCGCTCGCCTGACCTATGCGGCGGTGGAGGTGTATGCCACGCCGCGGCGTCTGGCGCTGCGGGTCCTGGGCCTGCTCGACTGTCAGGCCGCAGCGCAACTTAACTTCCGCGGGCCAGCCGCTGCGGTCGCTTATGACGGCGAGGGCAAGCCGACCAGGGCACTGGAGGGCTTCTTGCGCAGCAAGGGGCTGCGGCTCGACCAGACAGAAATCCGGGAGGAAAACGGCGCCGATTACGTGTGCGCGACCGTGAGGCAGGCAGGCGAGTCTACGGTCAAGCTGTTGCCGCAGATACTGACCGAGCTCATCGATACTCTCGACTGGAAACGCTCGCAGCGTTGGGGCAGTGGCGACGAGCGCTTTGTTCGCCCCGTGCGCTGGTTGCTTGCCCTGTATGGCTCTGTGTCGATACCGGTGAGCTTTGGCTCGCTGGACTCTGGTATTACGACGATGCCGCACCGTTTCATGGGGCATGGCCCGGTCGCGATTGCTACTCCCAATGAGTACAAAAACGTCCTGCGCGGTAACCGCGTGATTGTTGACCAGGACCTGCGGCGCAAGATGATCACAGACGGCATACATGCTGCCGCTGAACCCTATGGCGAGGCCCAGATTCCGGTCGCGGTGCTTGATGAGGTGGTCAATCTGGTCGAGTACCCAACCGTGCTTACCGGCGCTTTTGATGAGAGCTTCCTGCGGGTCCCGCGCGAGATTCTCGAAGACGCAATGAGCACACACCAGCGCTACTTCGCGATCGAGCATCCCGATGAAGGCGGGCGCCTTGATAACCACTTCATCGTGGTCAGCAACGGGGATCCCGCCTATAATGACCGCATTATCGCGGGTCACGAGCGCGTTCTGCGCGCGCGCCTGGCCGACGCGGCATTTTTCTATGACGAGGACTGTAAGGTCGGCCTGTCTGGCTGGGTAGAGAAGCTCTCGGGCTTAAGTTTTCAGGACAAGCTGGGCACGATGGCTGATAAGACCGCGCGGATTACCCGGCTGAGTGACTGGCTCGGTGAGGCCTGGGGTCTGGACGCGGCGCAGCGCAGCGATGCCCGGCGTGGAGCCGCTCTTGCCAAAGGGGACCTGTGCAGCTCGGCGGTCATCGAGTTTACTGACCTGCAGGGTGTCATGGGTGGCCACTATGCGCGCGCAGCAGGCGAGAACGAGGCGGTCGCCCGCGCCGTCGCGGAACACTATCATCCGCGCTACTCGGGCGACGTGCTGCCCTCGACGCGGGTTGCGGCGGCAGTCGCGGTGGCGGACAAGGCCGATACGATCGCGGGAATATTTGCCGTGGGCAAAGCCCCAAAAGGCTCCTCGGACCCCTTTGGTCTGCGCCGCGCAGCGATCGGCATCCTGCAGATCGGTCTGGAGGAGCCAGCGCTTGATACCGATACGCTGATGCAGCAGGCGCTCGCGGGATATGCGGGGCTGGACTTCGACCCCGCTGCGACCGCTGAGGCCGTGCGGGCGTTCTTCCGCGCGCGTCTTGAAACGATCTTGCGTGACGCGGGTTTCAGCTCCCAGATTGTTACGGCGGTATTGGCGAGGTCGGCGCCGCGCCCCGCTGACGGCCGTGCCCGGTGCCAGGCGCTCGCGCGCTTTGTGGGCCAGGGCAGCGACTATGAAGACCTCTCGACAGCCTTTACGCGTGCGAAGAACCTGAGCGATCCGACCGTGGGCCGCGAAGTTGACGCCGCGCTGCTTACGGAGGCCGAGCGCCCCTTTGCCACAGCGCTCAGGGATCTGGCGCCCGAGGCGCGCAGGCTGATGGCGGCTGGCGACTACGACCGCTTCCTGGCGCTGCTTGCCACGATGCGCGGCCCGGTCGATACCTTCTTCGATCAGGTCATGGTCATGGACGAGAACCCGGCCCTGCGCCGCAACCGCCTCGCGCTGCTGAACAACTTTATCGCGCTGGTAGAGCAGTTTGCCGATTTTCGCGCGCTCATAGCCTAACGGGAGGAGGCGCGGGCAGCCATGACAGAGCGATCAGAACAGCCAGAGCAAACCCGGCGCCTGGGCCAGCCCGCTGCGGCGGGCCAGCCTGCTGAGCCCGCTGCGCCCGGAGAGCCCGCTGCTTCTGCCGCGCCCGGAGAGCTCGCCGCGTCCGGGCGGCCCCATCACTTCACGCTGCACATACTCAGCGATTCGCTCGGCCAGACCGCAGAGACCTTTGCGCGGGTGCTGGCGTCACGCTTTCCGGCGCTTGAGTTTTCGATCGAGCGCAGTTCGCTGATTGGCGATCCTGCTGAACTTGAGCTAATCGCCCGCCCGCATTGCTTCAAGCCCAACTACCTGTTTGTCTATACCTTTGCGCGCCAGGATCTGCTCGACAAGATGGAGCAGTTAAGCGGCGAGGGGTGCCAGGCAGTCGATCTGCTGGGCCATGCCGTGCGCTACATCCACAAGCTCTCCGGGGAGCGCCCAACCGGAAAAGTCGGCGCGATCCACTCGACGGGCGAGACCTATTTTCAGCGGATCGACGCCATGGAATACACGATCGACCACGATGACGGGCGCCATCCGGAGGGCCTGCTTGACGCCGATATCGTCCTGATAGGAGTTTCGCGCTCCGGCAAGTCGCCGCTCTCGACTTTTCTGGCCTACCAGGGCTGGAAGGTGGCCAATCTGCCGCTTGCGTTTGGGTCTCATCCCCCCGATGAGCTTTTCGAGGTTGACCCGCGTCGCATCTACGGGCTGATGACCACGCCGGAAGTGCTCCTGCAGATTCGGGAGTCACGCTCCGTAGAGCTGGGGATGCACCTGGGCAATTACACCTCGCGCGAGTCCATCGAACGCGAGCTGGCAGACGCCCGCGACCTGATGCGCCGCCTGGGCTGCATCGTGATCAACACCGCCAACCGCGCCATCGAAGAAGTCGCCCAAGACATCCTGCGCTACGTCCTGATCCTCGACCCCAAACCCGACCTGTAATCAACCGGCAACGAGCCCGAATTCATGCGTAGCGCGCGGGGACCCACTGCGGAGCGCCCGGAAAACGAGCCAGTGGTTCGTTTTCAGCGGAGCAGAGCGCTAGCCCCGCGCCTTGCCCGGGCTGGCAACAAAGGCCAGAAAATTAAAAATTGAACACCTGATGACATGAAAGTAAAACATGTCAGTCTAATACTGTTTACTTTCATGTTATTTCCTGCTATGATCGCTTCATGGATTCAGGAACTATCGGAGAAACCATTCTTGGGACTCGAAGCAACATTCGTGTTTTGCGAGTACTTTATGGCGTGTCGATTGCGCTTTCTGCACGGCAGATATCTCATCAGACTGGCCTGACCTATCCTGCCGTCAATACCGTTCTTGAACGCCTTGTTCAAACGGGGATAGTACTGGTGTCAAGATCGGGAAATACCCGGCTCTATCAACTTGAGCGCAACAGCATATATGTGGAGCAGGTGATCGCTCCACTTTTTTGGCTTGAGCGAGGATTGCGTGACGAGATCATAAAAGATGTCAAGCAGGCATTAGCTTACCTGACAGAGTCGGTAGTGCTGTTTGGAAGTTTCGCGCGAGGGGATCAGACGCCGCAGAGCGATGTTGATATTCTTATTGTGGTGGGGGATACCTGCCAAAAAAATGCTCTTGAAGATATGCTGCTGGATTACTCAGCACAGTTTTATCGTCGATTTGGTCACAGTCTTGGCGCGCTTGTATATGATCTTGTGGAAGCTCGCCACCTGCCTGATCGTGCTGCGGGTCTCTACGCAGAAATCAAAGAAGATGGGTATACCATATGCGGAAAACTTGATTGGATGAGCCATGCCTAAATTGACACGTACTCGTTCCGCGACCAAAGAAGATGGAATCGTTGCTCTGCAAAAAGCGCAACAGTTTGCGGAAGCCGCACGCAGTGAGCTGGAAAATGAGCGATGGGATTCCGCTGGGCTGAATGCGATTCATGCGGGTATCAGTGCGGCTGATGCTGCGCTTATTTTTGCCGCCGGAATAAGAAACGCAACGCAGGACCACTCGAATGTGATCAGTCTGCTTGAGAGTAGCGTTGCGTCTTTTCGTGGTAGTCCGCGCACGCAACTCGTCGGGCTGTTGAAGATGAAAAACGTTGTTGCTTATGAGCAGCGACTTATTACGCGAGACGAAGCAGTCAGACTGGTCAAAGCCGCAGATCGGTTTCTTGCGTGGGCTCAAAAAATCTGCGACGCAGTCCGGTAAGCCAGAGGGCGCGCTTTATACATTCCACTCTTGCCGGGTTACCCCTTCCAGTTGGTAAGGCGCAGCCTCTTGATGCGCGCAAGCTCCTGAGTGTTGTTCGTTACGAGCGTCATGCCAGCTGCCAGTGCGTGTGCGGCGATCAGCATGTTCATGTTGCCGATCACGCATCCGCGTCGGCTGAGGTCAGCGCGCAGGACGCCATACTCAAAGGCGGCTTTCTCCTCATAGGGCAGAGGCGCGATAATAGACAGAAACTGCGTCAGGGCAATGCGATTTTGCGCCTGATGCTGGCTGTGGCAGACGCCATATTCCAGCTCTGAAAGCGTGATATCAGAAATGCAGAGACCCCCATCTTGGTGCGCCTTGATGGCGGCAAGTACTCGCTCGTTTTTCTTGATGGCAAAGATGCAGGTGTCGGTGTCAAGCATATAACTCATAGCGCCTCACGATCCTGCGCCGCGTCGCTGAGGCGTTCAACGCTGAAGTCATCAGTGAACGTGTCAATTCCCTGCATGAAAATGTCCCAGGCTCTATCCTGAGGGAAAAGTACAACCAGATCCCCGATCTTCCTGACGCATACTTCATCGCCCCCAAAGCGGCACTCCTTGGGGAGGCGGACTGCCTGGCTGTTGCCATTCTGGAATAGTTTTGCTGTCATCATGTTCCGATCTCCTCTGGCAGTAGAGTATATATTTAAGTATATACTTTACTGCGGCGGGCAGTGAAATCGACTTATCGCAGCGGCTGTCTTCTGCGCGTCTGCCAACGACCATAGCAGACGACCCTTACCCTTTTCTTACCAGCGTGCCAAAAAGCTGCATAAACCGTGAGTTATGGAGAAAACAACACAAAGTCAGAGAACAAGACGCTCCGTTTTATGTCTCGCCTTATTGATGTATTTCGGCGCGTGGGGAAAGGCGCTGTACTGGATGAAACTCGCAGAGAGCCGTTCAGGATTCACAGCGTTTGGGAATGCCGAGATATATTCCAAAAAGTTTGCACCAAGTATGCCAATACTTATTGGGAATGGGAAGTTTTTGCAATGGTAGTGCAAAAAACAACCGATATGTTTGTCAAGCAATTGCTTAACATATGCTAGACTATGTAGTAAGCAGTTACCACAAAAGGAGACTTCATGGTTTTGGTATCTTCGCGCGAGTTGACTTCGCGTCCGCGTGAAACCTGGGAACGGCTCGCCCAGGAGGGCGAGTTAACTATCACCAGGAACGGGCAGCCAGCAGCGCTCATGATAGACGTCGATGCTGAAAGTTATGACAACATCGTGCGGCTTCTCAGGCAGGCAAAGGCGACGCGACTTATTGCCTTGGCCCGTGAAGAGGCGGCCCGTCGCGGATTTATGTCTGCCGACGAGATTGCGGCGGAGATTCAGGCCGCACGTCAGGAAGCGCGCTGATGTCAGAACCGAGGCATGTCGTTCTTGATACGAATGTAATCGTTTCTGCACTCTGGTCGCCCGATGGAAAACCGGCGGACATCTTTGCCATGATTCCGGCAGAGATTATTCAGATTTACGTGAATCATGCGATTCTGGCTGAATACCGGCGAGTTCTTCTGCGCCCGCGGCTGCGGTTTTCTGGCATGATAACCCAGCAGACGCTGGCGCTTATTAACAACTACTCGATACTGGTGGCAACAAATCCTTCAACCATCCCCTTCACTGACCCAGATGATCGCGTTTTCTACGATGTTGCCTGTGCGGCTGACGCATGGCTTATCACCGGCAATAAAAAGCACTTTCCCAAAGAGGACCGCATTGTCAGTCCCGCAGAATTTCTGGAGTGGCGCCAGGGGAGCAGTTCGTAGCTCAACACCGCCCGACACACTGCCTTCTTCGCGCCCCCAATTGCTCCACGACGACTCTTCTGACGAAGAACAACCAGTCTTGCCCGGGTTTGTTTAGCCTGGGGTTAAGGGGGTACTTGCTCGATGCGATTAGCGGTGGCTTCCTGTAAAAGAGAGGGATTAAACCTTCGTGATGGCCTCAAACTTGAGAGGGATATCGCCGAAGTGCTTGATGCGTTATACGTAGCCATCTGCGCGGACCTGAAATCAAGTGGCGTTGATTTTTCAGTAGCCTACCAAAACTGGTAATATGCAGCTACGGGCACGCCGGAGCGATGTGCCCAGTATGCTCTTATATTATTATATTTGTAATAACTTGTCATAACTGCTATGCTTGTTGGTGAACAGGAGGTTCATTATGGCGACGAAAACGGTAAGCTTGAGGATTGATGCGGACCTTTATCATAGGTTCAATGAGTTTTGTGATAAGGTGTACGTAGCTCCATCGGCTCTATTTTCAGCATTTGCAGCACGGACAGTAGCGGAGCAAAAAGTTCCTTTTGAGATAGCGTCCGACCCTTTTTACTCGACAGAAAATCAGGCACGTTTACTCGCGGCCATAACTCAACTCGAAAGCGGAAAGGGCACTTCTCACGACATAATTGAGGAGTAACATGAAAAAATCTGGGCGGATGACGCATGGGACAGTTATCTGTATTGGCAGGAACATGATAAAAAAATCCGCGATAAAATCAATGCGCTCATCAAAGAATGTGAGCGCACGCCCTTCAAAGGTTTAGGCAAGCCGGAACCTCTCAAGCATAATAAACAAGGATATTGGTCAAGGCGCATCACGGACAGTGATCGTTTTGTCTATAAAGTGATTAACGAACAGCTCTATATTGCGTCGTGCAAAACGCATTACAAGGGCAATCATCAGTGAACGTGTCAATTCCCTGCATGAAAATGTCCCAGGCTCTATCCTGAGGGAAGAGCACGACCAGATCCCCGACTTTTCTGATGCAAACTTCGTCGCGTGCAAAGCGGTATTCCTTGGGGAGGCGCACCGCCTGACTCTTGCCGTTCTGGAATAGTTTTGCGGTCATCATGTTCCGATCTCCTCTGGCAGTAGAGTATATATTCAAGTATATACTATGCTGCAATGGTCATTGCCAGACGTGCCACTCCCTTTATCAAGAGCACGTCCGCCCCTCACCATAGCAGGCACCCCTTACCGTTTTACAAAACAGGGCAAAAACTGCATAAACCGCGATTTGTGGAGAAATCTCCACAAGCAGCACTGCGCTGGCAGGCGCGCACAGCGACGCATGCCGTCTCTGTGCGGGCGTTAAGCGCTACTTCAAGAGCCAATCGAGCGCATTAATCTGCTTGATGCCATTGTGCGAGGTGAGCGGCGTGTTATCCATTGTCAGGAGATACTTTGGGTTATGGTCGCCAATCGCCTGGAGCGGCGCGAGTTCACGCTGCAGGGTTGTACCGTCAGGGTCGATCACCGTGTAGGCGACCTGGTAATACTCTGTACCCTCCTCGCCAATGACAACAAAATCTACTTCCGTAGCACCAACTTTTCCAAGGTAAACCTCGTATCCCCGGCGAGTGAGCTCCAGGAAGATCACGTTTTCAAGGATGTGGCCCAGGTCAGCACTTGTTGTTCCCAGCAGGGCGTAGCGCAGTCCGATGTCAGCCGCATAGTATTTGTCGCCCGTTTTCAGATACTGTTTGCCTTTTATGTCGTATCGTCCAACTTGATGAAGAATGAAACTTTCTGTCAGTGCGCTCAGATAGCTCTCAACCGTGTGAACAGAAATTTTTCGTCCTGCTGAGGTCATGGTGTCAGCGATGCTTTTTGTGGAACAAATATTGCCGATGTTGTCGAACATAAATCGCGTGACGCTTTTGAGCATCGCGATATCGGGAAACTTCTTACGGGCGACGATGTCTTTTAACACGATCGTGTCATATATGCCCTGGAGATATTGGCGTCGGTCTTTTGAGTTTGGAATTTCAAGCGCATAGGGAAAGGCGCTGTTCTGAATGTAGTCAGCATAGAGCCGTTCAGGGTTTACGGCGTCCGGAAAGGCTGAGGCGTACTCCTTAAATGAAAGGGGGAGCATTTTGATTTCAACGTAGCGCCCCGAAAGCAGTGTGGCTAGCTCTCCGCTCAGGAGGTGCGCGTTAGAGCCAGTGATATATACATCGCAGTTGCTCTTTACATAGAGACTGTCAACGGCCTTCTGAAAGTCAGTAACTCTCTGAACTTCATCAAGAAAGATGTACGTTTGTTTATCGGGAACAAGGTGCTCATTCACAAAACGGTAGAGTTGTCGGTAGTTCTCTATTTCGTCGTATTCGCCTTCTTCCAGGTTTATGGAGATGATCTGCTTGTCGGCCACCCCGTGAGAGCGCAAGTAGTCTTGATAGAGTTCAAGCAGGGTTGATTTTCCGCATCGGCGGATGCCGGTCACAACTTTTATTAACTTTTTGTCGCGAAATCTGATAAGCGTATCAAGATATTCTGGTCGTTGTATCATGAGGCAGCCTTTCTCAATGTTTGTACTAAGTATGCCAAAACTTGCCTGAAACAGCAAGTTTTTGCATTACTTGCGCAAAAACTTTTGCGCAGGGCGTCACTCGGCGCCACCCCTGTGTCGGGCGCGTTCTGCTCTTTAGTTGGTGAGGCGTCGCCGCTCTGATCGACTCTGACTTTCTCGTGTGGTTGTTACGCACAGGCGACCGTCAATGCGGTATCATTTTGAGTGGAGATGTGCCGCACGCCAGGGCGCCTCTCAGGCATTATAATTTCTTCGAGAAAAGGAGATCATCGTGTCGGACGTGAAGCGCATCTATTCCTTTGGAATGGGACTCGACGGTGTGAACAACACCGAAGGCGATCGCAGCATGAACTACATCCTCGGCGGTAAGGGGGCCAATCTTGCCGAGATGGCGCGGATGGACTTGCCGGTTCCACCCGGTTTTACCATCACGTGTCAGACCTGTAACGAGTACTCTTCGGCAACGCCGATGGCATTTCCTGAGGGCTTGGCAGAAGACGTGGCACAGCACACGGCGGAGCTGGAGCATAAGGCCGGCAAGAAGTTTGGTGACGTCAACGACCCGCTGCTGGTGTCGGTGCGCAGCGGCGCGGCGTTTTCTATGCCGGGCATGATGGATACGGTCTTAAACCTCGGCCTCAATGACGAATCAATCAAGGGTGTCATTGCCCAGACCGGCAATGAGCGCTTTGCCTGGGACAGCTATCGTCGCTTTATCCAGATGTTTTCTGGCGTGGTGATGGAGGTCGATGGCGACCTGTTTGAAAACGCCATCACGATGAAGAAGCGCGAGCGGGGCGTGGCCGCAGATACTGATCTGACCGCCGACGACCTGCGCGAGCTGGTGGGTGAGTTCAAGGAGATTTTCAGCACTAACGTGAGCGCGCAGGAAAACCCGGAGCTGGTCGCAGACGGCAAGGTGCAGTTCCCCCAGGACGTACAGGTGCAGCTGCGCCTGGCGATCGAGGCGGTATTTCGCAGCTGGAACAAGAAACGTGCACAGGACTATCGCCGCATGGAGAAGATTCCCGATGACCTGGGTACCGCGGTTAACGTGCAGACGATGGTCTTTGGCAACAAGGGCGATACTTCGGCCACCGGTGTCGGCTTTACGCGCAACCCTGCTGATGGTACCAACGAATACTACGGCGACTTTTTGACCAACGCTCAGGGCGAAGACGTGGTGGCGGGCATCCGCAACACGATGCCCATCGCAGACCTGAAGACCATGCCGGGTCTTGAGGAGTCCGGCACGCAGCTCGACCACATCTTCGACGTGCTGGAAGAGAGCTACCGCGATATGTGCGACGTCGAGTTCACGATCGAGCAAGGCAAGCTCTACATGCTGCAGACACGCGTGGGCAAGCGTACCGCGCGCGCCGCGCTCAAGATCGCCGTTGACCTGGTGGGCGAGGGTGTCATCACCAAGGCAGAGGCGCTCACTCGCATCAAGCCGGAGCAGCTCGACCAGCTCATGCACCCTCAGTTTGACTCCTCCAAAAAATATGATGTGCTGGCAAGCGGCCTGAACGCAAGCCCGGGCGCCGCGGTCGGCACCGCGATCTTTACCGCTGACGAGGCTGAAGAGGCCGCTGAGGCGGGCAAGAAGGTCATCTTGGTGCGTTGGGAGACCACGCCCGATGACCTGCACGGCATGATCGCTGCCCAGGGGATACTCACCAGCCACGGCGGCAAGACCTCGCACGCGGCGGTCGTGGCGCGTGGCATGGGCAAGCCCTGTGTCTGCGGTGTTGAGGCCCTGCGCATCGACGCGAAGAAGAAAGAAGCTGTGGTCGCGGGCACCGATGTGGTCATCCAGGAGGGCGATCTGCTCTCGATCGACGGCACGACGGGCGTGGTGGTCCTTGGCGCGGCAGAGCTGATTGAGCCCGAGGTCTCTGGCGACTTTGGCACGGTGCTTGAGTGGTCCGATGAGTATCGCACTCTGGGCGTGCACGCCAACGCGGATAACCCCGAAGACGCAAAGCTCGCGCGCGAATTTGGCGCGGCGGGCATCGGCCTGACCCGTACTGAGCACATGTTCTTAGGCGAGCGCAAAGATATCCTGCAGAGCTACATCCTGGCAGACGAGGAGTCCACGCGCGAGGCCGCGCTGGCCAAGCTTGCCGACGTCCAGGTCTCTGACTTCCTGGGGATCTTTGAGGCGATGGACGGCCTGCCGGTCACGGTGCGCCTGCTTGACCCGCCGCTGCATGAGTTCCTCGACAACCCGCGTGAGCTTGAAGTTGAGATCACGCGCGAGGAGGCCAGCGGCGCCGACGCCGCCGCCATCGCGGAAAAGAAAAAGCTGCTCGCGCAGATCGACTCCTTTGCAGAGATGAACCCGATGCTGGGCATGCGTGGCTGCCGCCTGGGCCTGATGTTTCCGGAGCTCTACGGCATGCAGGTGCGCGCGATCACCCGGGCGACTTGCCAGCTCAAGGCGCGCGGGCTTGACCCAAAGCCTGAGATCATGATCCCGCTCGTGTCAGTCAAGACCGAGCTTGAGACCCTGCGCGCAGAGACCCAGGCCATCATCGATGAAGTGTGCGCCGAAGAGGGTGTCGCCGTCAAGATTCCTATCGGCACGATGATCGAGCTGCCACGCGCAGCCGTGACGGCCGATGAGATCGGCACGGTCGCCGACTTCTTCAGCTTTGGCACCAACGACCTGACGCAGACGACCTTCGGGTTCTCGCGCGATGATATCGAGTCGAAGTTCCTCACCACCTACTTAAGCCGCAAGATTTTGACCCGCAATCCCTTCGAGACCATTGATGATGGCGTGGCCAAGCTGGTCGCCCTCGGCGTCGAGGGCGGCAGGAAAGCCAACCCGGGCATCCACATTGGTGTCTGCGGCGAGCATGGCGGCGACCCGGAATCGGTCGTGAAGTTCCATGACATCGGCGGCATCGACTACGTGAGCTGCTCGCCCTACCGGGTGCCGATTGCCCGTCTGGCAGCGGCGCGCGCGGCGATTGCCAGTGCGTCCGGGTCACAGTTTGTCGATAAATAGGCAGGACTGAACAGGGTTTTATGACAGAGAATGCGGGCCTGACACGAGAGGATCTGGAAGCGCGTGAGCATCGTGAGCTGTCGCCGTATGCGGCGTACTCTGACGCAACGCGCGGGCGTCAGCGGCCACGGCCAGCTGACCTTCGACGTACCGAGTTCCAGCGTGATCGGGACCGCATTCTCCACTGCAAGTCATTTCGGCGTCTGTCGCACAAAACGCAGGTCTTTATCGCCCCGGAAGGCGATCACTACCGCACGCGATTGACGCACACCCTTGAGGTCAGCCAGATCGCGCGCACGGTCGCGCGCAGCCTGGCGCTTAATGAGGATTTGACCGAGGCCATTGCCCTGGGCCATGACCTGGGGCACACGCCCTTTGGCCATACGGGCGAAGAGGCACTGACCGCCGCGCTTACCACTATCGCCGACCGCTATCCGGAGGCGCCGCGCAGCTTCAAGCACGTGCAGCAATCGCTGCGGGTTGTTGAGGAGCTTGAGTATGACGGCAAGGGCCTGAACCTTTGCTGGGAGACGCGCGACGGCATCCTGGGGCATTCAGGCGGCCATCATCCGGCCACCCTTGAGGGCCAGATTGTGCGCACAGCCGACCGCATGGCCTACATCAACCACGACATTGACGATGCGCAACGTGCCGGTATCCTGACAGAAGACGACCTGCCCGCTGGCTCCGCGGCGGTGCTGGGCCACAGCCTGGCACAGCGCATCACCACGCTGATCGAAGACATGGTGGAGGCCAGCGCCGGGCGTGATGTTATCGTGCTCTCAGATCCGGTTGAGCGTGCCCTGCTGGAGGTGCGCGCGTTTATGTTCAAGGCGGTCTACTCCTCTCCGTCGGCGAAGTCAGAAGGGCCCAAGGCCCAGCGCCTGGTCGAGCAACTCTTCTACTACTATCTTGACCACCCCGGCGCGCTGCCCGCGGAGTACCAGACAACGGCCGCCAGCAATCCGGTCCAGGCGGTCATCGATTACGTGAGCGGGATGACCGATCGCTTTGCAATCCGGGTCTACGAGGAACTCTTTGTTCCCTCGCGCTGGGCGCTTCAGGGCGTCTAGACCAGACGCCTGCCCGGGAACACGCCATGGCCTATCTCTCCGATGAAGATATCACCAAGGTTCGCGACGCGACCGACATCGTAGCGCTGGTAGGCGAGCGCGTTGCGCTTAAGCAGCGCGGGCGTCAGTGGTGGGGTTGCTGCCCCTTTCATCAGGAGAAAACGCCGTCGTTTAAGGTTGATCCGGCCAGTGGCCTCTGGTACTGCTTTGGCTGCAGCGAAGGCGGCAATGCGTTTACCTATGTGATGCGGACCGAAGGCATGGAGTTTACCGAAGCAGCGCGCTTTCTGGCAGAGCGCGCTCATATCGAGCTGAAGGTTGACCCGCGATCTGCCGCGCGCAAGGCCCAGACAGACGCTCTGCGCGCTGTCTGTGCCGAGACCGCACGGTGGTATAACGAACAACTGCTGCGCGTCAAAGGCGCGGCTCAGGACAGCGCGCGTGCGTACCTGAGCAAGCGCGGCTTTGGTACGCAGGTCGCCACTGACTGGCAGCTGGGCTATGCGCCGGGCCTTGGTCAGCTGGTAGCGCACCTGAAGTCAAAGGGCTTTAAACCAGCCGATATGGTCACCGCCAATGTAGCCTTTGAGCGGGGCGGTATCTATCGTGATCGTTTTTACGAGCGCGTGATGTTTCCCATCACGGACCTGCAGGGGCGCCCGATCGCCTTTGGGGGCCGCGTGATCGAGGGGCTGAGCGCAGCGCCGGATGCGGGAATGCCCGCCGCCAAGTACCTCAACAGCAACGACACGCCGATCTTTCATAAGTCAGATCACTTCTATGGCATTGCCCGGGCGCGCCGCAGCATCATCGAGCAGAGCTGCGCGCTGGTGGTCGAAGGCTACACCGATGTGATTGCTCTGCACGCCGCGGGCTTTACCACAGCAGTCGCCACCCTGGGCACCGCGCTTAACGCCGCCCAGGTGCGCCTGCTGTCACGCTTTGCCAAACGTATCGTCTATATCTTCGACGGCGACGAGGCAGGACAGAAGGCGGCAGACCGCGCTGTCGAGTTCATCGAGCAGATCGTCATGCCGGAGTTCGCGAGCAACCCGCTCCAGCTCGATGTCGTGCTTATCCCGGGGGGGGCTGATCCGGCAGAGCTGGTTGCAAGCGAGCAGGGTCGCGAGCGGATGCAGGGGCTTATTGATTCGGCCAGCTCGCTCTTTGAGTTTGCGATTGAACGGCGTCTTAAGCGCTGGGACCTTAAACGCCCTGAGCAGCGCCAGAGTGCGCTGCGTGACGCGGCTGAGGTTGTCGCGAGCCTGCAGGGCTCGCTTTTGGGCTCTGACTACGCGCAGCTTATCGCAGACAAGCTGGCCGCGAAGGGCTCTACGGTCGAGCTGCGCCAGGTGCTGGCAGAGATCGAAGCAGCCGCCCGCAGGCGTGAGCGCCAGGCGGCGACTTCTGCGCCCCGTGGGGGACAGCCCGGCGCTGGTGATGGTGGCGGCGCCGCCGCCAGCGCCAGTCGGGACGGCGACGCCCCTGAAGGGCAGCCCCTGCCAGAGGAGGAGCAGGCATCGCGCAGTGTCACTTCCGTGCTTGCCGACCCGGTCAGTCCCGGGGTAAGCAACCAGCAGGACCTTCTCGCGCTCCTCCTCTTTTTCCCCGAACTGCGCCAGAGCTGCTGGGAGGATTTTTCTCCCGATCTGTTTACGGAGCCAGCGTATCGCACCGTAGCCGAAGCCCTGTGTTCGTATGGTCCGGATACGCCGCAACAAAAACTTGACGAAGAATTATTAAAGAGTTTTCCTTCATTGCCAGTGTTGGCAGAGCAATATGGTACAATCAGAAAGAGTGAGTCTGCCCTGGAAGCACGCACGAAGGTCCTTATGCAGCAGTTGCACGAAGCAAAGCTTCAGTCTGAAATAATACAGCTCAGGACCAGAATGCGCACCTCGCAAGACTCGGACATGCTTTTTGAAACGTTGATTGAGCGGGAAAGAAAGCTACAAGAGCTTCGTGCAAAGCGTTACAATTAACACAACCAGAAAGAGATGATTGTGCCGAAAAAAACTTCATCAACAACGGTCGCTTCCGCAACGAAAGAAACCGACCAGGACAAGACCCATCAGGCCGTACAGGATTTTGCGCAGCAGCTGAAATTCGATGGCGATATGACCCAGCGCTTTGAGCAGCTGATTGTCGAAGGGCAACAGACCGGTGTGCTCGATGACGATGTCATTCAGGACACGCTCAGCCATTTGGTCGAGCTGAACTATGACGTCGATACCATCTACACCTTCATCAAAGGCGCGGGGATTACGATCCGTGACGCCCAAGCTCATGAGGCGCTTGACGCCGATGAGGCGCTTTCCCTCTTGAAGGCCGATGAGGACCCGGGGACAAGCGAACCTGAGGACGAGGACGAAGATATACTCGCCACCCTGGCATCCGATGGGGAGGATGGCGACCTTGACCTTGATCTCGGGGCGCTCACTTCGGAGACTTCCGGTTTGGGCAGCTCGGCAGATATCGACATCAAAGAGCTTGAGACCATGATCCGGGAGACCTCTAAGACGCCGACGAAGAGCAGCAAACAGAGCCGTCGGCGCGAGCGCAGCTCGGGCGGACTGACGGCGGACTCCGTGCGCATGTACCTCAAAGAGATCGGCAAAGTGCCGCTGCTGAACGCGGCCCAGGAAGTTGATCTGGCCAAAAAGATCGAGATCGGCCTTGAGGCCTCCGACATGTTAGAAGAGATCGACAAGACGGGCAAGGAACTGCCGCGTCAGGAGATGCGCAAGCTGATCCGCCAGGAACAGATTGGCATGGAGGCCAAGGCGTCGCTGATCGAGGCGAACCTGCGCCTGGTCGTCAGCATTGCGAAGAAGTACATCGGCCGTGGCATGTCGTTTCTGGATCTCATCCAGGAGGGCAACCTCGGCCTGATCCGTGCGGTCGAAAAGTTCGACTACACGAAGGGATTCAAGTTCTCGACCTATGCGACCTGGTGGATCCGCCAGGCCATCACGCGCGCCATCGCCGACCAGGCCCGCACGATCCGTATCCCGGTCCACATGGTCGAGACGATCAATAAGCTCGTGCGCGTCCAGCGCGCGCTGGTCCAGGAGCTGGGCGAGGATCCCTCGCCGGAGCAGATCGGCGAGCGCATGGGCCTTGACGGCGATCGCATTCGCGAGATCCTGAAGATCAGCCAGGAGCCGGTCAGCCTGGAGACGCCGATCGGCGAAGAGGAGGACAGCCAGCTTGGCGACTTCCTCGAAGACGAGCTGATCCAGGGGCCCGCCGATGCCGCGAACTTCACGATGCTGCAGGAGCAACTGAACTGGGTCCTCGGCGAGCTGAGCGAGCGCGAGCGCAAGGTCATCGAGCTGAGGTTTGGTTTGCTGGATGGTCACGCCCGCACGCTGGAAGAAGTAGGCCGCGAGTTCGGCGTAACCCGCGAGCGCATCCGCCAGATCGAGAGCAAGACGCTGAACAAGCTGCGCCACCCCAGCAACTCCACCAAGCTGAGGGATTTCCTGGAATAAACTCTCCCAACATCATCCCGGCGACACACGTCATCCCGGGCTTGACCCGGGATCTCGACGCAGCAATAAAAGCCAGGAAACAGGGTGCCTAAGGGCACCCTGTTTCTACATAATCTCGCGCCTACGGCGCTCGTGACAAACACCTGAGGCGTTTGTCACCAAGTCTATCCTGTCCGAGCAGGGGAACCGGCAGCGCGCTTTCGTTTTGGGGCCCCAGGTCGGCCTCCGGCTTCCCGAGTCGCTCGCTAAAATCGACGTTCCGTTGATTTTCAAGACGCTCGCTTAGTCGGGCGATCCTACGGCCTCCTCCCCAAAACGAAAGCACGCCACCACTTTCCCTGCTCTACTTGGCGGTGAGTTGCAACTCATGCGTAGAGCGAGGACCCGACACGCCATTGTTAGGAGTGGCAAAGATGCAGGGGAATAGTGTATCTTTTAGCCATAGGTGAATGGAATGTCGGATAAGGGAGCCTAATACTATGCAAGAGTTGTTAGAACAGATCACGGAGCGTCACACAGAGAAACAGATCGTCTCTCTGTGCAAAAAGTGCTTGAAGAAATTATCGTTTAAGAGCGGTGCGGATGTAAGCAATCTCACCGATCTGGTATTTTGGTTGTTCATCTTTGGTGACAATGAAGCAGTATTTCAGTTAGCTGGGTTGACCCATGGAATGCCTTTTGACCACAACTTCAGCGTATGGGATAGTCTGCATATTATCTGGGCGTTGGAGGTATATCTCCTGCGAAAAAGTGGCGACGTGAAAGGTGCTGACGTACGTCGCTGTGCGATCCTGGCTAATCTGCGCCTGACAATGGAAGACGAGACGCAGGAAGAGCATGATCGCCGCGAAGCTAAGCAGTATAAACGCATCGATTATAAAGAATGGACCTATCAGCTTAAGATCGAGGGCGCGGTCGCATCTGGAAACAAGGCAAGCGCAAATGCGTGGCGACTTTCTGCATTGGAACGCATGATCGGTTGGGGCGAAACGGGCCTCTATCCAGACTTCGTAGCGCATGATGAACAGCGGGAGCAAGAGATCGTGCAGTATGCCAACATTCTTGCTGGTCGAGAAGAGTCACCAGTGCTCGAGCCAGATAACACACGGGTTGTAACGAAGCGGCTACCAAAGAAGTTCCGTGATGCCTGTGATCTGGTCATCACTGATCGTGAATCAGGCGTAGCGGCATTATCGGCGCCTGCATTTGAGTCGTTCGCTCATCAACGAGATGCAGTGTTCGCAGAGCTTGCTTACTTCGATGGTGACCTTGGAAAGGCGTTAGAGCTGGATAAAACTCTTTGTCCCTATTGGGGTGAATGGCATTATTCCAACATCCGCACAGAGCACTGCGCTGCCATGACATTTGCGGCCTTTCGCTTGGGTAAAGAGGCTGGGTTGATCGAGTTCTTCAAGGAACAGATTGCTTTTGAGCAATCTCGGACGCAGGTCAGCCAAGTGGTCATCCGGGGGTATGAGATCCAGATCGAGCGACTCACCACGGGCTATAAGGAACTCGTTGCCATGCCGCGTCAAGGCAGCCTTCTTAGCATGCGCATCAAAGACCGCTCATTAGAGGGGTTAAAGGCTTATTCTGCAAGTGGCCTGTGGCGACCGGCTTCAAGGACGCAGGTACGTCCCATGGAGCTATTCAGTGACGTGTGGCTGTATCCAGCTTTAAATGATCGTGCGTTGCAAGAGATCGCTTCAGCGATTGTCTGGGTCTGGAAGTAGCAGGCCATAAGAACGGCGACATAGGTACTAGCTCTTTAATACATTGTTATCCAAAGCCGTGATTGCCCTTCAACGGATGTCTGTCCAAGCCTGCCATCGTTCCTGATGTGTAACTGGTTTCAGGTACAATGAATCCGGCGAGAGAATGAGGCATGAAGAAAAGCTTACTGATACAGATACTGATATATATGATCATGCAGGTGATCATCTCTGTGCTCCTTGTGCAGTCGATAAACGTCATCACAGCTGCGATCATAGCGCCTCTTCTGAGCGTTTTATCTGGAGTGCTGCTTGTCTTGATGTGTCTGGAGATCACCGGGCGTCTCGGCACATTTCTTCGGATCATTTTTATAGCATTCGGGTGGTTGGTAACAGTTTTCTTGTCTCCGGCTGTTTCGCGAGGCGGTTTACCGACCATCATGGAGACGGGGAGACAGGGTTTTCCAGGCTTGCTTCTGCTCGTGGTTTTCTTGCAGATAGCTACTTTTGCTGCATTTATGACAACGTATTCTCTGAGTCTTCTCTGGGGTAACGCGCTTCGTCCGTTGATCAATGAAGATGAGTCACGAGAGAAACGTAAACGTGAGGCTGCCAAAAGCGCGGAGACAGGTGATAAACTCCGCAAGGTAGTGCTTGTCGGATTGCCCGGCAGACTGATTCTGATAGTGATCTTGATAGGGGCTATTATGCTCGCGGGCGTATATCTTTACGAGCATGTTCCCTTCATAGGACATGTCGTTTCGGGGCCAACGCGGCTCATGCTCTTATTAATATTGCTGATCTTCATCCCATTGCGCAATAAGTTCTACACGGTCTGCAATTTGAGTTTGGCGGATGGGTGGCTGCATTTGAGTAGTCGAAAAGGGACGATCATAGATCTGCCTTGGGAGGGCATTGAGTGCTGCACCATTTTGCGGATCCGACCAAAGGGCTTCGGTTATATCCTGCGCATACAGAGCGAGCAAGATAAGAGATCATTTTTGCTTATGTCCTCTTCATTTGATTCTTCGGGTGAAGTTGTAGAAGGTTACAAGGGCTTTACTCTTGCTAAATTAGAAAAGGACATGATCGATATCAAACAGGGCCTAAAAAAGGCTGGTGTCAAAAGTGACCCTTCTCCTCTTGACACCTTACTAAGCAACCTCCCAATAGTCATCTACGTTGTGCTGATCCTTGCAATAGTCATCACCATGATGTTGATTTTTCTCAGATAACTACCTGCTGGAGTCTAAGCTTGAGCAACAACCCTCCAATAGCTTCAGCAGATAGAGTGTTGCTACGTTACGGGCCGCTTCACGTCCAGGAAGAAAGGTACACGGCATGAAAAAAGCAAAGCATTTTCTGATACTTCTTTTAGCGCTGGTGGTGCTTGTGTCATCGAGTGCATGCTCTCGACCGGTAAAACTGGACTCTACAGCATGGGATTCATGGGACGCGGGAGGCTATGATGATAATCGATATCCTATGATGCTTTGGATGTTTGAAACAAATTGGTTTGAGGGCAAGACCAAAGCCGATATTGTGAAATACCTTCCTAGTCACGGTGTGCCAGTAATCAAAGATAACTCTGTATCGTATGGGATCACCTTCACGAAGGCAGAATTGTTCGACATCGATTTTATTCAAAAGGAGCTTAGCGTCCTCGTGATTACATTCAAGGACGATAAAGTTGTCAGGGCAGTATACGAAAAGAGGAAGAACACCGACTCGGACTATGTGATAAAAAAGGAATGGAGAGAATGATTTTTTGATCGTTCCCGTTTCTGCTCACGAACATGAGTGATCGGATTAAGAATTGAGTGAAGATCAAGTGAAAACACCAAGCGACGAAAAGATAAAGCTGGATAGCATTACTGTTCGCTATGGTGAAACTACGCTGAGAGAATTGCTGAGGGCGGGGTACTCAGTTGCTCCGAAACCTGCGGAGTATTCCGCAGAAACGCAGACGACGCTGGTGGCCTTTTTCAGTGCTGGTAAGCCGATGGGGATGCTGCGTTTTATGATGTGCCAGAACCGGTCGTGTCAAGTGACTTGAAGTTTCATCCCATCAACTTGGTCCTTCTGGAGAAGGAACCACTCGTTGAGAATAACGCGATCGTGCGTTTTTTCGGAGAACTTGGCTTTTCGCTGAGAAACGGAGATCTTCTTCTGATGGGAGGGTTCTATTTTCTTTGTTGGCTGGTGGTTCTGTTTTTCAACGTATTCGCTGGACATTGGGGGAGCAAGTGGGGGATTGCGAAGATCCCTGCCGTGTTCACCTATATTCTGCTTGCGTTCCCGTTTGCTCTTTTCGCAGTTGCGTTAGTGGTCTATGGCATGAAGCGCTTTTTTGGGTTTCTACATCACAAGCTGCCTTTTCCCGTATTCTTACTGCTCTGTATCGCTCTCTGGCTTATGTGGACCTATGGGAACTTTCTCCTTTTTAAGTGCCTTGAAACTGCTGCGATCGGGAATATCCAGGCTTCGGTTATCCCGCTAGTACTCGTCTTAGCAGTTGCCGCTTTTGTCGGGGGCCAGGTGGGCTATTGGTACATCTTGCGCTGGGAGTCACCTATCCCGAGGTCGGTGCTTGTCCCTTTCTCCTTGATCCATGGCCTACTTTTTCTACTGATTTTTGTTAATATGTATGTCTCTCAGAAACAAGGTATTTCTCTGGCAAACTTTTTTTCAAGTGCGGGAGGCAAAAGATCAATGCTCCTTGTGTTGGGGTATGCGCAGCTTGTGGTTTATTCGATGGTAACGTTCGCTACAATGTCTATAAGCTGGGTAAGGCGGCTCTAGCAGGTTGCGGCAAACCGCCGTGTGTATAAAGCCAGGGATGACTGAGATGTGAAAGCGGGTGATGATGTTGGGAGCATCTACTGATGAAATGATCACACTGAATGGCCTGAACATCTATTATGGGAAAACTACGGTACAGGAGCTTCTGAATAATGGCTATACCATAGCTGACCTCGAACAGGTCATAGAGGAGCCGGCGCAAGCAACCTGTGACCTGGTCAGGGATGGCGAGGTGGTAGCGCATCTTGGATTTTATGGGATAAAAGAGCAGTTATCTCTTGAGCAACTATCTGCCATTCCTATTGATATCGCGCTGCCTGTGAGAGGGCATGGTGCGCGTAAAAACGAAAACAAAACAGGAGCTCAGATACTGTTTTGGAGAATCAAGTGGACTTGCATCATTCATCTTGTTATGGCAATGCTCTGCTTAGGTATTTTGTCTATACCGGGGATTGAGTCTTTGTCATCAATTGTAATCGGCCGAATTCCTGGCAAAGGGGTATTCACAATTGGCGTCGGCCTGATTGCTCTTTTCACCGTTGTGTCAGTAGTATCTCCGGTCATTTTGTGGGGTAGCGACTTGGTCGGCGAAAAAGGCGCCGTTTTGAAGAAAATCCTACTTGTTTTCGCAGTACTAGTGAATGTATGTTTTACCTTCGCATACGTGTATTTAATCGGATCTTTGGCAATTCATTAAACATGGCGGGACACAGGGGGGAGGAACACAGGGGGACGGGTACATTGCATTGTGCAGATTGCGTAAAAAGGGAGCACCACCTGACTTTGCTCTGAAGGCGCTTATCGATGTCTCGCTCAGGAAGCACGGCCCTGCGCAATCCAAAGGTTGCTAAGGCGTTCGAGGAGATGGATCTGTTTGAGAGCTGGGGCACCGGGCTGCGCCGCATTCGTGAGAGCTGTGCTGCTCTCGATCTTCCCGCACCGGAGTTTCTTGAGATTGGTGACATGTTCCGGGTCAACCTGTTCAGGGCAACTTTAGGGTCAACTGACCCCAAAACTGACCTCAAAAAAGCTTCAGAGAAGCAAACTGACATTCAAGGCGAAATCCTTAATCTGCTTGAAGATAATCCATACTTGACCAGGAATGAATTAGCTGCTCAGCTTTCTTTGTCGCGCACAACTATTGGGACTTATATCGGTAAGCTTCGGCAGAAGGGATTATTGGAATATGTTGGAAGCGCCAGAACGGGACATTGGGTTGTAAAAGGCTAATTGAAAGACGTCGGCAGACGATGCGCCTACGGTACTGGGCAACAAGCTCGGGCTCATGTGTAGCGCGTGGGGACCCGGTGCGCCTCTGTCCGGGGTGGCAATAAGGTACAGAAAACAGAACGCCTGCCGGCGCCCTGTTTTAAAGAAAATCGCGCCGCTGGCGCTCGTGACAAACGCCTCGGAGGGCGTTTGTCACCCTGGTACTGGGCAACAAGCTCGGGCTTATGCGTAGCGCGTGCCGACCCAGTGCGGAGCGCCCGGAAAACGAGCCAGTGGCTCGTTTTCAGCGGAGCAGAGCGCTAGCCCCGCGCTCTTTCCGGGCTGTTGGAGAGTTCTTTTCTTGCCGTTAAGGTGCAATTCACTACTTTTTAGGTAAAAGCGTATTCTTGCAACCATGCTCATAGATATCTTAGATTGCAGTTTTGCCTTGCGCTTATCTTATAGAGCTATGACATAAAGAATAGCGCAGACATTAAGTATCAGATAAGGGGGAGGGAGGTGAAACATATATCTACGCCA
>WQYT01000010.1 GCA_009781115.1 Coriobacteriia bacterium
GATACAGACCGGACTCTGCCGCGCCTGCGATTGCGGCGCCAATCTGCGGGACCGCCGTCTGTGAAAGCCCCATGACCGCCGCAAGCGTGCCGCAGAACTTCAAGAAGTCACGACGCGTAATGCCGCGGGCAGCGAGGCGTCCATAGAGATCAGTCGCTACTGCCATGCCATACACCTCCTTGTGTATATCAACCAGGACACACTCTCTTTATAGACGTTAACCCGAAGACCCCATGGGTTTGCCCACACTTTGAATGTGTCATTTCCGTATCCATTGTGAATCAACCGGCGTGATTTGTATAATCAATTTTACTTATAGTTCGTAACAGATTTCATTATATTTGAGAATCGAGGCGCTTAATAGCATAAAGTTGCTATATTCAATGATAACCATGCAAAAGTAGCAGAAATCGTGGAAAATATACTTGAAAGAAAAAAATTGGCGCGAGTGGTGTTTACGCGCTGTAAACGGCGCGTACGCCGTACCTGGCTCCCTTCGCCGTTTAAACCTTGACTTTAGTATGCTTCGCCCCGGTTTTCCTGCAAATAAATGCTATAGTAAGCGTAGCTATGACCACCCGTGAACTGATATATCTTGACCACCCCTCAACCTCTTGGCCCAAGGCCACAGGCGTCGCTGAAGCAATGACCGCAGCGCTTGCCTGCGCGGGCTCCCCTGCGCGGGGGGCCCACCGCGGTGCGCGCGATGCCGAGCGCCTGCTGCGGACGGCGCGCCGCAGTGCCGCAGACTTCTTTGGCGTTGCTGAGGCGCGCAACCTGATCTTTGTGCCGGGGGCAACCTTTGGGCTTAACTTTGTCCTGAAAGGCCTGCTGAGCCCGGGGGACCGGGTCGCCGTATTCAGTGGCGAGCACAACGCGATCACCCGCCCGCTGGGGGCGCTGGCGCAGCACTGCGAGGTAAAGCTGCGCTGGATTGGCGCTGACAGCGAAGGGGTGATCGATGTTGAAGACGCCCGCCGGGCGCTGCGTGAAGCGCCGACCAGGGCGCTAGTCTGCCAGCAGGCCTCCAACGTGACCGGAGCTGTGCAGCCCATCTGCGAACTTGCGACGCTGGCCCACGAACAAGGCGCGCTGATGATCGTTGACGGCGCGCAGGCAGCCGGACACCTCCCCGTGCAACTTGAGGCCCTCGGCGCCGACGTCTGGGTTTGTTCGGGGCATAAGGCCCTGCGTGGCCCGGGCGGCTCCGGGCTTGCCTGGCTGTCGCCTGAAATAAACGTCACCCCCCTGGTGCTGGGCGGTACCGGCACAGGCGAGCGCTTTGCCGACCTGTCGCATCCGGAGCGTCCGGATGACTATGAAACGGGCACCGCGGCCCTGCCCGCTTACTGCGGGCTGGGCGCTGCCCTTGAAGCGCTCAGCGCCTGCGACGCTGCCTCCTACGAGGCCGAACGTCGGCTGATCTGTCGCCTGATAGAGGGTCTGGAGTCGCTGGATATCCCCACGCTTCACCTGATCGGCCCCCGCCAGCCACGCCAGCGTGTGCCGCTCATCAGCTGCTACGACGAGCGTATTGAGAGCAATCAGCTGGCCTTCGAGCTGGACCAGCGCTTCAATATCGCCACGCGGGCCGGCCGCCACTGCGCACCCGCGCTCTACGACGCCTTAGGCCTGCCCGCCACAGGGACCCTGCGCTTTGGAGTCGGGCCGGAAAACACCACAGACGAGATCGACTCCGCTGTAGAAGCGCTGGGCAGCCTGTTGCGCTGACAGGTGACGCGACGGCGCCTGTCCGGGCCCGGCCCGATGACATCTGCCCACCAGCGCCCGTCTTACGCCTCTGCATGAATTCTTGCTTTACGGCCTTTTCCCCGATAAGAGGTGATAGAATATAAGCTTCTTTTGGGCGAGAAATATACGGGTGCACTGCTGCTGAGTGGCTGTGTTGCACGCCCAGTACGCGATAACAGTCACTCAGCAGCAGTGCGCCTGAGGCCCAATTCTTTTGCTGTCTCCTCCATGAACAAACGAATCTGATCTGCGTTCAGATGTTTTGTTTCGATCATCGGCGCCCGCGTGCTGAACTCCTCCCAGGACTGAGGAATAATCCTTATCCCCAGCTCATCAGCGCGCTCATAAAGCGGCGTCCCCGGATAGGGGCAGGTGTAGCTGATCGCTATGGTGGCCCCGGTTTCTGCCAGCTCCCTGACAAAGCTTCTGGTTTCTGTCAGGGTCTGAAGCGTATCTTCAGGAAAGGGCGTCATGAACGAGCACAGCACGTCAATATCCAGCTCACGCGCCTTACGCACGGCCCGGCGCACCAGATCCTTGTCGATCCCCTTAGCTGACTGCATGATCTCCTCAGCGCCCGATTCAACGCCATACTGCAGGCCATCGCAGCCAGAAGCCGCCATCACCTCCAGAAGCTCATCGTCAACCCGGTCAACCCGCGTCGCGCAGCCCCAGGTGATCCCCAGGCACGATCTTTGAAGCGCATCACACATCTGCAGCGTCCAGTTACGGTTCACCGTAAAGATATCGTCAGAGAAAAACACGTCGGTTATGCCATAGGATTCTTTGAGCATCTTCAGCTCGCCTATAACGTTTTCCGGGCTGCGGTAGTGTCGTCTGCCCTTCCAGATGGCCGAGGCGCTGCAAAAACTGCACTGATAGGGACAACTGCCCACAGAGGTCAGCACCGTCGTGCGATCACGATACAAGCCGATTGGAAAGAGGCTGCGGTCTGCCCAGGGCAAAAGATCAGGGTCCCCCAGAGGCTCGGCAGCATTGCCCTTGATCGCCCGGTTCTTGCCGCTGCGATAATGCAGACCGGGGATCGACTGAGGTTCCACCGGCTTTTTGCTGACCAGACGCCGGGCAAGCTCCGTGAAGCTCTTTTCGCCCGGGCCAGCGATCACGTAGTCCGCCGCCGATTCACGAAGACTTTCCTGCGGCAGAATGCTGGGATGAGGTCCGCCCACGACAACTTTTACCGCAGGGTGCGTTTTCTTTACCGCGGCTGCAATCTCTTTGGCAGCCGTCCAGGTCTCGGTCGTGGCAGAAATTCCCACCACGCGGGGCTTCTCGAAAGCAAGCAGCCCCCGCAATCGCTCCGGATTAAGTCCGCTTAAGTTGAAGTCAACTGCCGTAACCGACAGTCCTGCTTGCTCACAGCTGGCCCCGATCGAGGCCAGACCAAGAGGAGGAGAGAGTTGGGCGTGCGTACTACGCACGCCCAACGGAGCCGCAACCAATAAGACATCAGCCATTGGTCTTGTCGCCCCCTACCCCTCTCACTCTTTTACGCCTCCGTATCTTCGGAGACTTCATCCTGCATTGCAGGCCCAGTACTCTCTTCATCGTTTTCAGAAGACTCAGAAACGCCATCAACCTCAGCCAGAACCTGCCGATACGCCGCAAGACGCTCCTGGAGCAGCTCCTTGATAAACGGCATGGCTTTGCCAAATATACTCTCTTGAGCGTTCACTTCACGGATAGCCGTGGCAAGTTCGTGATCTTCGATTGTCTTATCAATCCAGTCCGCAAGCACGCCAAGATCAACATAGCCGATCTTTTCGAATTGCACCTGAAGGGGGTCTGCGACCCCCTCCGGTTTCCGCATAAAATCTTCAACGGCAGCAAGCGAATAAAGACGCTGTGGCAGAGACCCGGACATCATTCCATAGGTCGCGCCAAGAATACTGTGATCATAATCAGTTTCAATCTGCGCTGCACGCGCCACACTGATCGAAGGTTCGCCAAGTACGGGCACCTTCAGTTCAACCATCTTACCATCGGGCATCTGCGCCTGTTTAAGGCGATACCCTGCTTCTTCAGAAAGTAATGTCGTAGCCATCAGGACAGCTTCCCCGCCTTCTCCAACGCATCAGCAACCGGCTTAAGATCAAGCTCTTCAAGCGTCTTGCGTGTTGGGACTCCGTTAGTGTCCCATCCTTCAAACGCATAATATTTCTGCTTCCAGGCATCCAGTTTGTCGCGGTCAAGCTTACGTCCCGTACAATCATGGAACTCCCATTTGCCATCAATATACGCAGGCAGTAAGTACGGCGTCGCTCCTCCTGGCTGGGGCACATCATAGGCATAGTTGGTAAAGTGCTCCATGTCAGCCTTGCGTCCCTGCAGGCACCAGATCGCACGATCAAAGTTCCAAATCTTGCGTCCTGTTTCCATGCCCTCTTCAAAGCTCTCATTTTTAGCAGTGACCGCCTTGACTATGCGCGGCTCAATGACCCCGGTAAGGCCCTTGTTGTCCGGCGTATAGGTATTCCAAAGATCTGCGTATGACCAGTCACAGAACAACATCGACTGTTTATAGTAGCGCGTATAGTGCCGATACCAGGCAACCAGATGAACCGCCGAGTCAGAATAGATCCCTTCGTCGCTATAATCAAGCAGCTTCTCATCCTTATACTTCTCTCCGCCGCGGGCGCAGACTTCACCGATCGTCTTGTTCAGCGTCTCGGCGGTATAAGGGGTGTCAATGCCTAATAAATGCGAAAAGGTCGGAACCCAATACACATGCGGGTTGAAATCGTGCTCATTACAATCACGATCACCCAGAAGCGTACTGTAGCCCCACTCAACCTCAGCGCGCACGTCATAATGCTGCGAGTAGCCCCAGGCATCTACGGGAAGATCCCCAGAAGTAGTGTCCTTGTCAAAACGCCCCAGCGCCTCGGCGCCCTGGGCAATACCCATATGCAGGTATTTACCAACATCTTCCCGTTTGGCGACTTTCTCGAAAAATGCCGCAGCAAAGGCGTCAGAACCCCAGAGCTCCATAGGCAGATCGGTATCGATCTCTTTGCCCGGGCCTAAAATCCCCTTCTTCCATAACGTTTGTATCCAGGGAAGCATCTGGAGAAGCGTAAACGCATTAGCGCCATAGCGCTGCATCATATCCGAGGCGTCCAGCACCGTCTGCGTTGCCTTCCCGTGCGCCGCAGAGTCAGCGCCAGAATAGAAAGCAAAGTCAACGCAACTGGAGCCGTTGCTCTTTCCAGACTGCCAGCGACGACGACAGCAACGGTGACACGCCATACAGCCGTACGGAACGCTCGGTTGATCGGTCGGAGCGCCAAGCTCAACAGCCCCACCGGGCCGCTCTCCAAAGGTTTGCTCAATCACGCCCATATGATAGACCGGGGAAAGCCCGGTGAAGGTCTCGACCGTTGCGTCTCTTGCAGAGTACTGTTGTGCCCAAAGACGCGTATCCACGAGCTCTTTCATGTCAGCAGGTACCACTTCTCCGGTACCGATTACGCTGACAGCTTTAAGGTTCTTTGAGCCAAAGACCGCGCCAAAGCCACCTTGCCCGGCGCCATTTCCACCTTCATGGATGAGCGACGCAAGAGGAGAGAGGGTCTCGCCCAGTGGCCCTATGGCAAGAACGCAGGGGTCGAAAATCGTGTTGCCGGAGTCCCGACCCTTCTCGATACTATACCAGCCTTCGCCGTACTGACGCCCTGAGGAGTTGCGCACGCGGCGCCATATCTCTTCCTGCGTTTCATAGGTATCAAGGCCCCAGACGCCCGTGGCGCTCTGGATGGTGACCTTGTCGTTGCGAATATCGATCCAGCAGGGCTCCTTCGCCTTACCTTTGATTACAATCCCGTCCCAACCGGCATATTTGAGCATCCCCGAGAAACGGCCCCCAAAGTTTGAACGCGTGAACCAGTTAATCGGATAACCCTGAGTGCCGATAGCCTGGACTTCCGTGCGCCCAGACGCAGCTGGCGCGATCGTACCAGACAGCGGCGAGGTCATGATCGTAAGGACATTCTTAGGATCAATTCCTTCGACGGTCGGGTCTTCGCATTCATCAAAGAAGATTGCCGTACCCATACCGTGTCCGCCACCATACTTTTTATATTTACCTGTGTCGATTGTCGAAACTTTCTTGTTCGTCAAATCAACCCTTAATATTTTTCCCATGTAGCCATCATTTGCCATGGCAGTGTTCCTTTCTTTACTAATGACCCTGACGAGAGGCGGGATTCTTATCCCTCTGAGACCGTTGCGCCTCCGGCCGCGGCCTGCATCGCTTTAAGCTGGTCAGCCGACCATTCGCCACCGTCGCCCGTTGGCAAGCCGTATGCCGCCCACTTCGGATCAACATCGACACTGCGCAGATTTACTTCATAGCCTTCCAGTCCATCGACTTTTGGAAGCTCGGTAGTATACTTGATGGCGCGCATCGGGCAGACCTCTTCGCAGGCATGTTTGCCGTCGGGGCCACCCTTCTCGCTCCAGTACTTGCTTGTCACGCAGAGATCACACTTCTGAGAAGTCTTGGTAGTGGGATCCCATTGCACGCGCGCTGTTTCAAACGGGCAGGCTTCAATGCACTTTTGGCAGCCGATGCATTTGCGCGCATCGACGGTGCGCACATTGCCGTTGGCTGTGTCTACGTGGTTAGCGCCCGTTGGGCAAGCTGCCACACACTTAGGATCCTTGCACTGATGGCACTGCGCCTGACGGGCGCCCTGCGGATAAGGTGCAAAGGGGTTGAACATAATCTGAATACGCGACAGCTCATAACTGGCTTTACCATAATGCACTGACGAGCAGGCGATCATGCAGCTGGTACAGTTCGCGCACTTCTTTGTGTCAACTAACAGCGCGCCTTTTGAAGTTGGATATGCAACGACGTTATTGGGGAGTGCGAAGGCCAGAACACCCTGACCAATCAGAAGGGCGCCAGCTCCTACAACGCCGGTACTGAACAGGAAGCGCCGGCGTGTCATGCCCTGGTCGCTGGCTGGTTGAGCCGCGCCGGAAGACGCCTTCTTTCCTTCAGCAACATGAACTTTGACCGCAGTATCTGTCTGCGCCTCTTGTTCAGGTGTAATGATTTTTTCTTCACTCATAAGAGAAACAGTCCTTTCTTACTAGCGGTCAGCCTGCTCGGACGCGCTATCTTCAGCCTCAGCGTCATCTGCGGTGATCTTTGCAAACCAGCCGGGATAACCCTCGCGCGCCTCGTCAACTGACATATAGCCGGAAAGCATCGAGTGCAGACCGGGCCATGCCGACGGAATAATCACACCAAAGAACAGGTGTGCCAGCAGGAACAGAGTGATCAGGATGGCGGACAGATCATGCGTGATGGTAATCACGTGCATTAATCCTGCCGGCATCGCATGGATCACATGCGCAAGTACTTTGAGAATACCGGTGATCACGAGCAGCGCTGCAGAAAGTACCGCAATAATAAAGGCCAGTTTCTCGGACTCATAGAATTTATCTTCGGGGGGCATGGAGTACTTCTTGAAACCCATCATATGACCATAGTGCTGGATCGAGTACTTCACGACATTTTTTGTTGGCAGATGCTCTTTGAGCTTTCCTGACGTAATGATGGTATCAGCCAGGTAGTAAAACGTGCCAAACAGGAAGAACCAGGCCGCCACATAGTGGAGGTTCATTGCAAGCCAGGTCGGCTGGCCGCCCGCAAGCGCTGATTTCATGAACCACACGCCCAGCAGTCCGCCCGTTACAATCAGGGCAAACGTACCAACGCCGTGAGTCCAGTGCTCAAGTCGAGCCGCCCCATCGTGGCGCAGCACTCGGTCGCCATCGATAAAGGTCTCGTGGCGCTTCGTGCGTCCTGCAACCAGCAGCCCAAAAAAGGGCGCCAGAATCAGGAGTGGCCACAAGATGTTGAAGAGTAGATGACCTGTGTTCGCTGCTATAACAGCACCGACAATGCCTGCGATCACTAAGATCAAAAACAGGAACAAGGTCCGTCCGGGATGAGACATAAGCCTACCCACTTTCTACTTGGTCGCCGCCCAGGCCCAGTCCTGGAGAGCGCCAAGCAACTAGTTGAACAGCTCCATCATAGTACTCCCGGCAGGGCGTACGTAAACGTTGCGACAAACGGCATATTCTCTGTGGTAAGCGTTAGTATATTTGATAAATATTATGGATGTGATAAGCATTTCTAATCAACGAAAGCGCTGGTCAGGACTGCCATGAGGTTGCCGTAGCACACGCAAAGTCAATAAATTCCTCCGGGCGCTCCAGACCGTCAATAAGGGGCAGCGCCTGATAGCCGGGCGCCTCGATGCTTGCGCCACCGGGCGCGGCGCCTGCGGCCAGACGCCCGGCCACCGCAACCACCCAGCCGTTGTCTTTTGCCGCGATATCACCAGGATGCGTTGCCGTGACAATCGCCGGAATACGCGGGTCGCGCACGCCCTCCAGCACCACGTAGTCCTGGTCGTAGTGGGCCAGCACCTCATCGATAGTCAGCGGACGATCGAACAAGATATCGGTCTCAAAGTCGCCGAGCGCCGTGACGGGGGCAGCCCCCGCCCGGGCGTGGCGCGCGGTATTGGTCCCCGGCGTGTCCAGCGCAAAGCCTTCGGCGTGAATCCGCTTGACCGAGCCCACGGTATAGTCGCGCGCCCGCAGGCCCGCAATAAGAATCTCTGCCAGAGTGGTCTTGCCGCTGCCGGAAAACCCGATCAGTGCGATCACCTTCATTGGGGCGCCCCCTCATCCCCGCCACGGTCCCCGCCGCCGCGAGCATCTTCATCTGCCGCCACTCCCCCTTCGACGCGCTCAGGATGCGTGTAGAGCACCACCTTGCCACCGCGGATATAGCCTGCCAGTGAGATCCCCAGCCTCTCGGCGATCTCGGCCGCAAGATCAGTGGCTGCTGAGCGCGACCCCACTATCGGCACGCGGCTTTTTGCCACCTTCACCACCATCTCATAGGAGATGCGTCCGCTCGCCATAAGGACCGTCTTTGACAGATCGATCCCCGCAAGCCAGGCGTGCCCGAATACCTTGTCGACGGCGTTGTGGCGCCCGATGTCCTCGCGCACCACGCGTAGCTGCCCGGCGACCACCAGGCCGCAGGAATGGTAACCGCCGCGGTCCTTGTAGTCAACGCTTTTCTCGGCGAGCTCCGCCATCCAGCGATAGAGCTCACCTGCGCTCACGCGCAGATCGGTGGTGACCTGCTGCATTCCGCGTGCGTGGCGCAGGCTTGCGAAAGTCACCCCCTTGCCGCAGCCTGAGGTCAGGTAGCGCGTCCGCGTGGCAAGGTCTTCGGCAACCGGCTCTGCGGTTGCGACATAGACCATGCCCCGCAAGGTATCAACATCTACGCTCTTAAAGGCGCTGCGGTCGGTGAGCAGGCCCTCGCCCACCAGAAATCCCACCGCGAGGTCATCGAGCTTTTTTGGCGTGGCCTGGACCGTCGCGACTTCTTCCTCGTTGAGCATGATCGTAATGGGCGTCTCGGTGGGCATCTGACGGCCCGTCTCTGCCAGCGTCATGACGCGCACGCTGCGGCGGCGGTCTGCGGCGGTCTGCGCCGTATCAGGATATTTTTGTTCTTCAATCATACTTTCATCATAGCTCAGACGGCTTGAGAGCGCGCCGTGCGCCGATCGTGCGCCGATCGTGCGACGCGCAGCAAGCAGTCGCGACACCTCGCTATGCGCCCCCTATCCGTCACAGCTCATGTCTGAGGGGGCCTAGAAGCAGCCCAGCCCGCAGTTGTTGACCTTGATCTTTGCCTGGTTGCAGGCCGCACCGACTACCAGCCTGGGCACCCCAAAGTCCTCGGCGATCTTGCGCGCGGCCTCACAGGCAATGCTGCCCTCATGCGCTTTTTCAGCGACTGCCTGGGCGACCTCAGGAGTTATCTGGTCATAGAATTTCTGGTCGATTGTCACTTGTCCGCTCATGGTATGGTCCCTTCTTTACGGTCAGGTCTGAGTCCTTCTTTTAATACTACCGCTTTTATGATACTGCGGGGACACAGTTTCAGATGAATGCTCCCAAAAAGACGCAGTAGCGGTAGGGCGGGACGCCTGCCCCCTTGACTCTGCCACGTTGCAGGCAACAAAGCCAGATTGAGGCTTGATGCCACACAGCCCCTGCTGCGGGGGCGTCTTTGCGGGAGCATCTTTGCAGGAGCGTCTTCACACAGCAGGGACCCCGCTCGCCTGAGCGGGGTCCCTGCTCATGTTGCCGCATGCCCGGTAACCCGGCGCACGAGGCGTGACAAAAGGGGCCAGGCCCCTTTTGTCATCTTTGCGTCAGTGCGCCAACCTACTTTTTGACCTTGATCTTAAAGCCGGTAGCGTTGATGCTGCTGACGTTTGCCGAGCTGCTCTTATAGGCGCGCACGGTGTAGCGATAGGTTTTGCCCTTTGCCGCCTTTTTGTCGGTATAAGAGACGGTAGCGCCCGACTTGATCGTCGCTATCTTAACCCAGCCGCCGGTGGTCTTACGATAGACGTAGTAGCCGGTAGCGCCGGTAACTTTGCCCCACTTGAGCACGGGACCGGATTTTGAGTTGACCAGAGACTTGAGTACCGGCGTCGACAGGAAGATGACCTTCTTGCCCGCATTGTAACTGCTGATATTGGCGGAGCTGCTCTTATACGCGTACACGGTGTAGGTATAGGTTGTGCCAGACTTGACCGTCTTATCCAGATACGAGACCGTAGCGCCCGAAGTAATCGTCTTGATCTTGACAGGAGCCCCCGTACCGGTCTTACGCCAGACGATATAGCCGGTAGCGCCGGTGACTTTGCCCCAGGTGAACTTGACCCCGGTCGTGGTATTGACCGCAGATACCAGCTTGGGCGCCGCCACATAGACTACCGCTTTGCCAGTGGTGTTATAGCTGCTGAGGTTGGCCGTGCTGGTCTTGTAGGCGCGGGCGCTATAGGCATAGCTCGTGCCGGATTTGGCCGTGGTATCAACATAAGAAACCGTAGTAGCCGACGCTATGGTCTTGAGCGAAGACCATCCGCCCGTACCGGTCTTGCGCAAGAGAACATAGCCGGTAGCGCCGGAGACTTTAGCCCAGGTAAACTTGACCCCGGTCGTGGTATTGACCGCAGATACCAGCTTGGGCATCGCCACATAGACCACCGTAAGGCCCGTCGTGTCAGAGCCGCCCAAAAGGGTCCCCGGGCTCTTGTAAGCGCGCACCGTATAGGTATAGCTTGTTCCGGATACCGCAGTGGTGTCAGTATAAGAAGTGACAGAGCCCGAAGCAATCGTCGTGATCGAAGAGAAGCTGTTCGTGCCGGTCTTGCGATAGACGATGTAGCCGGCAGCGCCTGCGACCTTGCTCCACTTTAAGGTTGGCCCGGTCGCCGAATTTGTCAGGCTCAGCAGCTGCGGGGTCGCAGGAGCCGTCACGGCCACCATGACCGTGTCGAGGAGCTTGGCCGGCATCATGCCCTGAACGTACAGGGTCAGAGCCGGGTCTGTGCCGTTGACAACCGGCGCCAGATCGTCGGCGCTTGTGCCCTTCTGGTAGGCGAGCACGGCGCCTGCGGCAACCAGCTCTGCCTTGGTCATCGAGTAGTTCGGGATGTCTTTATAGTGATCAGTGGTATCAAAGCTTACCTGCGCATCATCAGGAAAACTTGCCAGGAGCGCAGAGAGCGGCGCACCGAGGACATAGTCCTGCTTGTCAAAGCCCTGATTGTTCGTGTAGGTATACAGTCCTGATATGGGCGTAATTGCCTTGAGCTTTACCATCGTATAGCTCTGCACACCGGTCATCGCGCCCTGACTGGTAACTGTCAGCGCCGCTGGCGCCGGGGTAATAGTTACGGTATTGAGGAACTTGGCCGGCATCATGCCGTCAACATACAGCGTAGGATTTGGCCCAACCGGCGCCAGGGGGTCGCCAGCATTGGCTTTGGCATAGGCGAGCACGGCGTGCTTGGCTATAAGCTCTGCCTTGGTCATCGAGTAGTCCCCGATGGTTTCAAAGTGATCGGTGGTATCAAACGACACCATATCGTCATCGCCTACTGAGGTAAGCAGCGAGGCCAATGGGACCCCCATGGTCGCATCGGTCTTGGTTATGGCTTGGTTGTTGACATAGCTGAAGTTCGCCGTCACCGCGTCCATGCTCAGAAGCTTTTGCGCGGTATAGGTGGTGCTCCCGACCGTCAGCGCCGTCGTGTTGTCGGGCGCGCCCACGATGATCTGAGTCGTGCCGCCGGTCGTCTGAAGATACTTGGCCGTGTTATAGTCCTGCGGATCAAGCTGCCCGATGAGCAAACGCGGCTGATTGGTCACCGTTATCGGTGTCTGAGTCGGGCTTGAACCGGGGTCAGCCGTTACATAGGTGGCGCTCCAGGACAGGATCGGATCGACTTCTTCGGCCCCGTCAGTGTAAGGACTTCCCTGTCCGCTTACCCAGTGGTTGCTCGCGTCAACGTCTCCGCTGTTTGCGTTAGGAAAACAGTAGCGCGTCTGCGAGAGCGCGGGCATGTCACCTGTAGTTCCCGCAAAGGTAAGCGACATGCCGTCGCCCGCGACAAGCGTGATCGAGGAATCCAGCGTTGCCCCGGAGGCCGCCAGCACGGTTGAAAGCGACACGCCAGAGGCGGTATAGGTGCGGTAGAAATCGTAGTCGTTGCGGCTGGAGTAGGTGTAAGACTTCGTCGCGTCTGCGCCCGCCAGCGTCTGAAGATCAGCCAGCGTGTAGCGGGCTGGCTTCGTTACTCCAGTCCCTGACACAATGACCGATGGCGCGGGCGCCGGTGACAGTGTGTCTGCGTAGGCTGGCGCCGCTACGGCGATCAGCGAGGCGCTGAGGCAGACAGCCATTACACCCGCAAGTAACCTTTTGAGTTTCATCTTCTGTCTCCTTTCCAAATGGGAGGCTCCGGCGTTTCCCCCGAAACCCTAACGCTTTTGTGCCGTTTGCCTTGTGCAAGAGGGTCGCAAAAGTCGAAGACGAATCTGAGCTTTATTATACGCGCCGCGGGGACATTACTACGCAAGCAGCTCCGTTGATGATGCGAATATTTTTGTGTGCGGTATCATTTTGTACGCCGCAGTTGCATGGCGCGCAACTCGTCTGCGCAACAGGCCTCAATGAGGTCGGGATCCAGGTCCGGACCAAGGTCGCAGTTTGAGTTCAGGCCCGGGTCAGGACGCTCGGTTTCATGCTCACGTTTGTCTTCGGGAGCGTCTTCGGGGCTGCCTTGGTGTTCGCGCCTACCTTCGCGCTTGCGCTTGCCAGCCGCCGTGGCGCACCTTTGCAGCCCGCCTGTCAGATCACGATACAGCGCCTGCTTCAGCGGACTCTCTGCAGGGTCATAGCGCAGCATGAACGCCAGGGCGCGCCCGATGTCTTCTTCCGGCTTGCCGGGGCGGGCATCCTCCAAGTCAAGCCCGGTCAGAACGGTACCGTCATAAAGATAGTTACGCGCGTTGACGTCTGCGGCAATGAGCCCGGTCGCACGATGCCAGCCCCTCAGCCAGCAAAACGTCGCCTCATAAGCCTGCCGGAGCGCCGGGAGCTCATCTGCAACCGTCGAGGTCTGACGCGCGATGCGCGCCTCGGCGTCTTCCAGCAGGTCAAGCAGCGTTGGCGCCTCCACATAGGACAGGAAGCCTTCCGGCAGCACACGGGGCACCGGCAGACCGGCAGCGGCTGCCTGGCGCAGCAACTCCCTCTCTTTTTCTGCCGCCTCAGGCGACGCAAAACGCTTCATGACCACCAGCTCGCCTGCGCGACGGACTAAAAAGACCTCGTTTTTCTTTGAGGGAAAGCGACGCAGCACGGTAGCGGTAGCGTTAGCGTTTTGATCGTTCATCTAACGCGCGCTCCGTTTCTTATAGGCCCCGAACCCGCGCGTCTCCATGGCTATCGCCAGGTCCTGGGCGGCAATGAGCGCCGCAGCAATCACGGGAAATATCAGGTAGAGGTAGGCGCGGGCGCGTTTGATGAGGCTGATGCGTCTGAAGTCAAGGCCGCGCAGCTGCATCGCGGCGAGGCTGTCGCGGAAAAGCTGGGCAAAGCGCGGGATGAACTGGACGGTCACAATGACCATGAACACGAAGGTCGTGGGCAGACGCAGACGCGTCAGGGCCTGCGTCACATCGCGCGCAGACGACGTGCTCATGATAAGGGCGGCCGCCATGATGATGAGGTAGCGCACGCTCACCTGCCCGGCGACCCGGAGCCCGTCTGAGCTGACCAGCATGACGCCCGCAAGCGTCAGAAGCGCGCGCCCCGTGCGCAGAAAGGCAATCTGGAAGAGCGCCACTACCCCCAGCAGCCAGAGAATCGCGCGCCAGCGCCGCAGCATGCGCGGCAAAGACGCCCCGTAGGCGCCGGCAGCCACGAGGCTGAGCAGCAGAATGAGCGCAAGCGCCCCGAGCTGCGCGATGACCACGGCGCCCGTGGTCAGAAGCGTGACCAGGGCCATCTTTGTGCGCGCGTCACGCAGCAGTCTCTTCATGGGCGGGCCTTATCCGGGCAAGCCGCGGTTGGGGTTGAGCAGCAGACCTCGCCCGCGACCGTCGTGACCTCGCGCCCACACAGCGGGCGCAGACGCGGGTCGTGCGTTATCACGCAGCACCCGGCGCCCTGCTGGCAGAGCTCGTTCAGCAGCTGGCACAGAAACTCGACGCTGGCGGCGTCAAGGCCCGAGCTGGGCTCGTCAAGCACCAGATAGCGTGGCTCCTGCATGAGCACGGCTGCCAGCGCGAGGCGCTGCTGCTCGCCATGGCTGAGGCGCTGCGGGCTGCGCTCGCGCAGATCGCTTAAGTTGAAGCGGCGCAGCAGCGCCTCGGCGCGCTGTTGCAGGCAGGGGTGCTCGCGGCGCGCCGTAGTGAGCTGGCCGATGCAGGTCAGCTCCTCGATCACAGTCGTTGCAAAGAGCTGATGGGCGGGCTCCTGAAATACGTAGCCTACCCGGCGTCCAAAGGCGGCCAGCGGCGCGCCGGTCAGGTCATCGCCGTCAATGAGAACGGCGCCTGCCTGCGGGGTCAGGATCCCGCAAAGAAGCCGGGAGAGTGTGCTTTTTCCGCTGCCGTTTGCCCCGGTGACGCAGACCATCGTGGCAGGCTCGATCTCAAGGGAGTCGCAGCGCAGCGTAAAGGGCGACGGCGTTGCGAGGTCGCCTGCGCGCGACTGCTGCGGCGCGGACTCGGGGTAGCGATAGCAGACCTTGCTGAGCTTAAGCGCCATGGTCAAAGCTCTCTATCCGCACGCCCGGGCGCTGGTACGCCTGCGCATACTCTGCGGGCTGCGCGCCGTGATCTATCGCGATCACCGCGCCGCCGCGCTGCGTGTGCCAGGCCAGCGCAGTATCTGCCTGCAGGCGGTAGCGTTCGTCAAGCTGCGCGAACAGCTCATCGGCAATCAGCAGCCGGGGATGCATTGCCAGGACTGCCGCTGCGGCCACCAGATGAAGCTGGCCTCCGGAAAGCTGCGCGACGCTCAGCGGGCGCAGCTCTTGGATGTCGAGCAGTTCTAAGACCTCCTGGATGCGCCGCTCGATTTCTGCGGGCGCCAGGCACAGGTTCTCGCAGCCAAAGGCCAGCTCGTCTTCAACCGTTGGCAAAAACAGCTGCCGGTCGGGGCGCTGAAACACCATCCCGACCAGCTCCACCCGCTGGCTAAGCGGCCAGTCGCCGGGCGCCCTGCCCGCAAGGAGCACCTGGCCGGTGACACGGGCGGCAATGCTTCGAGGGATGATACCTGCGATGATCTGTGCCAGCGTCGTTTTGCCGCAGCCTGAGGGGCCCTGTAAAAAGAGCGTCTCGCCCGCATCCAGGCACAGATTATAGTGCTCAAATACCGGGCCGGCGCCGATGTAAAACGTGCAGCTCAGGTCAGATATCTCCAGCAGCGCCGTCATTTCACCGTGAGCTCCTGAAGATACTTGCACCACCGCAGGGAGAATTGTGCGTTTTGAGTCACAATCAGGTAGGGCCCGAATCCTCCCTGGGCGCGCCCGGGCAGTGCCGCGCCGTCTGACTCGTAGACCAGCCAGACGTCACCGCGGGCGACCTCGTCTGCCAGATAGCTCATCGTAAAGCCATCAGAAGCGTTGGCAACACAGTAATTATCACTTGAAAAGGGCACGCCCAGGTCCCGGAAGAGCTCGCCGAGCGGCAGGCCGGTGTAGGTCACGCGGCGCCGGCTGGTCGTGCTTGTGTCCAGGGTGACCGTCACCGGGCGCGGGCTGAATCGCTGCAGGGTCGCGCGCGTCACCAGCGTGGTCTCGGTCGAAGTCGTCAGCCGGAAGGCATCGGACGGCGCGCCTGCGCCTGCGCCTGCGTTGACCGCGGCCTGGCGGCGGGCGTTAAGCGTCGCAAGCGTCGCGACCAGCGCGGCCAGCAGGATCAGGGCCGCAAGTACGGCCAGCGTCGAGCGCTTGGGCACGCGGGCGCGCGGGCGATGGTCGGGCGGGTCCTGGGGCGAACGGGGCGGGCGGGGCGGGCAAGCAGCAGGCAGGTCCCCGGTCACGCAGGCGGGCGGCGGGCCCTGGGACGAGCGAACAGACGACGAGTCCTGGGACGTCTGGCCAGACGAGCTTTCAGGCTGGTGCTGCGCGCGCTTTTTCATAGCGGGCGTGACCCCATCAGGCCCAGCCTGGCCAGACGCTGCGCCAGGCCATAGGCAAGCACGCCCCCGACGCCGCCCGAGAGCGCCGCGGCCGCAAGCGACAGCATCAAAGGCAGCCCGGGCAGGCGAAACAGCGCCACATTAACCGCATAGGTACCGACCACATTAGTCGCGATACCCGCAAGAAAGCAGCCGGGCAGAGTCCAGGTACGCGCGCGCAGGATCAGCGCCAGCACATCGACGCTGAGGCCCGGCAGCGTGTAGGTAAGCAGACTGAGGGCGCCCTGGGACCCCGGCAGCCCCGTCACAAACACCACGACAGCCTGAAGCAGGGCGATCAGCGTCGCTGCCCCCGGCTTGCGCACGATCGCAGCCCCCAGAACCAAAAACAGCATGTAGAGGCCGCCTGCGACCGCGCCGCCCGGGATAAACAACGCCGCCGTAACGGTATGCACCAAAGGGACCACCACCACTTTTACGGCAAGCCCCAAAGCGGCCATCACGGCGCAGACCGTCCAATCAGACAGCGTAAAGCGAGGATGTGATCTAGAGCGCGACACTCTCAACCTTACTCGGCAGCTTGCCGTAGCCAACGACGAGCATCTTGAGCGTGGCCCCCGCTGAGGCCTTTATTGGCACAATCAGCTTTGGCTGATAGTAGCTCGTGCTGGGGTTGTAGAGCTTAGAGGCCATGGTTGGCTCAGAGCCGTCAAGCGTGTAGTAGATCTGCACGCTGTCCATCGAATCGTGATACAGCGTTACGGTTCGCGCCGTGGCGCTTTTTGCAACGTCGTACTGAGGCGGAGCCCACAGCTCAAGCGGCCCGGCTGCCACGGTGATACTTTCCACATCCTGAACCGATACGACCGAGTTCGTATCGGTCAGTGAGCCCTGCCCGACAAAATTGCGGAGCTTGGTCGATGCGCCGGCGTCGCCTGACTCGCCCCAGCTCCAGGCCAGAAGCGCGTCAACAGAGGCCGCGCCCGCCGCAGAGTTCGTCTTGAGCTGAGGATAGGTCTGGCGCGGCTTCGATAACTGGTCGGGCGTAAAGCGCGCCAGATAGCCGTCGCGTCCCGTGATCGTGACAACGCCGGCGTCGCTCTTGATGCCGACGGCCTTAAGAAGCGCAGCGATGCTTACGCCCTCGGCTGTAAAACTCTTCGCCGTTGGCCAGGCATTGCGCACAGAAAACGTCTCTTTGAGCGGGCTTCCCGCCAACTCCTTAAGCTGAGAGAGGCTTAAATCCGCCGGCGTCGTAATGCCCGGGCCAGAGACCTTCAGTATCGGCGCATCCCCGGAGCCCTTGGGCAGAGCGGAAGCCTGCGCGGAAGAAGCCGCATTTTTGCCCGTGTCTGTCGTCTTCGCGCCCTGCTTTGTGCCGCCTGAGCAGGCCGTCAGGCAGGCTGAAGCCACAAGTAGCAAGGCCACCAGCAAACAGCTTGTCCGCAGACGGGTACTTCCTGACGCGTTCTTATTCTGTGTAATCATAACTCACCTCACGAATATCAAGCAGGTTGGAAATTTTTGCGCTCGCGGCTAAACCCGGACCAAAAGAAAGTCCATACGGGGGACCCTGAGTGGTCAGAAAGACCTGATTCAGCTCACTGCCCAAAAGAAAATACGGGGTCCCATCGATATCTTCCAACACGAACTTCTTGTGCGCTATATCGGTCACGCCGACCTCCTTCAGCACCGCGTCAAGCGCAATGCTTTTTGCCGCGGCAGCGCCTGTGCCCGCGGCAGCGCCTGCGCCTGTGCCTGCGGCAGGGCCTGCGGCGGGAAGATACTTCGCCAGCTGCCCGGGAAAGATCATCGCGTCGGCGTCAGTCGAGCACCAGGCGATGTTTTTAACCCCGAATGCCGGATCGATCGTCGGCGCCACATTGATCGGTGCGTCCTTGCCGGTGGTCTTGATGTAGTAGTCTTTCATGACCGCGCGCAGCGACTCGTTGCGCAGATAGCCATCGCTTGACTTCATCGTGAAAAACGACTTCCAGTTGACCGCGTCAAGCAACGGCCAGACCTCCTGAAGATTGACCGCTTCATCCTTCTCGCCAAAATAGGGATAGCTGATGGGCTTGACGTCATGCGTCAGATTTGAAAACACCCAGACCGTCTTTATGTCCTTTTTCTGCTCCTGCTGGTAGAGCACGATTTTGTTCACCATCTTGACCCAGTACGGTCCGCGCTGGCCCTGAACGGTAAGCCAGATTGGCGCGACGGCGCGGTCGAGCTTCTTTTTGCCGTTGACCTTGACCGCCAAAAGCAGCTGATCGGGCTTGGTCTCTTTGATGATATCGCGCGAAAGAAGCGTGTAGTAGCCGTCTGAGCCGCCCACGCTGACCTGCGCGTAGTCATCCAGGTTGGCCCCGACCTGCGCCAGGACATCTTTGAGCGCAGGGCCGTCCATCTGATAGCTCTCGCGCTTACCGGTCGAGCGGAGATAGGACGCATCCAGGTGGTGCTGCGGCAAACTGCGCAACGTGCCGACCGAAATCGTCTTGACGCTGCCATCAGGAAACTCGACGCTGAGCGTCTGCTTGTCATAGGCGGCCTGCGTTTGCGGCAGAGAGCAGCCCGCAAGCAGCGCTGCGCTCAGCACGAGAGCCAGAGCCAGAGCCAGACCGAGCGCGGGGCGCCAGCGCGGCAGCGCGCGGGGGCACGACAGCGCGCGAGAACGGGAGTAGGCGCAAAGACAGGAGTAGGCGCGCATCGTCATTACCTCACTTTCACCTGAAAGGTCGCAACCGCAGAGGGCTGTTTGCCAAAACCAAGGGCGATCGCCTTGATGGTCGTATCTGCGCTGACCGGAATCGGCTTATTGAGTTCCGGCTGATAGGTGCTGGGGTTATAGAGCTTTGAGTCAAGCGTTGGCGTGGCGCCGTCAAGCGTGTAGTAAATCTTTACCAGACCCGCTGAGGGATGCGTCAGTTTTACGACGTCCCCAGGCGCGACAACACCCGAAGGCGGGAACATGCCGGGCGACTCCCAGGTCTCCTCCTTATCTGAAAGGACAATCTTAACTACGTTTTCAACAAAGGCAGGATTGGTTGCCTCGCTGGCCGTAAGCTGCCCAAACACCAGCGTCAGACTGCTTTGCGGCTTCATGTCTGAGAGCGCGGTCGCGTCCGCGGCGTAACGGTACGCCAGGATTGGCTTGACGCGCACCGGCGCGCCGGCGCTCGCAAACGAGTAGCGGGGCTCGGTCAGCTGCTGATACGTCAGCGCGGCGCTGTAGCCATCGCGCGAGACAAAGGTGATGGTCTTCGGGCTTACCTGAAGGCTGGACAGCAGGCTTTCAACTGAAATGCCGCCCGCCGCGTACTGCTTGTGCGAGGGCCAGTTATTTACCGCCGTATACAAGCCCTTCGCCTGATCAATACTGTTCAGATCAGGGACTGAGAGAGTCTTTGAGACGCCCATCCCTTCAACTTTCAGGCTGAGGGACGCGGGCATCCGGGCGCCAGCGTCACAAGTAGACAGCACCGACGGTAAGGCGACAAGGACCAGGGCGATTAACGCAAATATCAGGACGCGGATCCAGGTGGGAGTTCTGGCGGTATTGCCAGCGGTATCTCTGTCGTCAGCTCTGACCTCCGGCTTCATGACGCCGACTCCGCTTTTGCCTGCGGGTCGCCCGCTTTTGCCTGCGGGTCGCCCGCACCTGTCTGCGGGCCGCCTGCGCCTGCGCCTGCCTGCGGGCCAAAGCGCTTGTTAATCTCGCGCACGGCAAAAATCTTTCCGGAAACCGCTCCGCTTGCTATCGCGAGTATCGCCAGCACGATCAGGGCCCCCCACGGGACTCCCAGCACCTGAGGCGCCTTTTTCCCAAAGACCGCCGCGCCCAATTTCGCGGCGCTCTCCAGAGGTGTCGCCGGACCGCTGTCAGCAGGCGCAGCGACGCCCGTGCTCTCGGTCGAGGGCTCGCCGGTGGTCCCCGGTGCAGGGGCCGCAGATCCGCCGCTTGAACCGGCGGCAGCCGCGCCCGCAAGATCGGCCGCATTAGTTGAAAAGATGAAAGTGCTGACCGCGCTGGGCAGGCTGCCGCGCCCGATGACGATGGCCTTGATGGTCGTCTTGCCGCTGCGGGTGATCTGTGGCTGTACGTCAGCCGGACCGCCGCTCTGCTTCCAGGCGCTGACGTTATAGACCTGCGACAACTCGGAAGGCGTCGAGCCATCGGTGGTGTAATAGACCTTTGCCCGCCCAATGCCCGGAGGCAGCAAAAACGTGATCTTGTCGCCCACTTTCACGAGCCCGGGGTTGGCCGGAGTGGTCTTGGTCACCGCAGCCTGCGCCGTAGCGTCGGCCTTGCGTATCGTGATCGTGCCCCCGCTGGCCATGTTCTGGACAAAGCTGTCATAGTTTTGTTCATTGGGCTGGCGCTGCCCGATGGCAAGCGTACCGTTGTTGTAGCTTAAGATGATGGACGCCGGTATCGCTGTCCAGCCAGCGCGCGACGCGGCATTGCCCGCGGCCCCACCGGCAGTCCCCTCGGCGCCATGAGGAAAGTAGTAGCGGCCAGAAGTCATGTCCTGATAGGTGAGATTGGTCGCAAAGCCATCGCTTGACGTAAAGGTGATGAGCTCATGGGCGCGCGGCGTCTGCCTGCCTGCCTTCCTGAAAAGGCCGAGCACGGTCGGCCCCGTCCCGGAAAGTGATTTCACCGACGGAAAGGTGTTGTAGGCCGAGTAGTGATAGGTCCGGGAGCCCTCCGCGCGCGCAACTGCCGCCAGATCGTTTGCGCTGAAGCCCTTACGCGTGCCTGTGCGCTCATCGGCTATCGTCAGCACCGTCTTGCCCGTGCTTTTTGAGCTGCCGCCCGAGCCGCCGCCGCCACTGCCGCCTCCTCCTGAGCCGCCGCCTCCGCCGGAGCCGCCGCCGCCCGCGTTGCCGCCGCCTCCCGAGCCGCCGCCTCCGGAGCCTCCTCCCCCGCCGCCGCCCGAGCCGCCGCCCCCGTCGGACTGCCCCACCTTATAGGTAAAGCTTGTCACCGCAGAGTTCAGGCCGCCGCGCCCCGTCACAATTGTCTTGATTGTGATCGTCCCTGCGCTGTCCAGGGACAGCGCGAAGGCGGAAGGATCAACCCAGTTGGAGTAGTTGTAGTACGCCGAGGTGGCCGTCGGCGTCGAGCCGTCAGTCGTGTAGCAGACCTTAGCCTTGCCGTCTGCCGCCGGTACGGCGAACGTGAGCTTTGTGCCAACCGGCACGCTTTGCCCGCTGGGGATGCTGGCCGTCGTTACCGGCTCCCAGGCGCTCGCCAGTTTATTTGTCAGGATCAGGCTCCCCCCGTAGAGAAAGCGGGTAAAGGAGTCGTAGTTCTGATCGTTGGGTCCGAGCTGCCCAAAGTAGAGCTTACCCGCGTCAGGCGACGGTATGCCCGAAAAGTCAATGATCGGATCAACTTTGGTCCGGCCCGCCTGTGTCTTGCCGTCCGGAAAACAGTAGCGCGCGTCAACAAACAGGTCCTTCCAGGTAAAAGTCGATATAAAGCCGTCGTTTCCGACCAGCTGGATCAGACGCGTGTTCGTTGCCGTTGCCACGCCCACCTGGGCAAAAAGCGTGCTCAGCTTGATGCCCGTCACGTCAGGCGACCACTTAAAAGTCGGGTAGGTGTTGTAGGCCGAGTACGACTGCGTGACCCCCGAACTTGTCAGAAGCGCGTCGAGCTGCGACTCGGTAAGCTGGACTGTCTGCGCCGGCGATACGGTCTGATTGACAACGGTGAACGCAATGGCGTCAGAGGCGGCAGTCGGGGCGCTCAAAACACCGCACTGCGCTATAAAAAACGCCATGAGGACAAGTCCAGCCAACAGACGCTTCAGATCGATATGTCTCATAGTCTTTCCTTTCCACCGGGAGGATCCGCTGTTTCCCGCTGATCCCTATCGCCCCAGAAGACCTGGCGTCAACATGACTGCGGTAGTCTTCAGGGGTCGGAGCGACTGTAAGTTTCAAGGCGGCGCGTACTATCAGGATTGTCTATGAGAGCGCAGCCCTACTCATTATAAGGGCTCTGACCCGCTGCGCGCAGAAGAGATTGGGTTGACGGCGCCGCTAATGAGCCGAGGGTATGACGCACGAGTCTATAAGATTACCGCTTATATCGAATGTTTTGAGCGTGACCGAAGCGCTGTCGCTGCTCAGACGTGTGATGACCGGACCCGCTTCGACCAGGGCCGCAAGACCAGGCCGGTGCGTATCAACCGGCGTATAGACCTTTGCGCTCGCGTTGCCCATCACCTGCGTGATACCGGTTGCGGGATCGGTATAGCGCGCATAGCTGTGCTCGTGCCCACAGAGAATAAGCGTCGCCTGCTTAAAATAACTCCCATAGTTCTTCATCATGCTGCGCGCGCGCGTCGCGTTTTTTGGATCGTTGGTGAGCGGAAACAGCGGATGATGCATGACGAAAATAAGGTTGCGGCCCGCGCGACGGGCCAGGGCTTGCGTAAGAAACTGCTGGGTGCTCCTGATCTGATCCTCGTCAAGGCTGCCCAACAGGTTACTGTCAAGCAGTACGACTTCTGTGTGCGCCAGGCTGACCAGGGCGGGCGTCTGCTTTGCAAACAGATTCAGAGCGGGCGGATCGGGCGTATGGTTGCCCGGAACTACGGCAACCTGTTTGTCCGGCGCCACATTTGCGGGGAACTGACCGGCAAAAGCCTGCCACTGTTGCTTGTTATCCTGGTCATTGACCAGATCGCCCGCTATGACAATGAGATCGCGGGAGGTGATCCCGGAGAGCAGCGGCCCAAAGACAACGCCGTCCGGGCCGCTGTCCTGCGTATCGCCCAGAAAAACGAGCGAATCGCTGCCCTCTGTGGGGGCGCCAAAACTCAGACGCTGGCCAATGAGGGCAGAGGAGGGCTGGCCGGGAGTTGCCGTGCTGGTAGTCGCAGACGTCGCGGGCGTTTCAGACGCGCCGGAGCCGCCCGCGCGCCCGGCAGCGCCGGCGCATGCGCCCAGCCCAAAGGCCAACGTCGCTGCCAGAACCAGCGCGAGCGCCGCGCGGGGCGCCCGAAAGGGCGCGCGGCGGGCGCAGTGGCGAGTCCTCAGCCGTGACATCCGGCCACCAGCGCATCCCTACCGCTGCCGCAGCGCGCGCCAGAAACAGGGCAGACGCGATTATAGCCAGCGTTTTGATGGGAGCGATACGCGCTGAACACAAGCAGCCCCGCCACCACCACTGCAATGGCGAGGAGGCTGATGATTATCAGCCGCAGACGTTTGTTATGAAGCCGAGGTACTGACATCAGAGGAGTCCATGTTCTCAAAGACAGTATATACCAGTTATAATAACGCAAGAAGAATAGCTCACGTTTCGAGGGGGCCTTTTTGTCTAAACGTTTACTTCTTGCTCTTGATCTGGTCCTGCTGGTAATGCTGGGGCTGATGGCAGGCTACCAACTTGTCAGCGCCGCCTATCATGAACTGGCGGGCATCGTCCTCTGTGGACTCTTTATTCTGCACTTCGCGCTTCACAGCGCCTGGATTTCTGCAAAGTTGCGGCGATTTGGCCTTGAGACGCCCCTGGTCAAAGGACGCTGGCTGCTTGACGGCGCGCTGCTTTTTGTGGTGCTGTCCCTGGGCGTCAGCGGCATTTTGATATCGCGCACCTTGCGCCTGTGGACCGTCCGCCCTGTCCCACTCTGGGTCGTCGGCGCGCACCACGCACTCGGCTTCCTGCTTGTTGGCCTGGCCGTCATCCACCTGCTCCTCTGCGCCCCCCAACTAAAGCGAATGCTCCACAGAGCCTAAGCTTCACGGGAGAGTACGGCGAAGGGATTATTTCGGCTAAGCCCCGAAGAACAGCCCGTATCGGGCTTCAGCCCTTGAGGGCTGGTCTGAGCGGCTTAGCCGGAAGAATACCGAGCCGTTGGCGGAGCCGTGCGGGAATCGAACCCACCCGAGAGGCTCTTCACCCCTCACAACGGTTTTGAAGACCGCACCGCCCACCAGGACGGCTCCGGCTCCGTTTCAGCGTATCTTATTGTAACAGGATGTCATTGCCCGCTGGGGCTCATTGCCCAGTGCCGTAGGCGCGCCAGGTCGGCTGTGGTTACTTCAGGTGGCGCAGGTCGCCGGCGCGGGTGGTCAATCCCTGGGCGTCGAAGTACTCAAGCACGGGGATCGCGTACTTGCGGCTGACCCCGAGCAGGTCGCGCAGGGCGGCAGCTCCCATCCCTTCGGGCGCCTCCTGCAGCGCCGTGCTCAGGCAGGCGCGCGCACGCTGGAGCGCGGCGGGCGTGAAGTAGAGCTCTCCACTCAGGCGGACAAGCAGCCCCTCCTTTGTCAGCGCGCCAAGCGCCTGTCCCAGCAGAGAGCGCTGCGCCCCCAGCGCTGCCTGCAGGTCGGCGACGCTCTCCGGCGACAGGCCCTGGGGCTCCAGGCGCGCCAGGATGCCCTCGCGCAGCTCGGCCAGCTGCGACTGGACGCTGGCAGCAGCGCGCCTGTGCGCGACTTTGCCCGCTTCAAGCGTTATCTTGCCCGCGTCTGCCAGCTGTTGCAACAGCGCGTCAAAGACCTCCGGATCCAGCTCTGCATGCAGGCGCGCGCCCATGAGGTCCTGCAGCGCACGCACGGCAAGACTCGCCTGCTGGGGGCAGGCCTCATGCCAGGCAAGCAGAGCCTGCTCGATGCCGCTCAGCAGCTGGTCTGCGCGCGCCGCAGGCAGGTAGGCGGTCTGGCCGCCAGCGCCAGCGCTTGTCTTAATGCGCCAGACCTCGCCTTCGCCCGTCTGGTTAAGCAGCGCGACCACCTCAGAGCGCTCCCGCCCCAGGGCCTGGGCCACCTGCGCGCTTGTCACGGGCGTCTGCGCCTGCGCCAGAACCAGGCACACGGCCCCGGGTATATCTCCCTCAGAGAGCGCTTGCAGCAGCGCCAGCTCGCCTGCGCTAAGCCGGGTGCGCAGCGCCGCCGCACTGTCAAGCACCACGCCGCCGCCGATGCTGTAGAGCGGATCTCCCGCCCGGATGATGAAGTGATCGCCGCTGCGCATGACCATCGGGTCTGCCAGACGCAGCTGGATGAACCCGGACTGCCCGGGCGCCAGCTCCAGCTTATCGCCGGGAGCTGCGGCGTCGGCGGCGTCCTTGCGCTCCAAAATCAGCAGGCGCGCCAGCACCGTGGCGCTCGCGTGATGCAGATGCACCATTGTCCCTGACTTAAGCGGGAGCAGGTGGGCAGGATCGCCCAGATAGCTGAAGTGGGCGTTCAGGCGCGAAGTCGGATGCAGAGCCCCGGGAGTAGCGATGACCATCCCGCGCGCGATCTCGTCTTTTGAGGCGCCGACCAGATTGAGCGCCACGCGCTGGCCAGCGCTGGCGCCGTCAACCGGCTGGCCGTGCTCCTGGATCTGGCGGACCCGCAGCTCGCGACCCGACCCGACCAGCTCCAGCTTGTCACCCAGAGCAATGCGGCCCTCCCAGAGCGTCCCGGTGACCACCGTGCCCGCGCCGCCGATCGTAAAGACGCGGTCAATGGGCAGGCGAGCGGCGGCGGCGTCGCTGCGACGCGGGAGGCTGCGGGCCGCCCGGGCCAGGCTGGCGCGCAGCTCGTCAAGGCCAGCGCCCGTAACAGCAGAGGTCGCCACAACCTCTGCACCCGCATACGGAGTTGTCTCAAGCAGCGCCGCGACGTCGGCTGCCGCAAGCTCGGTGAGCTCTGCGCCCGCACGATCTGTCTTCGTGAGCGCCACCACGAGCTGGCGCACGCCCAGCAGCTGCAGGATGGTCAGATGCTCGCGCGTCTGCACCATCACGCCATCGTCAGCGGCGACCACCAGAAGCGCAATATCGATGCCGGTCGCTCCGGCCACCATGTGGCGGATAAACTTCTCATGGCCCGGTACGTCAACGACGCCCAGACAGAGGTCGCCGGGCAGGTCAAGTTCTGCAAAGCCGAGCTCGATCGTGATGCCCCGCTCCTTTTCCTCCTTGAGGCGATCGGGGTCAGTGCCCGTCAGCGCCTTGATGAGCGTGGACTTGCCGTGATCGATGTGTCCGGCGGTCCCCAGCACCCCCGCGTAGCGTCCTGGCATCAGCATAAACCTTACTTGAGCCTACTGTCATCACGGGCGTCAGCCGCAGGATCCAGGCTCTCATCTTTCTGGCTGGATGCTGCGACTTCGCGCAGCATGACAGAAGAATTTGCCAGTTCGGCGAACAGGGTTGCCAGCTCCGACGCTAAGAGCTCGATGTCGCTGTCGGTGAGCGTGCGTACGTCAAAGAGCAGGCGCTTTTCATGGACGCGCGCGATCACCGGTGTCGGCAGTGCGCGCAGCGCTGTCTCCAGCGCCGCAGCGGACGTGCGGCCCGCAGACAGCGCCACCACCGTCGTCGGGATCTCGGTGCCGGGCAGCGATCCGCCGCCTGCCAGGCTCATCTCGTCTTCGACTTCAACACGCAGCTCCTCGCCCAGCCCGCTGGCGTCTGCCACCTGGCGCACCGTCGCGGCAAGCCGCTCGGCCTGCTGGCGGCACAGCTCAGGGGTCAGGGTAAGCGCGCGCAGCGTCGGGATCGCGCTGACCGCGACATCCGGATCGCGATACAGCCGCAAGGTGGCTTCAAGGGCCGCAAGCGTCATCTTGTCAAGACGCAGCGCGCGCGCCAGGGGATGGCGGCGCAGACGCGCGATGACGGCGCGTTTGCCGCAGATGATGCCCGCCTGAGGCCCGCCCAGCAGCTTGTCGCCAGAAAAAGTCACGACATCGACACCAGCAGCCAGGCTGGCCTGGACCGTAGGCTCAGCCGGCAGCCCCCAGGCGGAGAGATCCAGCAGCACGCCGCTGCCCAGATCCTCGACCACCGGGACTTCCCGCTCGGCGCCCAGCGCGACCAGATCGCTCAGCGCGACCTCCTCGGTAAAGCCAACCAGCTGATAGTTCGAGGTATGCGCCTTGAACAGCAGCCCCGTGCGCTCCCCTATCGCATGCGCGTAGTCGCTTAAGTGAGTCTTGTTCGTGGTACCGACCTCGACCATGACCGTCCCGGAGGCCGCCATAACATCAGGGATACGAAAACTCCCGCCAATCTCGACCAGCTGCCCGCGCGACACAATGGTCTTTTTGCCCGCGGCCAGCGCAGCCAGCGTCAGCAGCACTGCCGCCGCGTTGTTGTTGACCGCCAGCGCGGCCTCAGCGCCAGTAAGCTCGCAGATCAAGGCCTCGACGTGGTCGGTGCGGCTCCCCCGCTTGCCCGCCGCGATGTCGTATTCAAGATTGGCGTAGCCCTGGCTGGCGCTGACGGCTGCCTCCAGCGCGGCACGGGCCAACACCGATCGCCCCAGGTTGGTATGGATCACGATGCCCGTCGCGTTAATCACGCGCCGCAGCGAGGGTTGCTGCGCTGCGTGGGCAGCTGCCAGGGCGCGCGTCAGCACCTCGTCAAGCTCAACCGGATCCGTCCGCCTGCCCTGCGCGATATCTGCACGCAGGGCGTCAAGCTCTGCGCGCGCACAGCGCAGCAGCAGCGCACGCGGCGCCTCGCCTGTCTGGAGCAGGCGCGCGATGGCCGGCGCGCCTAAGACCTCGTCAATATTGGGAAGCGAGCGATACAGCGCGCTTCTGTCTGTGGGAGTGTTACTCACCGTCATATCCTTCCTGCACGGGCCGCCACCGCATCCTGCGTGGCCGGCCCGCAAAAATACCTGCACCTGCCGACAACAAAACCCCGGCGACGCCCCAACGTAAGCGGCGCGAGTCAGAAGTTTCTCATTACTGATTGTAGCAAGGATGCGATTTGTTCTGCTTATCCGGGCCTTCCATGCGAGCAGCCCGCGCAAGTGGGGAAGGCGGGCTGCTCTGGAAGTATGTGATAGAGGCAAAGCGGGAGGAAGCCTCTAGTCACCAAAATCAGTACACAGACAACAGCGTCGGAGTTTCACCGGACTTAGGATTATAGACTGTGCGTGTACTCATAACTTATCTCTTTACTATCACTGATCTGTTACAGATTGCGCCAACGCAGGGACCCTCACTTCCCTTTTTACTTTGTCGCTCCTGTTCCTCTGACAAACATCAAACCTCTGGCAACGCTGCCAACCCCCTACTGCCCGTTGCAGGCAAAACTACTACGCAGGTTCAAATTTGCGCTAGAACACTCTATTGATTGTTGTGTTCAAGTTAGAATTCCCCTACCCCTCAATTTAAAAGCATAATCAGTATAACTCCAGAATGTATTTTTGAAAAGGTGCAAAAGCCAAAGATAGCCAGAAAGTTGTCAAACGGTCATTGAAGGGCGGTGTCTGGGCCAGCGCCCGGGTTGCGGGCGCTGCTCATCTGGTGCTCAGCGCCGCCCGGCAGTCGCCCGAGCATCATCGGGGCGGCGCCGCAATGCCTGCGGGGCCAGAAATGAAGTACACTATTACTAATAGTAATCGCTTATATAACCAAAAGAGGATGCTTTGAACAATACCCTTCTGAAGACCTATCTGGCTGTTTTGAGCTGCGGCTCGTTTTCTTCTGCCGCCACGTTCTTAGGCATCAGTCAGCCCGCCGTCACCATGCAGATCCATAATCTGGAAGAAGAGCTGGGCTACAACCTGCTCGACCGTCAGTATCGCCGCATCACCCTGACCGAAGCCGGAAAGCTCCTCAGGGATTATGCGGAGCGAGTCCTGGACGAGGAGCAGAGTATCCTGACCGACCTGGCCGCGCTTTCTGAGGAAGTCAGCGGGACTTTGACCGTTGCCTGCTCGACCACGCCCGGCAACTACCTGATTCCCGGACTTCTGGGAGAGTTCCTACGCCTGTACCCAGCGGTAAGCCCCCGCCTGATCATCTCCAGTTCGCAGGAAGTTGCGCGCGTAATAGACGCCTGCGAGGCGGACCTGGGCGTCACCGGCGCTCAGGTCAGGGGCTATCGCATCGACTATTCGGTCTGCGGCCATGACGAGCTGATCCCCATCGCGCCGCCAACCTCGCGCATCGAGACGCTCACCGACCTGTCGCTTTCTGACCTGCGAAGCTGGCCCTGGATAATGCGCACAACTGAGTCCGGCACTCAGCTGGCCATCCGTGAGCTTCTGACATCCCAGAAGATATCTCCTGACGATCTGCGCTACCTGATTGAGCTTGATAGCCCGGAGGCCATTATCAACGCGGTCGAAGGGGGCCTGGGGATCGCCATCGTCAGCCGCTCAGCCGCAGAAAAAGCGCTGTGGCTCGGCACGGCAGTTGAGCTGCCAGTCAGGTCACGACCCTGGACACGCAACCTCTATCTTGCGCGCCCCCGCATGACGCCAACACGCGCAGCAGAGGCGTTTGCGACTTACCTCTGCGAGCACCTGGAATAAGCAAAAATGCGGCGCCCCTTTGAGCGCCGCATTTCTCATGCGTTATGGATTCTTCCTATCCTGAAGCTACAGCTGGAAGTGGATGCCTGACTTCTCATGGCACGCTTCGCAGTCTGCCCTGGTGTGGCAGGTGTAGCAGGTGTTGACCGTATCGATCGGAGCAACCGGCCAGGCAAAACTATCGCTCGCGGCAGACCCGGTGCCCTTGCCCGCAGCAAGATTATCAAGGTCCTGCTGAACGCTGGCAGGCGTCGGCGCCTGCTGGCCCGTCTCTTTCTCGGCGTCTTCGACCTTCTTCTCCTCGTCAAGATACAGCCTGCCATGACTGTGCAGGAAGTCTACGCCCATATGATCCTTCGGCTTAAGCGTAGCGATGTCGGTCTGGGTATGGCATACCTTGCACTGCCCCGGCGCAACGGCGTTGCTGTCCAGGCTGTGGCAGCGGAAGCAGCCGTCCATCGTCAGATAGTTGGGGTGCGGATACGCTTTGTCGCCCGTCTTGGGCTGGACGCCCTTGAGCGCAAGACCATCTTCGTTGTGCCCTGCGCGGTTATGGCAGAACGTGCAGCGGATCTTCAGGTTAGTGTGAGTTGAGTGGTCAAAGATGATGCCACTGCTGGACGTCACTTTGCGCGTACTCATGTCATGGCACTGGGTGCACTGGGTATCAGGGAACTCCTCACTGGAAAGCGAGACCTTGCTCTCTGCGTTCAGCGGCACCTCAAAGGAGTTTGCGAAGGTCATCGGAAGCTCGCCAATGGCCGAGTGAACCTTGTGATACAAAAACGTAACCGGATCAGCGTTTGCCGGCAGGTGACAGGCGAGGCAAGATACCTGATTGTGTGAGCCTCTGCCATAGGCTGCGACCGCATCGTCCTGGACCTTGTGACAACATTCGGCGCAGAACCAGTAGCTTGAAGTTGCGGCGATAGCAACAGTCATCACCATCAGAACAACGACCAGCGCAACGCCAGTCCAGATGATCGCGCGCGCGCGGGTAACGGGATTTCGAAACGCCTCAATTGGATGCCATGCCATCGGGACACACCCTTCTTCCTCAAACAGACGCACCAAGCGTCTGTTACTGACTTGCCATCCTTGATTTTAGCTGAGTAGCGCCACTATCGCAAGCAAACAGAGCCAGATATCTGCAAGAGAGTCGCGCCAAGTCGTCGCTCCCTACAGAAGAAGAGGGAAATTTAGCTGAGCAACGCCATGCAGTAAAGGATAAACGCGAAATAAATGTTCGCTGACTAGGCGCCGTGAAACGAAGCGGCCTTATGGCCGTGAGTTTCGCGGCAACGACGTCAGCGGGCATTTAGGCGCGTTTTAGCGGGGGCGGCAGGCGCCGGCGTAGCTGCCCCACATAACCGGGGATATCTTTACCACGTCGCCGGTCTGGGGGGCGTGGATCATCTGGCCGCCGCCGATATAGAGGCCGACGTGGTGGATCGGCGACCCAAAAAACACGAGGTCACCCGGCTGAAGATCACCGCGGCTGACCCGCGCGCCACAGTTAATCTGTGCCCGTGAGCTATGTGGCAAGGAAACGCCCACCTGGCGATAGACAAACATCGTAAGCCCGGAACAATCAAAATAGTTCGGCCCTGAAGCTGCCCACACATAGGGTGCGCCCAGATAGCGCCTTGCGATAGAGACCACGTTGCCATTAGGCTGATAGCTGGGGGCCGGGAACTGTCTGCCCCCTCCGCCGCCGCTCAGATAGCCGCCTGAGCTGTACTGGGCCGCAGCCGCAGCATCCTGCTGGGCCTGCAGCGCCGCGATCTCGCTTGTGAGGCCAGAGAGCTTGCTCTGCATCTCGGCCTTGTCGCTGGCAACGCCATCCTTGATCTGCTTCATATTCTGGGCAGAATCACGGGCCTGTTTCTCGTTGGCGTCAAGCTTTTTCTGGGTATCTTTCATCTCGCTGCGCAGCTGCTTGAGCTCTGCGCTGGAGGAGGCGTCCTGCTGGTTCAGCTCGCTCAGGAAATCCCACAGCTGGGCAAATTCCTGGAAGTCTGTGGCGCCAAAAAGCACCTCTGCAAAGCCGGTCGGGCCGTTGCGATACATATCGCTGGCACGATCATTGAGGTGACTCTGCACGACTTTCAGACGCGACGTGGTCTTGTTCAGTTTAGCCTGGTTGTTCTGTTGTTCAGTGCGCGCAGTGTTCAATTTCTGCTGCGCTACGTAATAGTTATCGCTTGCTGTATCAAGCCGGGCGCTTATCGCGTCAAGCTGCTTTTTAACCGCGGCGGCCTCAGCCATCTTCGATGAGGCAGGCGTCGCAGGGGCCACCTGCGGGACGCACAGCGCGCTGCTGAGCGCAAGCACACAAAGAACGCTCACTATTCTTTTCGTCATTGGTTTATACGTATGAGCCCTGTTCTTCATACTTCTCCCGTGATTCATTCATTCTCTCAAATAATAGAGAGCCGACACATAACTAATATTTATGATAACAGAACAAATATGGGCCAGACGTTACAGCCCATATACAAAACACACAGCAGATGACCAGCAAATAGCAAATGGCAAATGGCCACCAGGTCATAACTTCTTTCAGGACAACTGTCAACAATAGTGAGAATAACGCCACAAGAGACATCGTATGGGCATAAAGGACATACTGGCAGAATGTTTCTGTCCGGCAAGAATCAGGTAAAAGAGGTAATCAGAAAGTATGGATTCAGCGGATGCGGCGAGCGCCCGAGTAACTGCGGGTGAACACCGGATCATATCTGACCACCGTGCCGGTATAGGGCGCATCGATCATCTGACCCCCGCCGACATAAAGACCTACGTGATGCACGGGAGAACCGAAGAATACCAGGTCGCCAGGCATAAGGTCACCACGACTGACACCCACGCCCATTCGGGACTGCAAGAGTGAATTATGTGGAAGCGAGATGCCCACTTTGCGATACACATACATAACAAAACCCGAACAGTCGAACCCTCTCGGGGTATCGCCGCCCCATACATAAGGTACTCCCTTATATGCTCGCGCGATGTCAACCACGCTGGCATTCGGGGGGAAACTGGGAGTAGGGAAGTTTCCGCCTCCACCGCCCATATAACCAGAAGACGACGCCAGGCGCTGGGAGTCGGCAAGCTGCTGAGCCTGCAATGCGGCGACCTCACTGGTGATGCCCGCAAGTTTGCTCTGCATCTCAGTCTTGTCTTTTTCGACGCCATCCCTGATCTGCTTCATATTGTCAGCAGAGGCCTTGGCCTGCTTCGCGTTGGCGTCAAGCTTTGTCTGAAGGCTTGCGGTTTCGCTACGTAATTGCTTCAACTCTGCGCTGCTGGACGCATCCTGTTGGTTCATCTGGGTCAGGAGATCCCACAGCTGAGCGAATTGCTGGAAGTCTGTCGCGCCAAAGAGCACGTCCGTGAACTCGGTCGGCCCGGAGCGATACATCTCAGTCGCACGGTCATTGAGGTGGCTCTGGACAACTTTCAGGCGGGCGGTGGTCTTGTTCAGCTTGGTCTGGTTGGCCTGCTGGTCAGAGCGCGCTTTGTTCAGTTTCTGTTGCGCGTTGTAGTAGTTGTCACTGGCTGTATCAAGTCGAGCCTGTATCGTTTCGATCTGTTGCTGAACCGCTGCAGCTTCGGCCTGCTTCGACGCGACGGGCGTGGCAGGCGCTGCCTGAGGAAAACAGAGCGCAGTGCTCAGCATAAGGGCGCAGAGGACACTCAGCGCTCGTTTCATCATCGGTTCATTTCTGCAGCTTCTGTTCTTCATAGCTCTCCCATAGTCTATTCATTCTCATAAAAAATCGGAAATCAACACATGGTATTTATGATTTTAGCAAATGACAATGCTTCCAGACGTTACAGCCCCTATACAAAACACAGACCAGACGGTAACGCACGGGCGGGAGCGACAGGCGGGAGCCGGGCGCAGGCTGCTCAGAGTGAGCGCGGACAGGCGCGCCGCACGAAGTTACAGATGACAGATTGCGTCCAGGATGACCGTCGCCAGGTGCTGAAACCCCTGCTGAGAGGCCTGCGCGCCAAAATCCTGGGGTATCGGTATCACCAGATCACGGTCGCCGGTCAGGACGACCCCCTCAGACGTGCGCGCCAGTCGCACCCTCAGGGCCGACGCAGGCGCAGGCGCAGGCGCTGGCGCGGACGGAGCCGGAGCCTCCTCGCCCGGAGCCGCAGGCTTATCCGCTGAAGCCTCATCACGAAGCACCGCGACTTGTGCCTGGGCCTGCGCCGCCTGCGCCAGGTTCGCGACCCGGCGCGCAATGCGGTAGGAATCCCCATCGACGGCCACGAGCTCAAGGGGCGTATCGGCCAGAAGGGCGTTGCGCTGGCGCGGCCGGCCCGCCGCGGCTGAATGCACCGGAACGCTTTTGCCGCCCCAGATATGGTGCAGCGCCATCAGCGCGTCAAAGGTTGACGCCCCCACCACGCCATCAGCCTCAATGGCGGTGTTAGCCTGAAACTCACTGACGGCGCGCTCCGTGAACGTACCAAAGATCGCATCGACATCACCGCAGTAAAACCCGAGCGTGTTGAGCACTTCCTGCAGCTGGGCAACATCGGCGCCATGAAAATGAGGCGCCCGCAGATACAGAAGGCGGTCCCCAAAGGCAAAACTGCTGTCCACCAGAGCCGACCAGGTCTGATCATCAACAACGCCGGTCACCGGCAGCTCAGAAGCTTTCTGAAAGCGTGACAAAGCCACCTGGGTGTCAGCCTGAAAGTCACCGTCAACGCCACTTGAACCCAGGTTATAGCCTAAGGACAGCAGTCTGCGCTGTATATCTTCGACCGCAGGGCCGCGATCGCCTATCGAGATTGCTTTCATCGTCATGCGTAGTTTTCCACAGGCGGAACCAAACGGGCGCCGCAGGTAGTTTGCCGCAGCGCGTGACGCCTTCTGTGTGGTTCTCCGCGCTCAAACACCTCTCTATTCTATACTATAGACTGCCCTGTTCACTCAAGATGAAACGAGTTTGCGACCGTGTCCCACATCCACATACCTGACGGAGTACTGCCCGTATGGCTCTGGCTGGGCGGATGGATCCTTGCGGCACTCTGGGTCATGATCGTCTGCTGGACCGGGCGCGGGCGCCTCGACCTGCGCCGCAAAGTGCCGCTGGTTGGCATCTGCGCCGCGCTGATGGTGATCGCCATGGCCCTTGAGATCGCGCCGCTTGACTACCACCTCAACCTCAGCGTGATCACCGGGATCATCCTCGGGCCGGCCCTGGCGCCTTTGGCCGCGCTGATTGCCGAGGTCTTTCTGGCGCTGGTGGGACACGGCGGCGTTACGGTCATCGGGCTGAACACGCTGGTGCTGTCCGCAGAAATGATCCTGGGCTGGGCGCTGTTCAAAGGCCTGCGCGTGGTGTTTGGCGCCCTGATCAGGCGCGAGAGGACACGCACGGCGGTCTCCGGTGTACTGGCAACCGTCGTCGCGCTGATGCTTGCCACGTCCCTGACGGTGGGAGTAGTCGCCCTGGCGACCCCGGCGCTGTCCGCGCGGCGCGCCACGGCCGCCACCGGCCGCCAGGAGGCAACCACTGCGGCGGCCCGCGGACGCCAGGCCGCTTCTGACAGCGCAGACCAGCTCTCGGTTTCGACCTTTATCGTGGTGGTTGCCGCCCTGGGGCCCTTTGGCTGGGCGATCGAAGCGGGCGTGACCAGCGTGGCGCTGGTGTATCTGGAGCGGCTGCGGCCCGAGCTGATTGGCAGGCCGCGCCAGGGCCGGGGGCGGGGCCGAGCAGGCGACGCTGCGGGGGCGTTGCGGCTTGCGCATGAGCCCGAAGGCGCTGCCGGAGGAGACCTCCCGTGCGCCTAGCTGACATCGACAGAAGCGCCACCAGCGCAGACGGCGGCTGGCTGCATCGCGCGCCCGTGGTCCTCAAGCTCCTGGGGCTTGTGGCCGTGATTGCCGCAGCGATCATCAACTGGAACCTCTGGGTGCTTGGCGCGCTGGCCTGCGGCGTGGGCGCGCTCGGCCTGTCCGCGCGCCTGCGCCCACGCCTGCTGCTGACCCTGGCCGCCTACCCGCTCGTCTTCTCTCTGCTGCTGTCTGCCTCGCTGCGCCCGGGCTGGGTCCTGACCGGGGTGCTGCTGCTCAAAACCTTCAGCACGGCGCTGGCAGCCGTCAGTCTTGTGCTCTCGACCCCCTACCCCCGTATCTTTGCGCTGACCGGCCGCATCCTGCCTCAGCTGCTCAACGACTCATTGCTCATGACCTACCGGAGCCTCTTTATCTTAGGCGACCTGCTGGGCAATCTGCTTACCGCCCTGCGACTGCGCGGCGGGCTTTCCTGGCGCCACCCAATCACTCTGGCGCGCAATCTGGGCGACCTCTTTGGGTCACTTGTGGCAAGCGCCCTTGACCTCAGCGAGCGTGACTACGAGATCTTAAGCCTGCGGGGCTACGATGGAGACTTACGCATCGACACGAAAGGAACGCCGTGATGGCAACGGACAGGGATAAGGATGTGGATATGACGCCGGTGTCTTTCGCGCCGCCGGGACCGGGAGGAGCCAAGCTCGATATTCCTCGCACGGCGCAGGGCGCGCCCGACTGTGCGCTCTGTCAGAAGCACCTGCATCGCCACGGGCCCCATCCGGCAGATGTGGCCTATGTCAGCTGCGTGCTGCACAGCTTTGACGACGGCACCGCCGTGCACCTCTGCGGGCTGGATTTCTGCGCACACATTGGCGAGCGCACCGTACTCCTGGGACCCAACGGCGCGGGCAAGTCAACGCTGCTTGCTCACCTGCTGGGCCTGCTGAAATCTGACGAAGGGGTCGTGCGCGTCTTTGGCGTTGACCCGCATAAAGAGTGGCGCGCAATACGGCAGCGCGTCGGCGTCGTGCTGCAAAACGTCGATGTCCAGCTCATCATGCCCACGGTCTATGACGACATCTGCTTTTCCGCGCGCCAGTACGGCTGGGAGCGCGCGCGTATCGAGGCGGCGGCCACAGACATCATGAAGCGCCTGGGCATCAGCCAGCTAGCAGGGCGCACTCCCCAGAGCCTCTCTGGCGGCGAGAAGCGCAAGGTTGCGCTGGCAGGAGCGCTGCTGACGCGCCCCGAGCTGCTGGTGTTAGACGAAGCTTTCGAGGGGCTGGACCCCGCCTCGCGCGCCGAGATCGTCAACCTGCTGGCCGAGCTGTCCCGCGACGAGGGCGTAAGCATCGTGCTGACGACCCACGACATCGACGCCGTCGCAGAAATCGCCGACTACTGCTACGTCCTGCGCGCCGGGGGCGAGATCGTGCTGTCCGGCACGCCAGCAGAGATATTTGAACACGCCGACCTGCTGGAGGCCTCCAACATCCGGCCGCCTATTTTGGCCGAATTGTTCGAGCGCCTGGGCAGCAAGGAGCGCCCTCTGACTGTTGCAGACGCCGTAGAGGTCCTGGCCCCAGCAGGCAACGTGGTAAAATCTGAAGCGTCGAATAACCAGCCCTGATGTGGCTCCCAGCCATCAGAGCAGTCCGACCCCCGGCACTGGGCTGACCGCCCGGTCCGGCAAGACCCCTGTACTGGGCAATGCGTCCAGTCCGGCAAGACCCCTGTAGGGCGCGACGACCCGGCGCGCCTCCACCCGGAGTAACGAAGGAGACCCCGTGAGCTTTGAGCTCTACCTTAAGCGCAACCAGTTGAAAATGAACCGGCTCGTCACGAGCTTCTATGAGAAGCGCGGCGACAGCGACATCAAGAAATACCTCTACGCCCCTCTGGAGCGCTACAGCCATAACGCGGGCAAGCGGCACCGTCCGCTCATCTGC
>WQYT01000011.1 GCA_009781115.1 Coriobacteriia bacterium
AAACCACAACTGTAAATGCCGTCAAGCGGGCACAATGCCACTGTTGACTCTGTAGCGGAGCAATGGGAAGGCGCCCGCCGCGGGCATGAGCCAGGAGACTTACCTTCCGCCTATCACACGCAATGTTCTTGGGTTAAAGAAGAAAGGAAGCGACTATGAACAGTTCAAAAACATCCAACAAAACAAAAAGCAGGAGGTCGCGCCCCGCGCTCATCCTGGCGTTTCTGCTGGCGATCTGCCTGCCGGCAACGGCGTTCGCGTCGCCTGCACCCAGCGCAACTCGGGTGAAAACCACCATCTCTCAGGTGTCAGCCTACGAGGTCGCTTGCCTGAAAGCTCAGAAAACCGGCGCCACTTATGGCAACGAGTGGGCCCTTATGGCGCTTGCGCGCGCAGGCAAGTTGCCCAGCACGCTGAAGCAGCAGTACCTCGCCAATCTGAGCACGTACCTCAAAGACAACAAGAACTCCCTGGGCAGCACGGTAACCGATTATGACCGCGTTATCCTCGCGCTGACCGCGCTGGGCGTTGACGCAACCAGTTTCAATGGCGTCAATTTGACGGCCCCTCTCGCAAACCTCGACGACGTTACCGCTCCGGGAGTCAGCGGGAGCATCAACGCATTGCTCGCGCTTGACAGCCACCCCTACGCAATGCCGAAGCTCAAAGCGGGAGCAGCAGGCGTCCAGACCACGCGCGCCAAACTTGTCAGCGACCTCTTGAGCCAGCAACTCCCCGGCACAGGCGGCTGGAACTGGGGCTGGGGAGCGACCGACCCGGATCCTGATGTGACCAGCATGGCGCTTCAGGCGCTTGCCCCCTATCAGGGCAAGGGCGATGCGCAAGTTGACGGGGCGATTGACACCGCTCTGACCGCGCTGGGGCAGATCCAGGACGGCGCCACGGCGGGGTTTATCCCCTTCCCACTCTGGACGCCTGACCCCAACTCGGAAAGCGCCGCGCAGGCCTTGACCGCCCTGAGCGCGCTGGGCATCCCGGTCGATGACGCCCGCTTTGTAAAGACCGGCAGCACCATCTATGACTCACTTACGAGCTTCCTGGTCGAGGGCGGCTCCGGCAGCAAAGCCTTTGCTAACGCTAAGAGCGACGCCACCTATCCCGCGCCTGACGCCATGGCCACCGAGCAAGGGCTGTATGCGCTTGCCGCTTACTGGCGCGCGCTGACGGGCGCTAACCGGCTCTATGACATGAGCGATGTTGCGCTGAAGCCCTACACGAACGCGCCGGCAAATAAGGGCGGGACAAGCGGCGGAAAAACGGGCGGCGCCAGCAAGCAGAAGAAGCTGGGTGCTGGCAAAACGGGCTCCGGGACGGCGGCGCCATCGACCCCGCTGTCGACCGCCTCCACCGCAACCGCAGCCACCCTGGCCAATACCGGGGACACCACGGGGCAGTCACAGCTGGGCGCAACCGCCCTCCTGTTGCTGGGCGCGACCGCTGCGCTCTGTGTTTTGCGCAAGCGCTCCGGGCAGCGGAGGCTCTCATGAAGCAGCACGCCAAACTCATACTCATCCTGGGTTGTGTGGCAGTGGTCCTGTGCGGGGCCACTGCCGTTGGCCTGGCACTGGCGCACCAGAGCAAGGTTGCAGCCACGGCGCAGAGCGCAGACGCGGGCAACGCCGGCGTGACTGTCGGAGGCGGCGAGTCAGGCACGTCCCTGCCTTCTGCGTCATCGGGAAGGATCAGTGCTGACTCCGGCGCCACGTCCTCCTCTACAAAGACAGACGGCGCCTCATCGGGCAACAGATCAGGCGGCGCTGCTGGCAGTCCTGCTGACGCCTCGGGCAAAGCTGGCGCTGGAGGCGCCGGAGGCTCTGCCGCGTCGGGTTCCAACGGCAAGGGCGGCGGCGCAGCAGGGTCCTCGACCCCTGCTCCTGCTCCTGCTCCTGCTCCCGCACCTGCGCCAAAGCCAAAGCCAAAACCCGCGACCGTCACGATCTCGGTCAGCTGCCGTACGGTACTCTCAAATAGGGATAAGCTTAAGGCCAGCAAGAAGTCGGTCGTCCCCTCAAGCGGCGTCATCCTTGGCAGCCGAAGCGTGACCCTGCAAAGCGGCGACACGGTCTTTTCTGTGCTGAAGCGCGCCTGTCAGGCCGCCGGGGTCTCACTGGATTATTCGCAGATGCCCGGTTACAGCGCTTACATCAAAGGCATCGGTAACCTGGAAGAGTTCGACTGCGGGCCGCAATCGGGCTGGGTCTATAGCGTCAATGGCGCCTATTCAAGCACGGGATGCAGCACCTACGTCCTGAAGGCCGGTGATGTGGTCGCCTTCCGCTACACCTGCAACGGCGGCGCAGACGTAGGAGCAAGCGGTGCCCGCTGATAGCAGCCGTGCAAACGCCTTTGCCACGCTGCATCCGGCGCTCAGCATCGGCTACTTCGTGTTCGTCATTGGTGTGACGGTCTTCACGGCGCATCCGGTGCTGCTGGCCTGCTCGGTCCTCGGCGCGCTGCTGCTGTCCCTGCAGCTCCGCGGCCTGCGCGCCACCGCAAAGCTCCTTGTGGGACTTGCGGGGCTGGCGCTGTTTGCCGCTGCGATCAACCCGCTGTTCAACCATCAGGGCGTCACCATCCTGGGCTATATCGACGGCAACCCGCTGACCCGCGAAGCCCTGCTCTACGGCGTAGCGCTGGCGGCCATGCTGGTCGCGGTCCTGCTGTGGTTTTCCTGCTACAACCAGGTTGTAACCCATGAGAAATTCCTGGCCGTCTTTGGGAGGGTCGCGCCAGCGCTTGCGCTGACCACCTCGATGGCATTGCGCTTTGCAGGCCGCTATCTGCGCCAGCTCAAGACGATCACCGCCGCCCAGCGCGGGCTGGGACGGGTGAGACAGGGGGACGGGTACACTGTGAGACAGGGGGACGGTTCTTCTGTCTTATCCGAGATAAGACAGAAGAACCGTCCCCCTGTCTCACAGTGTACCCGTCCCCCTGTCTCAGACCGTCCCCCTGTCTCATTGCGTCTGCGCAGTGGCTTCGCCGTCCTGTCGATACTGACCAGCTGGGCGCTGGAGTCCGCGCTTGACACCGCAGACTCGATGCATGCCCGTGGCTATGGCCTGCCCGGGCGCAGCGCGTATCAGCCCTTCCGGTTCAGCGCGCGTGACGCCGGGGCGCTGGCGCTGATGCTTGCCTGCGCGGCAGTGGTCATCGTCGCGCTGACTTCGACTGTCGTGTCGGCACAGTACCTGCCAGCCTTCCTGCTGAACCAGGGCGCCGGCCTGCCCGGCGCCGTCCGCGGCGCGATCACTGCTGGCGCTTACGGCGCGTTCGGGCTGCTCTGCCTGGCGCCCACTCTCTTTAATCTGCAGGAGGAGGTCGCATGGCGTATCTCGCGCTCGACCATTTAGGCTTCCGCTATCCCGACGCGACGGTCCCGGCCTTAGATGACCTCACGCTGGATATCGACGCCGGCGCCTTCGTGGTGCTCTGCGGCACATCGGGCTGTGGCAAGACGACCCTGCTGCGCCAGCTCAAGCCATCACTGACCCCGGCGGGCGACCACCGCGCAGGACAAATCCGGCTTGCCAGCAGGCCACTCACGGAGCTTTCCGCCCGTGAAGACGCCAGCCAGATCGGATTTATCGCGCAGGACCCCGACAGCCAGATCGTCACCGACCAGGTCTACCATGAGCTCGCGTTCGGGCTGGAAAACCTCGGCGTTCCTTCCGATGAAATCCGCCTGCGCGTGGCGGAGATGGCCAGCTTCTTTGGCATCCAGGAGTGGTTTGACCAACCATGCAACGCGCTTTCCGGCGGCCAGAAGCAGCTTTTGAACCTCGCCGCCATCATGACCGGCAGCCCCGCGCTGCTGCTGTGCGACGAGCCCACCTCGCAGCTCGACCCCATCGCCGCCGCTCACTTTCTGGCTGCCCTGAAAAAGATCAACGACGAGATCGGCACGACCGTCATCGTCTCCGAGCAACGCCTGGAAGAAGTCGTGCCGTGCGCCGACCGCGTACTGGTGCTGGAGAACGGGCGCCTCGTCGCCGACGCCGCGCCAGAGTGCATTGGCGCCAAGCTGCTTGCGGCAGGCAGCCCGATGTTTGCGGCGCTGCCCACCCCCATCCGCCTGTTCTACAGGCTGGAGAGCGAGCAGGCAGGCGTCGGCGCGCCAGCGCCCACCACCGTTCGCGCCGCTCGCACGTATTTGCAGGAGAAGCTGCAAACCAGCAACAACAGACAGCAGCCCGGTCATCCTACGCATCAGTCGCAGGATCCAGTTGCTACAGGCCAGACTGGATTCTGCGACGGAGCCTGCGCTGCGCGCAGTCGCAGTGCGCAGAATGACAAAAAGGGTAGTCTCGCGTCGCTACACTACGCGCAGAATGACAGGAAGAGTAGCCTCACTCCCCTCCTCTCGCTTCATGAAGTCTGGTTTCGCTATGAGCGCAACTCTCCTGATGTGCTGCGCGGCCTTGCCCTTGATGTTTACCCGGGCGAGCTTACGGCGATCGTCGGCGGCAACGCCACGGGCAAGACTACCACGCTGAACGTGATCGCCGGCCTGCTCAAGCCCTACCGCGGTCGCGTCAAGCGTGACCCGCGCGCGCTTCCCGCTGGCACGGGCGCCGGCGCCACCGTGCTGCTCCCGCAGGATCCGCGCCTGCTGTTTACTCACAAGACGGTGCGCGAGGAGCTTGAGGCGACCCTTCCGCTTGCCGGCGCCAGCAAGCAGGAGCGCGCCGGGCGCCTGGCAGAGGTCACCCGCCGCTGCGAGATCGCAGGGCTGCTCGACCGCCACCCCTTCGACGTGAGCGGCGGCGAGGCACAGCGCATCGCCCTGGCTGACGTCTTGCTCGCGCGCCCCCGGCTGCTGCTGCTTGACGAGCCAACCAAAGGCATGGACGCCGCTTTTAAGCGGCGCTTTGCGGAGCTGCTCCGCACGCTGATCGCCACAGAAGGGCTGACGGTGGTCATGGTCTCGCACGACATCGAGTTCTGCGCGCGCCACGCCGATCGCTGCGTCTTGTGTTTCAACGGAGAGATCACCGCCAGCGCACCGCCGCGCCCGTTCTTTGCGAACCTGTGCTACTACACTACCGCAGCCCGCCGCATCAGCCGCGGCCTGCTGCCCGGCGCCATCACCACCGGCGACATCGTTGCGGGCGCGCAAAAAGAGAGCCGCCCTGCATGACGGCCTTTTTCACCCGCCACTACTATGCCGTCAGCCTGATACTGGTGACCCTCGCCCTGGGGCTGTTCGCGCTGAACTTCGAGCGGCGGCGTCCCCGCACGCGGGAGCTCGTGCTGATCGCGGTGCTTGTTGCGCTTGCGGTGGTCAGCCGCGCGGTGTTCTACTTCCTGCCACAGGTCAAACCCGTCATGGCCGTCATCATCATCGCGTCCGTCGCGCTGGGCGCACGCAACGGTTTTGCTATCGGAGCGCTGACGGGCTTTGTCTCGAACTTCATCTTTGGCCAGGGGCCCTGGACACCCTGGCAGATGCTTGCCTTTGGCCTGGTTGGCTGCCTGGCCGGCGCAGCCTTCGCGCCCGCGCGCCTGCCCCGTGGCCGCTGGCTGATCGCAGCGTTCGGCGGCCTGGCGACCCTCGCCCTCTACGGGCCGATCGTTGACACCGCCTCGGTGCTGCTCTTCACGCAGAACCTCAGCTGGCAGACCGCCTGGCCCATCTATGCGGCGGGCGTTTCCTTCAACGCAATCTTTGCCGCCTCGACCTTTGTCTTCCTTGCCCTGTTTGGCCCTGCGCTTGAAGGCGCCCTGACCCGCGTCCGCAAAAAATACGGCCTGCGCTGATAGCCCTCGCTGATATACGTGATAATAGAACGTCCGACACAACCACTCGCAACCAGAAAGACTTCGTGAAACCAACCACCCGGAAAACTACCTACCTCTGCATCCTGACCACGTTGCTGTTCTGGGGATCGTCGTTTGCGGTCATCCGCTACGGGCTTGCCTCGCCCGCCAACCCGGGCGGATTTCACCCCGGCGCGCTGGCGCTCTTCCGTTTTGGGACCGCAGCAGTTGTGGCCCTCGGCTACCTGATCATCACACGCCAGGGTCTGCCGCGCGCCCGTGACCTGTGGCGCATCGCGCTGGCGGGCCTGCTCGGCATCTCGGTCTATCACTTTTGCCTGAATTTTGGCGAGCAGGTCGTACCGGCTGGCGCTGCCTCAATCATCATCGCCTTTGCGCCCATCTTTGTCGCGCTGATATCTGCGCGCTTCCTCAAAGAGCGCCTCGGAGGGTGGGGTTGGCTGGGAGTAGTCTGCTCGTTTGCCGGCGTCTGCCTGGTTGGCTTTACGGGAGCTGCGGGGTTTCGTATCAACATCCATGCGCTTGCCGTCATGGGCTCTGCGCTTGCCACCGCGATCTACTTTGTGCTATCCAAAGAGCTGCTCAAGCGCTACTCCGGCATCCAGCTCACCAGCTACGCCATCATCGCGGGCGCGCTGTTTCTGCTGATCTTTGCGCCGCAGCTGATAGGCGACGCGCGCCACGCCTCAACCGGCGCGACGATGGCGGCGCTCTACATCGGCGTTTTTCCCGGGTTTATTGCCTACGCGCTCTGGGGCGTGGCGCTCTCGCGCCTGCCCGCCACCCAGGTCACGGTCTTTTTGAATGCCGAGCCCCTGTTTGCCGCAGCCATCGCCTGGATCTGGCTGGGCGAAGTCCCCAGCCACCTGGTCGCCATCGGCGCCATCCTGGCCATCGCCGGCGTCCTGATGGTCCAGCTCATGGATAACAAGAGCCACGCTGAGACGTCTGCCGAGGAGCCTGCCAAGCCTGCCACCGAGCCTGCCAGACATACGCCTCAATAGCGTCAAAAGCCCGCACCACCCAGCATAAGTCATGTCGATCAGTGTTACTTCCGGCAAAAAAGTCGTGCGCTATAATGTGAATTTCAACCAAAAATCAATTGATATTCACACCACTTTGCTCTATACTCCTCTTATGTAACAGTAAGGGAGTCCGCTCATGTATCGGAAAATCAACCAGTTCCTGGAAGACTGGAAGCAAAGCAGGTATCGGAAGCCGCTCATCCTCCAGGGGGCGCGACAGGTGGGCAAAACCTACTCTATCCTTGAGTTTGGGCGGACCCACTATGAGAATGTCGCGTACTTCAATTTTGAACGGAACGCAAAGCTCGCACAGACCTTCGACGAAGACATCAGTCCCGCGTACCTCATCCCGCTCCTCTCGCATATCTCTGGGCAAACCATTGTCAAAGAGAAAACCTTGATCGTGTTCGATGAGATCCAGGCTTGCGAACGAGCTCTGACTTCCCTCAAGTACTTTTGCGAAGAGGCCCCCGATTATCACCTTATTGCGGCGGGAAGCTTGCTTGGTGTTGCTGTCAATCGCAAGCAATTCTCCTACCCAGTGGGCAAAGTTGACCTGAAGACTCTCTACCCTCTTGATATGGAAGAGTTTCTTATTGCGCTGGGCGAACGTGAGCTAACAAAAAAAATCAGAACCTGTTTTAACAACGATTCGCCCCTGCCTGCCGCTCTTCATGACAGCGCTCTGAACTATTACCGTCAATACCTGGTGATAGGCGGCATGCCCGAATGTGTCACACAGTTTGCTGAGACCGGCGACTATCTGCTTGTCCGCACCCTGCAATCGACTATCCTGACCAACTATCTGGATGACATGAGTAAGTATAATCAGGAAAATGAGATACAGAAGACACGACTCACCTACAACAATATCACGGTCCAGCTCTCCAAAAAGAACACGCGATTTCAGTATAAGTTGATTAAGAAAGGCGGACGGGCCGCAGAGTTTGAGAACGCTATTGAGTGGCTCCGCCTGGCGGGAATTATCTCCCAGGTTTGCCGGGTCGAGCACCCGCATAAACCCCTTGACGACAGCAAAGACATCGATGCTTTCAAGATCTATATCTCAGACCTGGGCCTGCTCTGCGCCAAGAAGGATCTGCCAGCCGCCGACGTACTGTTCATGTCAGACGATCTTCAGTACTTCAAAGGTGGCATGGTAGAAAACTATGTCAACGTCCATCTGATAATGAACGGGTATGCCACCTACTACTGGGAGTCTGCCCGTGGGGCAGAAGTAGACTTCATCATCCAGCGCGAGGACGCGATCATCCCTGTCGAAGTGAAGAGCGCCGATAACACCCAGGCAAAAAGCCTGAACGTCTACCGAGATATCTTTAAGCCACCTTATGCCCTTAAGCTTTCCACCAGAAACTTCGGCTTTGCAGATGGCAAAAAGACCGTTCCTCTCTACGCCGCCTTCTGTCTCTGACAAGGCGGTCCTCCCGCGGTGTGGCAAGTAACCCCTGCTGCTAAAAACGGGAGCGAGTTTTGCTCAGTAAATTTTACGCACGTAGCCAGGGGGCAAGATCGGCCAGGGTTTTTGCTTCTGCCCAGCTGGTCATCTGCGGCTTCCATATCCAGGTCCCGGACACAATCTGGCCTGAGACTGCCATCTGCTGAAGCTCGCTGAGATAATACGGCCCTGTGCTTGTTCCCTCACTGCCACAATACCACTCACGCACAGCAGGAGCAGCAGGCGCCGCACCCGGGACCTGCAGCGCACCCGACGTGCCCGGGACCTGCGCCGCGCCCGGGGCAGACACCCCGCCCGGCGCCTGGGGCCAACCCGAGGCCTGCGGGCCAAAAGCAGCCGCTTGTTTGGGACCCGACCGCATAACAAGGCCGATAATCAGCACTGCCAAACCTGCAAGAAAAAGAAGCGCCGACACTATCACAAGCACAATCATCGTGATCTCATGCACCGTTAAGGGGGCCGTATAGGTATAGCCTCCCCAGTCGTAGCCGCGGATATCCAAAGCTATCGTAAGAGCCGAACCTACTGCTCCCGTCAAACCAATAAATAAAGCTACCGACCCACCAATGATCGCAATGAGCTTACCTTTCACGATTCATACCACCTTGCTGTTTCGTTATGCGTATACTGAGCCCGACTGCCTCTTCGCAGCCGCCCGGCGTGGAAACTTTGCCCCGCCGCTTCTCAATTCTAACGCCAAAGCGCTCCCCCTCCCCCGTTTCTCCTCAGATACCAACCAGTGCAACCCACGCATCCCACACATTAAGGGGAATCATTGCCACTCCGAACAAGGCACGCCGGGTCGTTGCGCCCTACGAGATCTTGCCAACTACAGCATTCACCAGCTAGCGCCAGACGTTTATTCTGGCATCAGTAGTATAAGTGATAATTGGTAAAAGCTGTGTAGGGCGCGACGACCTCGGCGCGCCTTGTTCGGGGTGGTAACATCACTGCAGCGGCAGCTGTTGGTACAGGTCCTGGTCGCGAAAACCGAGGTTGCGGTAGTACTCGCGGGTCCCTACTGAGCTGATCACGTTGAGCGCCGTGTAGCCACGGTCGCGCGCGATCTGGCAGGCAGCCTCGATCAGCCGCCGGCCCAGCCCCAGGTGCTGGGCATTGCCGCCCGCCTCATCCAGCGCGGCGACCTTGCCGTAGACATGGACCTCGCGGATCATCGCCTCGCCGGGGCCGACCGGCAGCCCTGACTGGCGCGAGCTGACATACACCGCTTCAGGCAGCGACAGCCGCAGGAAGCCCGCGATCCGGTCCTCCGGCGTGACCCACTGCAGGAAGTACTCGTCAGTTACCGTGGTCGCGTACGGGACCGACTCAAGCCGCAGACTCTCAAGATCGACTGCATCTGCCGCGATCTCGCGGGAGCGGATCTCTGCGATGCTGGCGCCTGTCTGCTCAATGCGACGTTCGACCAGTTGCCGCAGGTTGGCCTTCTTGTTGCCCGCCACAATGTCATGGGCGGAGATATCGCGGATCATCCGCGAGATACGCGCATAGGGCGGTGTGGCCAGCGTATCGGCTGCCAGTACTTCAAGCAGCTCCTCTTCGCTGTAGGGGCGCCAGGTCCCCTCGCCATAGCAAGCGCACAGTCCCGTGCCCGCCACCAGAGAGCAGGGATAGAGCTTCACCTCATCGGGCAAAAACGCCGGGTCCGTGCACAGGCGCGCATAGTCGCGCTTGTCTGCTGCGGGCGTAGCGCCCAAAAGATTCAACATGAAATGCACATGCGTCTTGAAACCAAAGACCCGCAGCAGCTCAAAGGCCTCGCGAATCTTGTCGACGGTCACGGCGCGCTCGTTTTGCCGCAGCACCACAGGGTCCAGGCTCTGGATGCCCATCTGGACCTTGGTGCAGCCCAGACGGCGCAGCATCGTCAGGCTGGTCACGGTGATGGCGTCAGGGCGCGTCTCGACCACCAGCCCCACCACCCGACGGGCGGCGGTCTCGTTGCGGACCTGCTGTCGGACAAGCCCGTCGATCGTGGCCGTCTGCTCCGCAGAAATGCCCCGCCAGATCGCATCATTCAGATAGAGCTGCTCGATCGCCTGATTATAGGTGAGCGCGCCGCGGTCGATCTCTGCCTGCCGCGCGCTCACACGCGCCGCCAGCTCCTCGCGATTGTTGCTGAGCCCCGCGTCCTTATAGCGCTGCCGACGCTTCTGCACGCCTGCCGCTACCGCCGCGGCGCCGTCACTCAGCGCCCGGAAGAGTTCGGTCGCAAACCAGATCTGGTAGGCGCGCGGATAGTCGCTCCAGGTGCCGCCCAGGACAATCAGCTCGACCTTGTCCGTAACATGGCCCATCTGCGTGAGCGCCCGCAGGCGGGAGGCCACCTGTAAGTAAGGGTCGAAGTAATTGCGCTCCGCCCGCTGGCAGGCTGGCTCATCGCTTAAGTAGCTCTTGGGCATCCTCACGTCGTTGGGGCAGTAGAGACAGGCGCTTGAGCACTTCCAGGGCTTCGTGATCACCGTGATCGTCGCCACGCCCGATGCAGTGCGGCGGCGCTTGACCTGCAGCGCCTGCAGCAGGCGCTTCTCGGTCTCCGAATCGATGCCCCAACTGGCCCAGCGCTGCGGGTCAGACTCGCGCACGTGCAGGTAGTACGCAAGCACCTTGCGCTTTGCCGGTGGCTGCGCGCTCAGTTCAGAGCGCCTGCGCGGGTTACCAATGACGCACGAGAACAGCTCCTCGTCATCAGACCGCTCGCCCCGCCGCAACGCGTCCAGTATGTCCAGCAGTATCTCTTCCACGATAACAACTACTATACTCCAGCTGACAAAATTACCCCTGGGGTAATTTTGTCAGCTACAATGGTCGCTATGGATAGCGACACGGCTGACAGACTGCGCGAACTCAATGCTGACTTCTACCGGAGGCAGTGCGCTTCGTTCGCGGAAACGCGTCAAACGCCTTGGCCCGGCTGGCAGAAGTGCCTGGCCCTCCTGCGGGAGAATCGCAACGGAAACACTTCGCAGGAACTTTCGGTCTTTGACCTGGCATCCGGCAACTTAAGGTTTGAGGCCTTCCTGGCCTCAGCGCTGCCTGAAGCCGCCTTCACGTTCTTCGCTGCGGATAACTGCGATGAGCTCCTCCCTTCGGCGCCCGAAGCACACTATCAGCACCTCGATATCCTGGCTGCGCTCGACCAGAACCAGAGCTCGCCGCTGTCCACCCGCTTTGCCGCGCCTGCCTGCGACCTGTCAGTCTGTTTCGGCTTTCTGCACCATGTCCCGCTCCCGCAGCAGCGCGCGCAGATACTTGACGTCCTGATCGAGCAAACCAAGCCCGGCGGCTACCTCATCGTGTCCCTCTGGCAGTTCCTGAACGATCCCACTCGCCATAAGAAGGCGCAGGCCACCCACACGCGTGCCAGAGAAGAACTTGGCCTCCCGGAGCTGGGCGACGGCGACTACCTGCTCGGCTGGAAAGATATCGCGCACACCTATCGCTACTGCCACAGCTTCTCGGATGCAGAGATCGACCAGCTCATCGCCAGCGCCACCGACCGCACCACGCTCATCGCACGCTTCACCTCAGATGGTCGCACGGGCAACCTTAATACGTACCTGATCTTTAAAGTTGCGCAAATGAGCTAGCCCGCAACAGAGACTGCAGAGTATCAACTCAGACAGAGCCTGGATTCTGCGACTGCGCGCAGAATGACAAGTGAAGCGTTCCCCGCAGCAACCACACATCATGAACACAAACGCAGAATTATTCCCCCTGAATATTTCACCACGATATATCAACCACAGCCACGGAGTCGCGTTTATCCTTGCGTAGTTAATGCTAATTTCTAATAACATATCAATGCTTACTATAAAATATACTTTCGAAATAGTAAACAGTTTTATAGAAAAGTATTGACAGCGCCCTCTCAATTCTATTAAATATAGGTAGGGGCATACTGTGTGTCTCCACTCGCAATTGGAGAACTGAAACTGGAAACTGTTTTACAAATACTAAAGTTTCATTTCATACTACCTGGTGGACGAGAGAACATTTAAGCGTTCAGCAGATAGAGGGAGGGAAAACAACGAGCGTTATGAAACATGGAATAGCAAACAAAATTCAGAAGGAGAATCGTCTGGGGTTCTTACGCCTGATGTTGATTTCGGTTGTGCTGCTTGGCGTACTGTTCAGCGCTTTTGGCTCAAGCCCCAGCGCTCTGGCACAAGATCCCAAGCTGTCAATAAACGACACGGGCATTGCCAGCGTTGAAACCAGCGGTTCAGCTGGCGTCACAGACGGCGCGGACACCACAAATACTACTGACACCCCGACGCCTCCTGTCAACACCGATAAACCCAGCAAGGCGCCTGGCCCGGGGGTCAAGCCCACAAATACGCGCTCCTTTGATGGCACGATCGACCTGTCTCAGACCATCAGCTCAGATAATCCCGGCTATCTGGTAAGCGGCAACGCGCTTCCCAATCTTACCGGTGGCGCCATAAGCAACCCTGATCGCGTCCTGTCGTTTACGCAGGCAGCCGATAACAAGACCTACAACATCATCCAGACGGGACTCAGGAGCCCCGCAACCAATCCTCCCAAACAGGGCACATCCTTATATATGGGTATTGAGGTCCCCGCCGGAGTAAACATCACGTTGGTACTCAGCGAGATCGACCTGACAGGCAAAATCTTCCTGACAGACACAAGCCAGACAACGATGCTGATCGATGGAGCGAACTATATCAGGAACGGTTATATCGCGGTGCCTCCGGCCGCTGCGATCACGTTTGATAGCTATAGTGGGCGCGACGCAGATGACTCGCTCAACATGCCCTTAACCGTAGGCGCCACCAGCAACTTTGCCAGTATTGGCGGCCTTTCGGGCACAACCACAACCAGCGGCGGCGACGCGGGCCCGATCACAATCAACGGCGCAACGATTACTATAGCCGCCGCCTCTTCCGGGGCGGGTATCGGCGGAGGCGGCTCGAGTGTTGACACCGGTCTTGCTGCTATCTATGGCGGAAGCGGCGGTGCGATTACGATCAATGGCGGAATCGTATCGGTAACGCAGTACGGCAAGGGGGCCAGTAACGGATCGGGCATTGGCGGCGCCTGTATTGGCGGCGGCGGCGGCGGTAGTGGTAACAGTGGCGGCGGCGGGGGCAAAATCAACATCACCGGCGGGACCGTGTCGGTCACCCAGTATACGCGCGGCGCGGGTATCGGCGGCGGTACCTTTGGACCTTCTGGTGACATCACCATAGATGGCGGAACCATCACCGCACAGGCACTGGACTATACCCCAGGCGCCAATCAGGGTACCTGCGGCATTGGGACGGGCGCGGGGTCTACCACACCGGGGCCAGGCAGCATTACGATCAATGACGGAACGGTAAACGTAACCAGCGACTGGACGGGGATCGGCAGACAGCAATACTCTTCCCTCGTAGGGGGCGCCCCCTCTCCCCTCGACATCACCATTACGGGCGGTACCGTGACCTCAAAAGCAGGAAAAGGCGTGGGCGTCGGCTACCTCTATGATCCCCTGGGGGGCGTGCTTACCATTACGGGCGGAACCGTGGTTGCCTCAAGCGATACGCGCTCCGGCATTGGGGGACCCGGCATGGGAGGAGGATTTACTCCCGTGCAACTCTATCTTGACGCAAAGGCGGATGTGACCGCGTATTCAGGCGCCAGCAGTACGCTTTACGCGGCCATTACCGCTTCTGACAATACCGGCAACGGTTCCTATGTCAACACGCGGTATTACACAGGCGCCAACACCACGCCGCTTTCTGCAAGCGCAGACACAACCCTGAAGGTATATGCCCCTGGGGGAAGCGCGCTGCGCAGAACCTTGACGCTGCCCAAAAACTATTATTGTGTTGGTTACAGTACCGGCACTACGACGTCGCGGACCGACAATATCTATGCGTACAATGCTACAACTTCAACATTTTTGGGAAGCATTGTACGCAATACCGACGCCAGTCCGGATATTTATTCGATCTCCAAACTTGCTGACTACAATGCCCACAACAGCAATGCGAATAACGGAGTACTACCCGTCACGCTCATTACTCAATATGCCGTCACCGAGAAATACGTTGACGTCAACGGCAAAACCCTCTCTGGCGACACGGTAACGGTCCTCCCTACAACAAATCCTGGCTATTTAAAAGTCATCCCTGCTCTTACTGACTACAAGGTAGTGGGCTTTGCGGTCGGCGCCTATACGCCGCCCAACTATACCCCTGGCACTACCGCTACAGCCAGCGTGAAGAGCTCTCTGACCGTGTATTTTGTCTACGAAAAGATCGCCACCGCGCTGACCATTTCCAAGGCGGTAACAGGCGACTACGGCAATCAGCTCAGGGACTTCAGCTTTACGCTTTATGGTGCTGACAGCACGGGCAAGGCCTTGCCTGCCGACACACGCTTCGACTATACCGGCGGCGTTGTTGCCGGCTCAAGCGTCGCGCCTCCCCCTGACGATACACTCATACTTGACGACGAGGGCAAGGCGACCTTTGTGCTCAGGAGCCACCAGTCCATCACCATAGCGCAGATTCTGGGAAACACCCAGGTGCGCATTGTCGAAAGCCCTGACCCCTTGTATACGGTGTCTTTTAAGGACAGCGCTGACACTTACACAACCTCTAACAGCAACACCGGGTGGCGTCTTCTGACCGGAGGCGCCCGGGTCTTCGATTTCTTCAACAAGCGTACCGAGGCGCCAGAATCCGGCCTGACCGTAGCCCGGACAGAAGTCCCCTATGCCCTGCTGGCGGGCCTGTTAACGCTGCCCCTGCTCCTCCTGGCCTGGCTCAAACGCCAACGACAGAAGAGAGGGAGTGAGCCAAGATGAACGCACGGCAAACGCTGACACAAGCACAAGCACAAGCGCCCGCGCAAACCCCCGCGCCCGCGCCCGCGCCAGCAAGCCCCGCCAAAGCGCCTTCGCTGTGGCGTGAGGCCATCGCACTGCTCATCAAAATCGCGGTGATCGTTCTTACCTTCGCGCTGCTCTTCACCTTTGCCTATGGCATTCATCGCAGCATGGAGCCCGGCATGAATCCGGCAGTCAAAGACGGCGACCTGGTCATAACCTATCGCCTCGACAAAAAATACGCCATTGGCGACTTGCTTTTGCTTGAGTTTAAAGGAGAGACACAGGTACGCCGGGTTGTTGCCGGGGCAGGAGACGTCGTCGATATCACGGAGAGCGGTCTGGTCATCAACGGCGCCCTGCAGCAAGAACCAAACATCTACCAAAAGACCCAACCCTATGACGGAGGGATCTCGTTTCCCGTCACGGTGGGCCCGGGGCAGGTGTTTGTCTTAGGCGACGCCCGCGAAAACGCAACGGACAGCCGCGTCTATGGGCCGGTAAACACCAAAGACACCCAGGGTACCGCTATCTCGCTTATAAGGAGACGACACCTGTAATGCAGACAACACTGAACATAAATCACCATGAACAAGGGCGAAGACACTCCGTCAATATGCCCGTAACCTCATGTTCATGTTTATATAGCAAGAAAGCAATAACGAGCAAAACATTAAGGAGAGAGAGAACTATGTTGAACAAATTTAAATTAGTACTAATCTTTGCACTTGCGCTCACTCTGTGCTTTGCAAGCATGCCATCCGCATTTGCAGAGGAGGGTGATTCGGGCGCCATCATTGGCTCAGAAGCCTATCCGGCGCAGGCTGGCATCACCAAGGTCCTGCAAATGCCTATCGGTACAAAGACTCCGGGAACCACCTTTAAGTTCCTGGCAGAAAAGATATCTGTGGATAACGAGACTGACCCCGGGATTGTTGCCGGTATGCCCGACCTCAAAAACCTGAGCATTCCTTTTAGCACCAGCAGCCTGGCAACATCAAACGGCGATGTTAAAACCGTTCTGTTGCAGACCGAAAACATTTTTGAGGGCGTTGACTGGCCGCATGCTGGCGTCTACGTGTATGAGATCACAGAAGATGACCAGACCTTTTCCGACAAGAACGTCTTTCCCGGACCTGACTCTGAAATGATGCTCTTTTCTGGCGCCAAGTACACGCTTAACGTCTATGTAAAGGCGGCTAAAAATGGCGAGCTGTATGTCTATGCGGTCGGCTCGCTCGTTACCGTCATTGACAACGATGGCCAGACGCAAGACACCAAGGTCGATCCAACCCCGGGCATCGATGGCGCCTACTCAAAGATGATGTTTACCAATACCTACCTCAAGGTCAACGGCGGGGATAACCCTCTGACCGATGGCACGCTGTCTGTCAGCAAAACCGTGAGCGGCGACTTTGCCGACGACACCTGGTACTTCGACTTCACCATCAAGCTTACTCCAAATTCTCTTACGCCTACCGATGTAATTCCGGTTTTCAAGCGCGCGTATGTGGTGGAGAACGGGGCCATCATCGATCCTGTTGATAACCAGGGCACAGACGCCGTCATTGACGAGGACAGCATTGGCAAATATATTGAGATAAACATCAACGCCGATACCAAGTTCAAGCTTAAGGACGGTCAGAAACTGGTGTTTATCGACACGCCGGTCGGTATGACCTATGAAGTGACCGAGAAAGCCGTCACCGATTACACCACATCTGCCAACGTGGTAACCGGCGGCAACGCGGTAAACGCACCCGCCCCCGGTGACCCAAATAGCGACTTCAAGATCGTCAGCCAGCATGTTGGCGACGGCGCCAACAGCGCGGACTACAACAACCACCGCAACGATGTTTCGTTTACCGGCATCAGCATGGCAAACCTGCCCTTTGTTGGCATGATTGCTCTGGCCGTCGCAGCTCTTGTTGCCTTTGTGGTAGCCAAATCCCGCAAGCGGAACTCTGGAGCGCAGGCATAGTTAAGCTTCTGTTCTTATATAAGAGCAGGGCCTGAAGCCTGAATGGATGAATCCTTATGAGCGTAGCAGTAAAAATCGGAAGAGCAACCGTACGGACAGCAAACGGTGCGATCAACCTGATCGTGCTGACAGCCATCCTGCTTCTTCTGGCGTTTAGCTGCTACGCTCTGTGGGACTCCAAACAGGTCTATTCGCAAGCTGACGCAAAACAGTACGCGAAATACAAACCCACTACTGAAGCTGGCAAGCTCTCCTTCCAGGAACTCCAGTCAATGAATAAGGATGTGTGTGCCTGGCTTGAGGTTTATGGCACACACATCGACTATCCGGTAGTGCAGGGCACAGACAATTTCAAGTACACCAACACAAACGCCGAGGGTCGCTACTCGCTTTCCGGCGCTCTCTTTCTTGATTACAACAATAAAAGGGACTTCAGCGACTTTGCCTCCATCATCTACGGACATCACATGGAAGAAGAGGCGATGTTTGGAGACATCGGGCTGTTTGTGCACAAGAGCTACTTTGACGAACGCACCTACGGCTCGCTTTATTACGGGGACAAAAAGTACGGCCTTGAGTTTTTTGCCTTCATGCACGCAGACGCCTATGACAGCACGGTGTATCGCACCCAATTCGGGGACGACGCGCAAGATCGTCAGGCCTACCTGGACCTCCTGCTCAGTCGCGCGGTGAACGTGCGCAGCACCGTCAAGGTGACTTCTGCTGACCGGCTGGTGCTGCTCTCTACGTGTTCTGGGAGCTCGACCAACGGACGCGACATCTTAGTAGGCAGGATCACCGATGCGACCTATAGTGATCCGTTTGCAGGAGAGCTGAGCAAAGCCCGAAACCCCGTTATTGATCGCCTGATAAACTTCTGGGCCAGCGCCCCTGTGTGGGTAAAGATACTGTTGGGCTTTTTGCCCCTGTTGCTGATCCTGATAGTGATCGTGATCGCCGTTATGCGCAAGAAGAAGATATCCGCACGCCAAAAAGACGATGCGGTAATGATTGGGAGAGAATAATGAACACCGGCCAGATACTGATCCATCGCAACGTGACACGCAAGACGCATCGCAGCAAGCGCCTGTTCGCGCTTACGCTTGCGTCTGGCCTGGCCTTGCTCTGCGCGCTCTGCCTCTGTCTGCTGCTGAGCTCTGTGGCCTATGGAGCAGGCCCGGCGCAGGTCACCCTGCCCGTAAAGCAGACCTTTACCTCGCACGGCTCTTCCAACCCGGCAAGCGACGTCTTCAGCTACCGCCTGGTCGCCCAGGGCGCCGCCCCCCTGCCTGATGGCAGCGCCACAGGAAGCTGGAGCTTTACCCTGCAGGGAACAAGAGAGGTCCAGGTCGGCCCACTCACCTTTAATTCGACCGGAATCTATTCCTATGAGTTAAGCTGCACGGACGATTCTGACGTAAATATCACCGGGGACACGGAGGTCTATCGCCTCACGGTCTATGTCAAAAGCGACCTCACCACGCTTATTATTATCCGGAACAACGCAGGCGAGAAAGTCTCCCAGATGAGCTTTGATCAGAGCTATCGGGTACTGCCCAGCGACAGCCGGGTCATGGTAGACCCCCCCGTGGTAAAGACCGTAACGGGCAATCCCACCCAAAAGGGCCGCTTTGGGTTCATCCTGAAGGCAGAAGATCCCTCTTATCCGATGCCTGCGGGCAGCGACGGTGGCGCCAAAACCATCTGGATCATGGGCGCCGGCCAGAAAGACTTTGGGGTCTGGAGCTACAGCAGCGACGGGACCTATCACTACACAATCGCCGAGCTTGACACCTCGCTGAAAAACTACACCTACGACACGGAGGTCTACACCATCACCGATGTGGTAACCGACCGCGCGGGGCGCCTGGTGGTCGATCGCAGGGTCACTGACCGCAGCGGCAAGCAGGTCTCCCTGCCTTATTCGCTGTCATTTGTCAATCGCTACGAGGGCGCCCGGAAGACCATCCTCGGGGGCACCAAGGATTCAAGCCATCTGCCAAAAACCGGGGACCTTGTTCATCCGGCCTTCTGGCTGGCGGCGCTGCTGCTCATCAGCAGCGTGTTTATCGCGCTCTGGCGCTATCGCACTTCTGCCAAAGCGCAGCAAGCAACGCAGTAAGTAAAGCAGCCGCCAGAAAAATCCAGCGGCTGCTCTTCATTCTGCACACATCCCCTAGAAAGCCGGAACAACGGCCCCCTTGTAGGTGTCTTCAATAAAGGTCTTGACCTTCTCAGACTTCAGGGCCTTCATCAGAGCCAGAATCTCCGGCTTATTCTCATCGCCCTTCTTTACCGCGACGATGTTTGCGTAAGTCGTTGCAGCCAGGGAGTCCTTTTTCTCGGTCGCCAGCGCGTCTTTTTCTACACTGAATCCGGCTTCGATCGCATAGTTGCCGTTGATGATCGCATAGTCCACGTCTTTGACCGAGCGCGGAAGCTGGGCCGCCTCCACCTCGACGATCTTGAGGTTATGAGGGTTTTCTGTGATGTCTTGCTTGGTCGCGTTGATCCCCGCGCCATCCTTCAGTTTGACCCAGCCAATATCTTGCAGCAACAGCAACGCGCGCGCCTCGTTGGTCGTGTCATTGGGCACGGCGACCTGCGCGCCATTACCCACCTCAGCAAGCGCCTTCTTCTTGCCCGGATACAAGCCAAAGGGCTCATAGTGGACTGCGCCAACAGAGACGAGGTCCGTGTTGTTCTGCTTGTTGAAGTCATCCAGGTAGGGCTGATGCTGGAAGTAGTTAGCCTCGATGTCCCCGTTTTGCACGGCGAGGTTTGGCTGGACGTAGTCGGTGTATTCTTTGATCTGCAAATCAATACCCTGCGCCTTCAGGTCGCCTACCACCTGCCGCAGGATCTCTGCATGCGGCGTAGGCGAAGCCCCCACCACCAGGGTTACTTCCTTTTTGCTGCTGTCTGCCGAGCCGGAGCCGGAATTCTTGCTGCCGCAGCCGGCAAGCGAGAGCCCCAGTACCAGCAGAACCAGCACAAAAGCTACTCCGATCCTTCTCGTTTTCCGTAATGCTTTCATTGCGTTCTCCTTGATCTCTCTCTCGTACGGATCTGTCCTTACCAGTAGTATCCGGGGGCGCCGCCGGTCTGTTGCGCTACGTTGCGGCGTCCTCGTCTTTGTTTTCAGCGGGCACTGCGCTCTGCCCGATTTTCTCCGCTTTTCTGCCCCCAAGGGGCATGCCGGAACCAAAAAGCCCAAACGCCATACCGCTGGGCGCTGACGCCTTTTTATCGATACTGCGGGCCCAGCGGTTACCCAGCGCCTGCAGCACCATGACGATGACCACCAGCAGAGCAACCGACACAAACATGACGCTGGTCTCGTAGCGATAATAGCCATAGCGGATGGCGATGTCACCCAGCCCGCCGCCGCCTACAATACCAGACATGGCCGAGTAGCCCAAAATGGTGATGGCGGCAATCGTTGCGCCCAGCAGCAAAGATGAGCGCGCCTCAGGCAGCAGCACCTTCATGATGATCTTAAACGGGGACGCGCCCATCGACCAGGCTGCCTCGACCACGCCCTGATCGACCTCGGCAAGCGAGGCCTCGACCAGGCGCGCCACAAAGGGCGCTGCGGCAACCGTTAAGGGCACGACTGTGGCAGAAGGCCCCAGCGAAGTCCCCATGATCGCGCGGGTCAGCGGGATCACCAAGATGAGCAGGATCAGAAACGGCACGGACCTGAGCACGTTGACAACAAATCCCAGGACGGTATTGAGCATGCGCAGAGGCCGGATCCCTTCCGGCGCTGTGACCGCCAGCAGCACGCCCAGCGGCAACCCGATGAGGTAGGCCAGCAAAGCTGAGGCCAGGGTCATGTAGAGCGTCTGGCCAATGCCTGCCAAAAGCATGCCGCCATCGACAGAAAAGCTACTGAGCATAATCCCTGATCACCTCCTCCAGCGCCATCCCCTGGCTTTCGAAGTAGCGCCGCGCCGCCGCCGCAATCAAGCCGTCCTCGTGCTGCGGGCGGACCAGCATCCGGCGTGCCGCCTCGCTTTGTGGGGCCGCAAACACCTCTGAGGTGCGCCCCGCCTCGACAATGCGGCCTTCGTCTAAGACCGCCAGGCGGGTTGCAATCTGCTCGATAACCGGCATTTCATGCGTGATAACGATGATCGTGATGCCATAGCGGGCGTTGATATCTTTAAGCAGCGCCAGAATGCTGTGCGTCGTCTCTGGGTCAAGCGCGCTGGTCGCCTCGTCGCAGAGCAGGATGCGCGGGTTTGCGGCAATGGCGCGCGCAATCGCGACGCGCTGACGCTGCCCGCCAGAAAGCTGCGCGGGATACGCGCCGGCCTTGTCGCTCATGCCCACCAGCTCAAGCAGCTCGCTTGCGCGCTGGCGCGCTTTTTGCCGGTCCCAGCCAGCGACCTCAAGCGGAAAACAGATATTACGCAAGGCGTTGCGCTGCGCAAGCAGGTTGAACTGCTGAAATATCATCCCCATCGACTGACGAGTATGATACAGCTCCGCCTTTGAGAGTGAGGACAAGCACACCCCATTAAAGACGATCTCCCCCGAGGTTGGTCGCTCCAGAAAGTTAATGCAGCGGACCAGCGTACTCTTACCCGCGCCACTCTTGCCGATGATGCCAAAGATCTCGCCCTCCTCGATGAAAAGGTCGATATCGCTGAGCGCCCGCACGTCATCGCCGGCACGCACAGCCGGAAACGACTTCGAAAGCTTCTCTATAGCAAGGATAGGCGGCACCGTATTCTGCTCTTCTCTCTTACGCGAACGTATTCTTTACCAGAAATACGATTATACCGAAAGAGCGCCAATGCCGGATAACTCGCGCCCAAATAGAGCAAACGCACAATCAGCGGCCTCGCGACCCGCAGCGCTTCTCAGTTCAATGGCTGCGGAGTATTGTCCACCTTTCAGAATTGTGGAGCCACAAGTTCATTCTCATTTTCCCTCTGTCTTGCCTGACTGTTCTAGCGTGTTGAGGAAATCAAGTAGCAACCAAGAGAACTGATAGTATGACCAGAACTAATAATTTTCTTCGCTGTCCGACCACCATAATCAACCCCTTGCTCGTGTGATGCTCCTCGGTTGCCACCAGGAGATTGCTACTGCTCACTCTAAATACCCTTTACCCTTCTCTGAATATTTACTTTCACAGGGTAATCCGCTAATAGTTATACGCCCACCTTGTGTCCGCATGCAAGTGACGATTTTCAATTATTTTTCTACTGGAAGCGAAAACTTGAACTAACGCGCATGATATTCATTGGTCTAAAATTCAACGTTTGGCGCAGCACGCCACTCATCCTTACTAAGCAATCCGTCCTGTACCAAGCGGGATGCATGCCTTAAAAAATTGATCGTGAGGCAAGTAACGGGCAAGTAAAACTACAGCATACTTACTCCTGCGGAATTGCATTTCCGCAGGTAAAACGGCTACAGTCCATGTAAACAATATCTTCTTAGCGCCAAGAGGCAAGTAACGGGCAAGTAAAATTACATCCAATATGGCACGTAGCTTTTAGTCTTCGCACTGGCTTCTGGATCGAAAGGTTTGATGAGTCCCTTATCAACAGCTTTCTTGATCAATCGCGACGTCATTGCCTGGCTACTTTCCGGCAAATCAAGTCTGTTGCGAAGTGACGCATTGGTAAGATGCTTACTTTCGGTCTGCTGGTAGCAGGCATGGATATAGCAAGTCCAGAGCCGCTCTTCAATAGTCATATCCTTGTACGCTTTATGCGCCACCATTATCACTCGTGTTGCAGCTGGGTATTCAGTTATCTTTGGTGCGGGAAGATAATAGTCGCCACAAGCCAGCTCAATCTTATCCCAGCCGCTGCCACGTTCTTCACTTAGTTCAGCCCTGCGAAACAATGCAGCCATCTTCTCGTTGCGGGATTTGGGCGGACTATCAATAAACCTATTGATATCAACAAGCGGAGCACCGGGATTAGTGAACTCAATGCGCCCATCAAAGATTTCTACCATTGGTCCTGAGCCTGTTTCGGCTAGATCCTGATGAATAAGTTGATTTGCAACCAACTCCCTGATTCCAGTATCTGGATAGGCAGTTATGGTCTCGCGCGTAATGCCGCCGATTAACTCTTCGCGGGATGGCAGGATGCTTTCTATCAAACGAATCATCTCTTCGAAGCCAGAAATATAGCCACGATCCAGAATTTCCTCTCGTACTCCTTCAATACGGTTCACACCTTTGTACTGGATGATTCTTAATGCCTTGCGCCAGACGCGATCAAAACTGCTTAACTTTTTGCCAAAGAGCAAAGCTCCTGTATTGGTTATTGTATACAGCCCGTTATCCTGCTTGCGAATTACCTCATCTTCTTTCAAATAATGAAGCATCTGTGATTGACTTTCTGGCTGCTCTATTCCCAGCAAGTCAAAGTAGGAGACATAGTCCAACAGCTTAAACGCGTCTCGCATGGTTAAATCAGTTTTAGCGGGCTGTTCTTCAAATTTGGCCGAGTTGAGCTTCTTCCAAAGCTCAGCTTCTAACGCAGGAAAGTCTTTGAGCTTTTTCTTGTAGCTTCCCACCCTGATCCAAGAGTTGGATTCGAACTGAATGGTAGTTACTTGTGCAGGGTCGATCTCCAGCAAGACAATGGACCTGTTATTGATCTCTTCAATATAAAACCAAAAGTTTGCATAGTCACTGAGCCGTTTACGCAACCAAGTTTCCAGCTCGGTGTTATTGGACTTTGCTTTATGGGGATTAAATGTTGTACCGAGTATCTCATGCGTCTTATCGTCAATTCCCCAGACAACATACGCCTTGTTCTTATCGTGTAAGGTTGCCGAGTTAGCAAGCGCGCTAATGTATTCTCCAATCCCTGTGGGATCGGCGTTGTCGTGCTTGAACTCAACCCACTCAGTCTCGGCTGGCAAGTTTAGTAGCTCGCGTACCAGCGGCTCAATGCTCACAGATGCACCTCTTCTGATTCCTTTCAATGCGACCACTCAATTGTAGCGGATTGTACCGTCTGTTCAGCAACGCTTCGTGTTCAAAATACATGCCTCAGGCACACGCAAACTAACGCATACGGCATCTATTGGTCCAAAAATTCAATGCCGGGTGCAGCACGCCACTCACCCTTACCGTCATCTAACACGGTAACGTAAGCTTTGTTCTTCTTTTCTGAGTTATTTATTTCATGAGTTGTCACTACAAGAAATTCCGCCTGTTTTGCACTAAATTTTTTCATTGCCTGATCTTGCATTTTTACAAACGCCTGAGACGAACCAAGCATAAGGAAACTGGGGCGCGCTTCGTTGAGCGCATCAAGATATTCTTGTGATGTCGATAAAATCTTGATGCTGTCAACTGAAACCTCCCCAGGAAATGTTGCACTATCGGTCATCGGAAGATTGAAGGCCTTCTGAATCTGCTCCGAAAGAGAAACATGATAATCCGGAAAGTTCAGCTGACGAACCTTTCCCTCGTCGCCAGTAGAAAGAGCAATCACATAGCGCTGGGCTACATCGAGAGCAGACTGCTGATCCAGAGGCTTCCGCCCACACCCAGCAAGCAGCAACGCCAGAACAAGGGCACATAAAAAGACTGGGGAGCGTGAAGCCCAGACATTTTTCCGCAAGTTCATTTTTGCTTTCCTTCCGTCTTGTTTGCCTGCTCCAACGGTTGATACCCTTTGCCCTTCTCCGCATATTTACTTTCACAGGGTAATCCATTAATAGTTATACGCCCACCTTGTGTCCGCATGCAAGCAACGATTTGCAATTATTTTTCTACTGGAAGCGAAAACTGGAACTAACGCGCATGATATCCATTAACGCAGGAGGATAACACAGGGAAACAGGTACATTATGTTCACCTTACTCTACCATTTTTACAATAGATACTTTACTATTTTATGAACATGTTGCTTGTCACTTCCGCAAATCCGAATAGTTGACTTCCGGTTTTCCGAATATGTCACTTCCGCAAATCCGAATAGTTGACTTCCGCAAATCCGAATACGATGGCGCCGGGCAAATTGCCGATCTTATGGTATGACGTCGTGTTGTCGCAGTACTGTGCTACTCTTTTTTAGAGATACACGCATCGGCAGCTGAGAGAGTCAGGATACAGGAAGGGTCTTGCCAATCACCATGAAAAGGAGCGGACGCTTTGACGCCTTCTAAACAGGACATACTTTCTACCTATTTTGGGTATGACTCCTTCCGGCCCGGACAGGAAGAGCTGATAGATTTCGTCCTGGGCGGCGACGATGTGGTGGGCATCATGCCTACCGGCGCGGGGAAATCTTTGTGCTACCAGGTGCCTGCGCTGATGATGGACGGCATCACGCTGGTCATCTCTCCTTTGATCGCGCTCATGAAAGACCAGGTGGGCGCGCTTACGCAGGCAGGCGTTGCGGCGGCGGCCATCAACAGCTCTCTGCTCCCGTGGGAGGCAGACGAAATTATTAGCAGCGTGCGGCAAGGGAAGTACCAGATTCTCTACGTGGCGCCTGAGCGGCTCTTGAACCCGGGGTTTCAGCAGCTTTGCGCCTCGGTAAAGATTGCCATGGTCACCGTGGATGAGGCGCACTGCGTCTCTCAGTGGGGACATGACTTTCGCCCCAGCTACCGGGAGATCGCGCCTTTTATTGCGGCGCTGCCCAGCCGCCCGGTGGTCTCCGCCTGGACGGCGACGGCAACGGCCGAGGTCAAGGCAGACATCATTGAGCTGTTGGCGCTGCACGACGCCCAGGTGAGGGTCTCTGGCTTTGATCGCGCAAACCTCTACTTTGGCGTGAAGCACACACACGACAAGATGGCCTCGCTGCGCGGCTTCCTGAAGGAGCGCAAAGACAAGGACGCCTGCGGGATCATCTACTGCGCCACGCGGGCCAGCGTCGAGGAGGTCTGCGCCGAGCTGAAGGACCGCGGGTATTCTGCGACCCGTTATCATGCGGGCCTGAGCGACGAGGAGCGCCGCCGCAACCAGGATGATTTTGTCTACGAGCGCAGCCGGATCATGGTCGCAACCAACGCCTTTGGGATGGGCATCGACAAAAGCAACGTCGCCTTCGTCGTGCACTACAACATGCCACGCAACATCGAGAGCTACTATCAGGAGGCCGGGCGCGCCGGGCGTGATGGCGAGCCGGCCATCTGCCTGTTGCTGTACAGCGGCGGAGACGTCGAGACCGGGAAGTTCCTGATCTCTAAAAGCTATCAGAGCGAGGACTACGATTGGGAGACGCGCCAGGCCCTGCAGGAAAAGGACCTTGAGCTGCTCAAGAAGATGACGTGGTACTGCACGACCACCGATTGCCTGCGCGGCTATATCCTGAAATACTTTGGCCAGACCGCTCCCGTATTTTGCGGCCACTGCTCTAATTGCGATACGACCTTTGAGTCGGTGGATGTGACTATCGATGCACAAAAGATCGTCTCCTGCATCATCCGCCTGGCGCGCCAGAACCGGGCCTTTGGCAAGGTCATGATCGCAAAATCGCTGCAGGGAAGCACGGACAAACAGATCGCGGCGCGTGGCTTAGATAAGCTGAGCACCTACGGGATCATGTCTGAGCTCTCTTTGCGACGGATCATCGACATCATCAACTTCCTGGTAGAAAAGAACTGGATCACCCAGAGCAATACAGAGTACCCGACCCTGGGGCTGACTAACGCCTCGGCCGAGGTCATCCGGGGCGACGCGCGTATCATCATGCAGCTGCCCCGTGAAGTCGAGCACGACAAGAAGGAGCAGAAGAAGACCGCGAAAGCGGCGGCGCAGGCGGGAGCAGGGGCGCAGGAGCATCCGGCGCTCTATAAGCGCCTGACCGCGTTGCGCCGCCAGCTTGCTGATGAGGCCGACGTACCCGCCTACATCGTGTTCAGCAACGCCACGCTCAGCGATCTGTGCGCCAAGCTGCCACGGACCCTCGAAGACTTCGCGCAGGTAAACGGCGTCGGCCAGACCAAACTGGAAGCCTACGGCGAGGTCTTCACCGGAGTTATCCGTGAGTATTGCGAGGAGGAGGCGAAGGAGTCAAGCCAGACTCACGATTGAGCAGCGCGCAAAGACGCTTCCGGTCTGCAGACCACAGAACTATTACTTTGCACTCACCTCAATAAATCCATTACTGAATGGCATTTGCTTTGTACCCAGTTCTTTCCCGATGTTCTCGTAGTCATATTTCGTAAACTCGTTCAATACCACCCAAGTGCTCGGATATATCACATTGACCTTATGCGCATAGCGATAATCGATGTTGAGCACAGTGCCGTTTAGCTGGGCAGCCAATTCAGGCCGAGCATATTCCATAAGCTTTGGATTATTAGTTAAATAAGTAGGAAGCTGATAGGTGACAACCACCTTCTGACCGGTGAAAACATCACCTTCCCCCGGTGACTCACCCTCAAAGAAGAGACCTTGATCGCCATGCAGGCAAATACCACCTGGGACACCTAAGTCAGAAGGATTAGATGCGTCCCCTTGAAAAACCCGTTGCCTTATTTCAATCGCGGAGCTCCCGGAGGCCCGTGACGCATCAAGCGTGATGGTTTTCATACCGGGAGTAGTATAGTTGGAAAGCCCAAGTGGGAAAAATCTACCGCCCAAAGCAGTACCACTGGCGGAAAGAACAAAAGCGCCTGTCACAACAATAAGCGGAACATATATGAGCCAAGATGACCAAGAGGCAGAACCAAGAACTCTCAAATGACCAGCAGGCTTATTGAGAACAAAAGCTATTCCGAAAAGAACGAGCCATATGATGAAGCCTCTCAGGAAAAAAATTCCAAGGGTTCGTGGAACCAGCAAGACGAGTCGCTCTGACAAGACAGACAGAAAACTTTGATTTTGGAGAAGAATCGCACTTGCAACAACAAGCGGTATAAAGGCAATGAGCTTAAATACCCTGACACACACGTCCAAAACTGACAGAAGCGCTACAAAAAGCGCGAGCCAGACAAAAAGCACAAGCGAACCGATAACAAGATATTTTGCCCCCAAGCTGAACGCAAGAGTAACATCCGGCTTCCGGACGCTCACAAGAACAAAAAGAAAGTACTGCACAAAATAGAAGAATACTGCTGCAACGATCCCTAACGCAATCAAAAAGTAACAGAGGAGCTGTGTAGAAAGAAACCTGCTCATATTCGTCAGCGGGTAGACGGCGTAGCGTTTACGTGAATTTTTATCCCTGCTCATCAATATCACCAGGGCCAGAGACATAACCGCAATCAAAAACCAAGAGAAATCTGATAGTGTATATATGTTGATCGGATCGGTGCTTCCCAGAGTGTTGATCAAAATCTGCACGCTCGTCCACACACAGACAAATGCCATAACCGCCAGCACTATCCAAATGCCAATACGCGCATCGCGCAAGCGAAGTTTAAAGAACTTCCAGGTGTTAACTAGCTCGCTTTTTGCCACAAACATTCGAGCTCTCCTTCCTTGTTCTCGCGTGTCAGGTAGACACAGAGGTCCTCGGGGCGTACGGCGGAGAGCTTCAGCCCACGGGCGCCCGCCTCCTGGACGCAGCCCTCGCCTGCCTCCTCAAATATGACGGCTGCGGCGCCGGTTTCGCCCTGCTTGCGGTAGATGACGTTCTTGCCCTGGCAGAACCTGTCAAGCGCCTCACTGTCGCCCTCCAGGAGATAGGAACTCTGGCGCAGATGATCTATCGTGTCATGCAACACAAGCTTGCCCTCGTCGATCAGCAGGACGTCAGTCAAGATCCCTTCGAGCTCTGACATGAGGTGGCTCGACACGATGAAGGTGCGCGGATATTCGTTGTATTCACGCAGCAGGATCTCATAGACCGCCCGGCGCACGGTCACATCCATGCCCAGCGTTGGCTCGTCAAACAGAGTCAGGGGCGTGCGGCAGGCAAGGGCGCAAATGAAGTTGAAAGTGCTTGCCATGCCCTGCGACAGCGCCTTGTATCGTTGCTTCGCGTTCAAGTCAAAGTAGGATATCAGCCCCTGCGCAAACTCACGGTCGAAGGCCGGGAAAAGAGTCGCGTAGTCGTGCAGGATGTCGCGCAGCTTCAGGACCTGACCATACTTCAGGTTGGGATAGCTGTAGACCAGCCGGGAGAGCACCGACAGGTTGTCCCGGGGATCCTCACCCCATACTTCCAGCTGGCCTGCGGTAGCGTCAAGCAGGCCCGCGCAGAGCTTCAGCAGCGTCGTTTTGCCAGCGCCGTTTCTGCCTACCAGGCCCGTAATGCCCGTGCCTTCGACCGTAAAGCCGATGTCTTCGAGCGCAGGTTTATTCCAGCTATACGCCTTTGTCAGGCCGGTCGCTTTTATGGCAACGTCATTCATGCGCGGCGCCTCCTTCCTGTGCGGCAAAGCCGTCCTGAAGCATCTTGACCACATCCTCTTCTGAAAGCTCGATCTTTCGTGCCTCTGCAACCAGATCGCGCACGAGCGGTTGAAGGCTGTTTTTCTGCTTGCTTGAAATGAGCTTTGCGCGGGCGCCTGTGGCCACCGCCATCGACAGGCCGCGCTTCTTTTCGAGTATGCCTGCCTGCACCAGCACAGTGATGCCCTTGGCCGCCGTAGCCGGATTAACGCCAAGCTCGTTAGAAAGGATAAGTTGCGAATAAGCAGGCCCGCCTTCCTGGAGGCGTCCTGTCAGAATGTCATCTTCAATCGCTTCTGCGATCTGCAGATAAAGAGGCTTGATGCTCTCAAAATCAATCCGCACGCCTTCACCTCCACAACTACCTTACTCATGTAATGTAGTATAGTTGATGAAGACCGGGAACGTCAAGCACTCAAGATCGCGTGCAAGCCACATCTACACGATCTGACTCCTCGCTATGCTCTGCTATTGTGCTGCGCTTTTCTTATTGCCCCTGCCCAGCCAGGCCATTTTACCTGAGATTATACTTGCTTAGATCATGGCGAGGACCCATGACGATGTTCTCAAAGAACATACTCAGGTAAGATTTATTGCCTGCCCAGTTTAGGACAAGCGCGTCACGGAACCATTGCGAATAGCTCTCAAAGGGCGTGTTATCAACATCGACCCCAAGACGCCGCAGGTACTTGATGGCAAACACTGCCACTGTTCGGGTATTGCCCTCCCTGAAGGGATGTATCTCCCAAAGAGCGCTGATGAATCGGACAAACGAGTCAAGACTGATACGGGTAAAAGGAGTGCTATATGATTTCTTCTTCTCCTCCGCAAACTCGTGATTAAGCGCCTCGTCAACAAACTGCCAATGCCCGTAAGCAACTGATTTGCCCTCAAGCACCGGCTCCGCTTTTCCAAAATCACGTGAGCGGGTCACGCCGACCCAACTCTCATCAAAAACACCCTGAAAAAGCGTCCGGTGGATCCCAATAAGCATTATCGGTGACAAGAGGAAATCTTCAATCTCAAGATAGGCCGTGATGCGCGCGGCAACGATGTCGGCTTCACGGGTAGCCTCATCAGCATCCTTGTTATCCGCATAATAGCGCGCGACCTTTTCTGCCGCAGTGGCAGTATCATACTTATTTTCAAGCGTATCCTGAATGACAGTTTCAAGATAGTGTGAGGTGTGGAGGCCATCGACCTTTTGCAGACCTTTAGCAACATCCCAATACTCTTGCCGCTTCTGCGGATCAGTATTTGGCTCCAGCTCCTTATATCCGCTCTCGTTGCTCACTGTCATGTCCCTTACTCTGAGTACCTTTCACCTCTGTCATTATATCGTCTTCCCTGTAGATACAACTATTCCTCAGGGCTCCCGAGCCTTCTTGCCTGATCTCTCCGTGGCAGGGCGCTTTATTGTCATGTTAGTGTGCTACGCTTTCCTTTGGGGTAGCAAAAGTACCTGGCCTGGCTTTTGTTACTGGTTCATGCTGCCGGTGCGGTAGAGAGTAGCTTCAGGCTCTACGGCGGCAAATCCCAGGTCCAGCAGGTGGGCGACGGCGCGCTGCCACAGTTCTGGCGAGTCCATCAGCAGGGCGCGGCCTTCCTCGTCAGCCTCGATGCGGGCCGCCTCGCCCGCCGCCGGCAGCGGCGGGGCCTCTGCCGCGCCCGCCGCCGGCGGCGGCGGCAGCTCGCCACCCGGCAGCACGCGCACGCGCACCTGGCGCAGGCCCTGCTCGCGCAGGTACTGCTCCGCTGCATCGATGCGCGCCAGGCGCTGCGGCGTGATGCGCTCCCCGGTAGCGATCCGCGACGCCAGACACGCCGCCGAGGGCTTATCCCAGGCCTTCAGCCCCAAGGCGTGGGCGCAGGCGCGGATGTCGTCTTTGCTGAAGCCGCATTCAATCAGCGGGCTTTTTACCCCCAGCTCGCGCACGGCGCGCAGGCCCGGGCGGAAGTCACCGGTGTCGTCAAGGTTGCTCCCATCAAACACCTGCGTGATCCCGCGGGCGCGCGCCACCTCGACAAACGTCGTCAGCAGCGCCCGCTTACACAGATAGCAGCGCTCGGGAGAGTTCGCGGCAAAGCCGGCGACCGCAAGCGGCGCCGTGTCGCAGATGACCAGCTCCACACCTTCCTGCTCGCAGAACTCCCGCGCGTCGTCCAGCTCGCGCGCCGGCGCCAGCAGCGAGGCCGAGGTCACTGCCAACGCGCCCGCGCCCAGCTCATCGTGGGCGATCTTAAGCAGATAGGTCGAGTCAACTCCGCCGGAAAACGCCACCAGGACGCTGCCCGCCTCGCGCATAAAGGCGCGCAGGCGCCGCTCTTTTTCTGTTTGCTGCGGGGTGAGGGTGATCACCATGATCATCAAGGCGGGTTTACGCCGGCTCGTCTGTCTCCGGCTGATCTGGGTCTTCCGGACCTCCAGCGCCGCGCCGCGCCTTCAGCCTGCTCTGCGCAAACTTCACCAGCATGGGCGCCACCGAAATAATAACGATGCCGACGATGACGATCTCGAAGTTGTTCTTTACGATCGGGAAGTTGCCAAAGAAGAAGCCCAGGAACAAAAAGCCCCAGGACCAGAGCAGTCCGCCTAAGATATTGAAGCGCGCAAAGCGCCCATAGTGCATCTCGCCAATGCCGGCCACAAAAGGCGCAAAGGTGCGCACAAAGGGCACAAAGCGCGCAAGCAGGATCGTTTTGCCCCCGTGGCGCTCGAAGAAGGCCTCGGTCTCTGCAATATGTTTGCGATTGATGAGCTTGCCTTCAAAACGGGCCAGAATCTTCTCCCCAAACTTCTTGCCTATCTCGAAGTTGATCGCATCGCCGCCAATGGCCGCGATGGGGACAATAATCACCAGCACCCAGATGTCCATGCGGCCCGCGGTGGAATGCAGGGTGGCCGCCGCCAACGCGCCTGCGGCAAAGATCAGCGAGTCGCCCGGCAAAAACGGCGTGACCACCAGCCCCGTCTCGCAAAACAGAATCAGGAACATGAGCGCGTAAACCCATATCCCATACGAACCCATCATGGCCGCGAGGTGGGCGTCAATATGCAAAATAAAATCTATCATAAGTACCCAGTTTAACAGGAGCGGGCGACGAAAAACTCGCCAATACGCTATACTGTAAACTTACCGGAAGTTGATCGCCCCCTCCTGCAAGCTCTTTTTAGATTATACCTATGCCCAATCAGCAAAGACATACTTTTTATCAGGCCAAAAGCATCCCGACGTCGCGCGTCGCGCGTCGCACGCGCCATGTGGTGCGCAGCCCGGCCCGGCGACGCGATGACAAGCAGCCGGTAACCATCAATTCGCGCAATATCCGCCTCGGGCAAGGTACGGGGGACTTGCTTGCAGGCAGGCCTGACGACGCCGCCATCGGCGGAGACCCGCTGCTTATCGAGGCAAGCGGCCAGGGGCAGGGGTACAGGCAGGGGTACGGGCAAGGGTCGGGGCAGGCCCTTGAGCGTACGCTCTGCGACGACATGCTGCTGGATGTGAGGTCGCGCCAGGACCGTCGGCGCAAGCGTCAGAGGCGGCGGCGGCAGGCCGTCACGATCCTGGTGGCCCTCTGCCTGGCTGCAATTTTTGGCGCCGGGCTTTTCTGGATGCGCTACTCCAACAACCAGGCAAACATACTCACGCGACTTCTGGCCTCACAACAACCGGCGGCGAACTCCGCTGCTCCTACGGTCGCCGCCTCTGCCAGCACAGAGACCACCGGCCTGCCGACCCCGGTGGTCGCAAGCTTTAAGGGGACGCCGCTTCACCTCTCCGTGCGCTTGCGTGACCTGACCGAGGTCGGGTTTCACCCCGCAAGCAACGCCTACGCCATGGTGCTTGACACCACCCTGACGCCCGCCGACGCAGGCGCCGTCCGGGCCGCCGGAACCACCGGACGCGATAAAGCGCAGCAGCCCGCGGGCGCGGTCCCCCTGATCGGCAGCTACATCCAGATGTGGCGCACCGACACGGGGAGCATCCCGGTGCGCACCTCCATCGATGAGGGCGCGCCGGCGGGATCGGTGACCTACGCCCCCATCACGGGCGCCATCACCGCCGTGCGCGAGTATAACTACGAGAACGGCTGCAAGGACTACGAAGTGCACATGAGTTTCGAGGCGACCGCGCTTGCGCGCTACGAGGTGGTCATGATCCATGAGGAAAACGTCCAGGTCAAGGTTGGCGAGCGAGTCGTTGGCGGCGTCACGCCCATCGCCCAGGTGCGCGACCTCACGCCGTTTCTGGTAAACCAGCTGGCGCAATACACGGGAGAGGCAGGCAACCACGCCCACGTCCAGATCAACGACCTCCAAGCGCCCAGCTACAGCGAGCGCCAGAAGTATCGCGAGCAACACAACTACTACATAGACTAAAAGCCAGAAAATTAAACGCCTGTCGGCCTTCAATTCTTGAGAACCACGCCCCTCCGGCACTCGTGCCAAACACCCCAGGGGCGTTTGTCACTGGCGCCAGCCGGTGAACGTTTTAGCTGGCATCCGCCCTGTAGGGCGCGACGACCCGGCGCGCCTTGCCCGGAGCAGCAACGCGATATGCGTTAAGCCCTGCCCGGGCCGGCAATAGGGCACCTTGTTCTCCCTGCCACCCCGAACAGGCGATGCGTCGAGCATAGCCCTGTGGCATCCACGCAGAATAGCATTGAGCTTGTTCAAAACAACTCAGCGTGTGAGCCGGTGCGCATAAGATACAAGTACAGCATGTCATTATCGGTTTGGTAGATGAGCAGCCAATCTGGCTGTATGTGGCACTCTCGGCAGCCCTTATATTTGCCACTTAATCCATGATCGCGACAGGACTCCTCCAGCGGTATGTTATCAGCAAGCTTATCAAGGACCTCTTTCAAAAGACCAACATCACGACCCTGCCGGACCATCCGCTTCAGGTCCTTTTTAAAGACTGATGACGGTTTGATCGTATAGTAAGTTTCTGCCACCTTGGATCAATCCTCTTCGGCAAGAATATCATCGATCATGCCCGCTACGTCGTGATAACCTTTATACTTCTCAGGATGTTTGCGCATGTCTTCGACTTCGCGCAAAGCGCTCAGGGTTTCTGGATTTGGACGCAAGTCAAAAGGTAGTCCCCTCACATTAAGCGATTGATGAAAAAACACATTCACCGCCTCAGCAAGAGTCATTCCATAGCCCGAATAGAGACTTTCAACCTGCGATTTTACTTCCGGATCAAGCCTGATCGTCATAGTAGTTGTTTTTGGCATCACCGTCACCTCAATTCATATAACAATGTAACACTATTGAAGTACATTTGTAAATATTCATTGTCAGTAAAACCCAGCAGAAAGAACGACAAAGAGAGCAAGTCTATCTGTCACCAAACCGAGTGAAAGCAAGGTAACGCACCCCATCATTCCCCTCCCTGTCATTGCGAGGAGCGGCAAAGCCGCGACGCAGCAATCCGTTTCCCCCTCGTCCGCCACAAGAAGCGCAGCGACGCGGTAATCCGTTTCTCCCTCCGTCATTGCGAGGAGCGGCAAAGCCGCGTCGCAGCAATCCAGTAATTTGCGAGCGTCAGCGAGCACCCACGTCGCGGCGCCCTCATAGCTCGAAAGCATAAAGCAGGGTCCCTCGCCACTCTGGAACAGCCCGGCCAAGACAACGAACACGAGCTGCTCCGGGGTAGCGAGGGACCCCCGCCTGGTGACAAATACCCCTGGGGTATTTGTCACCGGGGTGGCCCTGCCCACGAAGGGGGAGATTGCGAGCAGAGCCACGAGCGTGAGTGAAACACTCAGTAGCAACTACTGGGTGATTCCGGCATTACCAGTGCCGAAGTTACTCGGTAATCTTCGAGGTATCAACTCCTGATATTTCACCAGGCGCACCAGGCGCATTTACGCTGGGAGCTCCACCAAAGTTACCTCTAAGGTGATAGTAGGCATTGGCTGCATTGGTGGTATTTTGCCAATTGGCCAAAGTACCTGTTGGAACTTTCAGTGAGGTCAGGTTGTTGTTATAGAACCGAGCAGCAGAATTGTTATAGGTAAAGTTTAGTGCGCTTATATCAAGAGAGCTCAGGCTTTGGTTATACACTTGCAGTCCTGTCAGTGCTGTGCAATCTGTAAGACCGGTAATTGAAGTTAGCGACCCATTGCCTAAGTTACCGAAGGTAGAGTCATCGACAAAAGCGTTCATAGTTGTCAGCCCAGTACAACCGGTGAGGTTCAGCGAAGTCAGGCTTTGATTGTAAAGTTGCAGCGTTTGCAGATTAGTAAGTCCTGCTACGTTAAGCGATCTCAAAGGACCGAAAGAGTCTGAGCCTGCTACGGTCCAATAAGCTCTTATTTCTTTGACCGAGGTTAATCCACTAGCCACTGCATCAAAGCTTGTTATGCCGGAATTATACATAATAAGAGATTCCAATTTATCAAGCCCATTAACATTTATACTCGTCAACTGGGGGCACTGATTTACTCTAACTTCTACTACGTCTTTATTTGCACTAAAGTTAACTGATTTCAAATTGCTACTATTGGCAACATTAATTGCTTTCAGCTTGGTGTTTTGTGAAAGATCAAAGTTAGTTATCTTACTGTCAATAACAGAGAGATACTCAAGTTCTGTATTATGCGTTAAATCAATACTGGTATCATCAACACAACTTACATCAAGATCTTTCAAGCTTAAGTTGTTCTGTGGATTAAAAGAGCCTATCTGATAAAACATCGCTTGGAGAGTTTCCAAATTAGGAAATAGCTCTAAGCCATCAAGGGAGGTAATATTAGTGGCGGGATAGTAATTTGTCACGTTGCTAAGACCGACAACCCGTAAATTATTTAAATAGAGCGAGGTAACAGCCTCAAGCTCAGATTGGCTGAGCTTGCCGGTACCTGGATCAATAGCAGGTTGGTCGTAATTGGCATAGCTCGCTGTGGAAATATCCGAAACTATAGTATAGGGACTAGTTGCACCTTGTGGATTATATATTGCTGTCGCGATTCCATTCTGCAACACACTCAAAAGCCCCGGATCCGGGAAGTTCAGCGCACTAAGCAGAGTATCCCCCGTAGCCGCATCCGCTGCCTTAGCAAAGCCATTAGCGTCCACCGTAGCAACCGTACCAGTCGGAAGCTGCCCATCCGGCGGATACTGATCAGTCATACGATCCCCAAGCGCCTCAAGAGAAGAAGCCTCACGGGCAAGCTGTTCGATAAGCGCTGGATCAGGACTACCTTTAGCAATCTCAGCGTTAAGCGCATCCTGTGCAAGCTGTGCTGCCTGATAGACCTGCTTGGCATTGTTAAGCCCTAAAGCGGTAATGTCATCAGTAGGTACAGGGGTTGTACTGAGCGCTGTCTTTAGCGCTGCAATCTGTGCGTCGGTAAGTCCATCGCCTGTGACCTTTACTTCTTTTTCAGGAAGCGTGGGGCCTTTTTTGGGAGGCTTAAGGGCATCTTGTGAAATCCAGCCCTCTGCTTCAGGAGAGATAGT
>WQYT01000012.1 GCA_009781115.1 Coriobacteriia bacterium
GCGGCGGGCGCCTTCCCATTGCTCCGCTACAGAGTCAACAGTGGCATTGTGCCCGCTTGACGGCATTTACAGTTGTGGTTTGCAGCTCCGGTCTTGCACCGGATTCCTTGTTACTACCTGTGGGTAACCATCCGCTAATATCCAGTTGTCAATCTCGCGGAGTCTTGTTCCGCCTAAGCCGCTCAGGCCAACGCTCAAGGGCTAGAGCCCGTATCGCATTGTCCTTCGGGGCTTAGGCGAAACAATCCTCTCGCGAGAACTTGCTCGGTTTTGTTTCGAGCGCACTTTCCATCGTAGCGCATTTGCGCGCAGGGATGTTGTGCTAAAAAGTAACAAAAAGGTGTTTCTCTAAATATAAGTATTTTGGTCACATATATTTGGGAGGAGATCCGGCGATGATCGCGTTTCGGCGTTGATAGAGGGGCGTAGTGTTGCGATCAAGACCAAGCAAGCGCGCTGCTGCAAGGCAGTTGGCACAGTCGCCGCAGGGGAGCATGCTGACCAGGGCGCCTTCCGTATGAAGCGAGACTGCCACCCCAGCGGGGACGGGTGTGAGGCCAGGCTGTTGGTCAAGCTCGACCCGAAGCGGGCGAGCGGCTGCGTCCCCGCCCAAAAGGTCACGGAAGACCTTCAGGGTTGACGCGCCAAAAACCGAAGGCGTGCCCCAATGGTACTGCAAAGCCGGGCCTGGCGGTCGATACCTGAGGCGCTTCGTTTTGCCCTTGATCCTGACGAGGCGTTGCGGGTGGTCAGACTCGCTTTGCTGCTTAGCACAGAAGGCCGTGAGCTGGGGATCGGTATCCTGTCGGGCAAGCCAGCGCCCGATGCTCACCTGGCAGAAGTCAGCTGTTCCGGTTTCTCGAATAAGAGCGACCGCGCAGGCGAAAGCCCCCAGATCGTTGACGCATATCTCCAGCGCATCTGGCACCGGTTGGATCGCCTCACCATCTCGCCCCTTATACTGGCAAGAGGAAGGGGGGCGCTTCTCAGCGCTCTCCTTGCCAAGAGAGCGCAGGAAGTCCTCGAAAAGCGGGAACAGCCGCTGGGGCAGCGGAGGTACCGCCAGCGTCAGCGGCTTGCCGAGCTGTTGAAGCTGCGTGAAGGCAGCGACTGCCGCCTCGAACTCGCGGGTGCAGGTGTCGCTGCCGCAGTAGATGCGCTCAACTGCTTCGAAGCGCGTACGCAGAGCATCGATATCAAGCGCAGAGGCCTCGGCCGGTTCCCCCGACGTGAGTTCCAGCCACGTCTCAGGCGTGACTATCCGATCCGCGCCGCTCATGCAGGCGCTCCGCAGGTTGGGTAATAGCAGTGGCAGTCAGCGGAAAACGTGGCGTGATAGAATTCCTGGCGTTCTTCGTCGCTGGCGCAGTGCTGAGCCGTGTGCAAGAAAAGCAAGCCGCACACGCGCTGCTTGAGCGGAGTGCCGCGCCCGCCCAGCTTGGCGAAGTGGGCTCCAGCCGATTCAAACACCCCAAGTGCGCAAGCCGCACAGGCAAAGTTGTTCACCGGCGCTCCCAGAAGCTGGATGCAGCTGTGCGTTTGATAGTTGGTGTCAAAACTATAGACCGCATCAATCTGTTGGTCAGCCTCTGGATCAGGCAGCGGCAGGACAGAATTGCTACAACCTGCGCATAGGCCCGGATTTGCTGCTGATTGCTCAGTTTTCGGGGCGTCCTCGTAAGCGTTGCCGTGATAGAAGCGGCAGTAGCCGTCGATAAAGCGGCACTTGTCAAACAGCGCCATGAACTCCCCCTCAAGCCCGGGCACAGCGTCGAGCAGCTCCGCGATCTGCGGGGGTCTAAGAAAACGCGGGAACACGACCCGGTCGACCCCCAGCTCCTGATAGGCCTGCAAGGTTGCAGCGTTTTGGGCGACGGCCAGCAGAGAGAGGCAGCGGCGCAGCTGCGTGTGCCCCGCCAGGCGCGCGAGCAGGCCCAGGTCAAATATCTGAAGGCCGGTCCCGCCGAGCTCTTCAAAGCGGAAGCAGAGACGCGCCAGCGCGTCAAGCTGGGGCTCCGTGTAGCGCCCGTTCATAGTGAGATAGAGCGGTACGTCCAGACGGCGCGCCTCAGCGATCAGCTGCTTGAAATCCCGCATGTCATCGACATTGGCCGCACCCTGACGGCGGCTGATGCTGTCGTGATTCCCATAGAGCTCGCGCCAAGCGGGATCCTGGTAGCCACAGTAGAGTTCATCGGCGCCCGCCTGCACTAGCAGTGCCACCTCTGCGGCGTTATGTACGGGGGCAATGAACTTCATCGAGATCCTCCATCAGTTTTGCAGCCAGCGTCGTGACGTCAGTGCTGAAGTCACCGTCTGCAACCGCCGCATACGCGACGCGGTCACACGTTGAAAGCGCCTCATCAAGGCATGAGGCTTGATGCCCGTCCCCGCTCAGCCAGGCCCGTGAGGCCGCCAGAGGCAGATCGGTCGCCGCCCGCACCCAGACCAGGTAGAGCGGTCGCAGCCAGGAAGTGAGCTTTTCATAGAGAGCCTCACAGGCAGGCGAAAGTGCCTGCCAGGTGGTTCGGGAGACTCCCGCTCCTCCGCTTTGAGTGCGTCCGCTCTCTGCTGCCGCTGTGGCTGCCAGCGCGCTGCCGGGAAACAATACCATGCGATTGAACAGGCATTTGAGCGAGAAGAAACCCTGTTCATGCAGAGCAGCGGCCTCGTGGCGAACGCTTTGTGGCGTGCTATCCTTGTGCCAGAGGATGTAGCCGATGTGCACACGGACCCCTGCTTGCTCGATCTGGCGCAGCAGCGCCAGCAGCGCTACCGGGTCAAGCGGCTTGTGCCAGGCGCGCAAGGTCGCTGGTGTCATTGACTCCACGCCGATGAACAGGCGACACAGCCCGCCCTCATGCAGGCGTGCCATACGCGCGGCGACATCCGGCTCTGCAAGGAGCGCGGCTCCGCGCAGCTGCATTGAGTACGCGACACGCAGTCCCCGCACGCGCAGCTCGGCGTCAAGCTCTTCAACGCGCGCAAGGGGACCAAAGTCGTCCTCAACAAAGTTGAAGACGGGGTCTGCGCCCAGAGTGGCCACCTCAGCGGTGAGCGCCGCGATCTCATCTGCCAGCTCAGGGATAGCGCGCCCTGCCCAGCTGCTAAGGCCCTGCGGCAGCGCGGGCGTCGCGCAAAAGGCACAGGTTCCCGAGCAGCCGCGCGCGCCGCGCAGGTTAATGGCGCAGCCCTGCGCCAGATAGTCGGCAAGCTGCGGTCGCCAGGCAGGCGCCCAGGCAGGCGAACCAGTGAGCGGCGCCTCCCCCTCGCCCGGGATCAACGTGACCTCGCTGGGCACAAGCTCGTGCAGCCGCTCGCCTGCCAGCGTGATGAACAGGCCGCCCAGCACAAAACGGGGCGCTGGCTCCGCCAGCTTCATACGCTGGATCAATCGGAGCGTATCGGGCAGGTCTTCTGCGGTCATAAGCGAAAAACCGACTGTGTCAAAGGGCTCTTGAGCGGTAAAGTCGTCCCGGAACGCGGGCAGTTGGCCGCGGCGCTCGTAAAGCCGCCGGTCAAACAGCGCCACCTCGTGACCCGCACCCGCCTGCCGCAGAGCGCCCGCCAGATACTCGATCGCCAGGGGTTCCTGGAACTCGAACTCCTCGCCTGTATGCAGCGGGCGAATCAGAGCGACCTTCTGCGGACCTGCGCCCATGGCGTCTGGCTACTTGCCGGTCTTGGGTTTGCTCACCACGCCTGCCAGCACACCCTGCCGCTGGAAGTATGCCCTGAGCGCATCGACATCAGGATCCTTTTTCAGGGACTTGAGACGGCCCATCTGGTCTTCATAATGGTTCTCCCGAGAATTGAAGCTTGACGAAGAGCCGGTATCGTCCCAAGTCGGAGAAAAGAGCTCATCGCGCCAGATATCTGCATAGACACTGTTATAGATATCGGCATCCATAAAGTCAGTACTCTTAAGATCAGATACCGAGATCGCGGTATAGCCATCGATGCTATAAGCAAGGCTACTGAGATCATATCCGGCTGCCACGCAAGCGGCCTCAAGGTTCAAGTTGAGCTCCGAGTACTTTGGGTAGAGCGCGACGGCCGTCAGGGAGTATCTGAGCGCCTGCAGGTTGTTCTTCAGTTCCAGGCAAGCGAGGGCAGCGTTGTTCAGCGCGTCTGCGTGATAGGGCTCCTCTTTAAGAACCTGCTGGTACTTGTCCAGAGCTTCGCTGTACTTGCCTTGCCGGAACAACTTGTTTGCAGCCTTGTAATCCGTGTTCTCCCGGCTTACCTGCAAACCGGCAGCTGTATCCGATGCTAACTTTGTGCGCGCGGCACTGGCTCTATCTCTTGCCTGAGAAATCTCCGCGCCGATATCAGCAGGCTTACGGTAGCTCGGATTCGTGTCCGTGATCACCGAGGAGTCAGAAGCGGTCTTGCTCCTGCTTATCTGTCTGATGACCATCTGCACGCCAACCACTAACACCACACCGACGATCACTCCGATGACGATGTTCTTGGCTCTGGGGCTTAGTGCGTTCATGGCGCTCTCCTCTCGGGACTCGGGACTGCTCTTGCCCTAATGCACCGGCACGCAGGCGCAGGGCGAGCCACAGCTCACGCTGCCACCGCCACCGCTATTGGTATGGCTTACACAACTGCAGGTGCTGTGGCCTACGCAACTGCAGGTACTGTGGCCAACACAGCTGCAGGTCGTGTAGTTCACGCAGCCGCAGTTGCTGGAGCAGGTGTTGACCGTGTCGCAGGTGCAGGTCTGCCCGCCGCCCGTGCTCCCGCTCCCCGAGCTCTCCGTCCCGGAGCCGGTGCTCGAAGCGTCAGGGGCGGGAATCTGCTCGCGGGAACCAACGAAGACCGTATCGCAGCTGCAGTACTGGCCGCCGATGATCTTCTTGCTGTCCTTTTTACCCGAGGAGTCGCCGGGTTTACTCTCGGTGAGTAGAGAGCCCTCGCCCGGCTCGTCGCCCGCCAGGTAGGTCTTCATGCCCGGCATGAAGACGCTCTTGCCGTCAACGATGATCTTGATGTGTGGCTTGGGCACTGCTGCGTCGCTCGGATTCTTTCCGAGAGCGAACTTGTCGAGCGAATCGTCATAGGGTAGCGTCATGATCTTCCTCCTGCTCTGGTTGAGCTGTTTCCTGCTGAGGCCTCCTCTGGCGTGGGCGTGACCAGCTCGCGCTGGAGCATCTTAAGCGTCAGGCGCCGCGTGATCTCACAACGATCACTGCCCTGATTGGTCTGCGGCGCACGCGTCCCGAGGACTTTCGCCGCGCAGTCCCCCGCGCAATGCCACTTGCAGAAGCAGTTCTGGCAAAACGGCATATTGTGAACGCTGAGCTCATGGAGAGCGGCCAGCTTGTTCTCGTCGAATACATAGGCGCCCGACGCCGGATCATACCGGCCAAAGAAATAGCGCTCAGAGCGAGGGTCGCTACGGTAGGACACCTCGTAGCAAGCGGTCACGTCTCCGGTAGGCGTTACCGTAAACGACCCGACGTTCACCTTGCAAAAACAGTCGCAGAGGAGCTCCTTGCGCGCGCCCGAAAACACGAGGCGCATCGGGGAGCGAGCCTGCACAAGAGCATCGGCTGCCTCAAGATAGCGATCGGTGAAGGTTGTCGGATCCGGCGGAGCCTCGTGAGAGCTGTTGCAGCGTCCGCAGGCCCAGACCGGCTCAAGATGGAGCTGGGTACAACGCGGATAACGCTCGGCCACAAAGCGCGCGATCTCTGGCAGGCGGTGGGCGATCTCTGCGGTGACCGTGGTGCGAATGCCGTACTCGACCGCAGAGGCGTCCAGGCGCGTAAGCGTGCGGTCGATCGCCTCAAAGGTCGGCGCTCCGTCCGCGCGTGGGCGCTGGCGGTCCTGGATATCCGGCAACCCGTCAAACGAGATGTTGACGTTGTCAAAGAACGCGAGCAGGAAGTCGCACTGCTCCTCGGTCAGGACACCGTTGGTCGCGGCATTGAGCACGACCGGAAAGTCGATCGCTTCTGAGACCTCCCGCGCGTAAAAGCACAGCTCCCGCACCGTGTCGAAAGCCGAGAACGGTTCTCCGTTGCCATGAAAGCTTACGAGGAAATTCCTGGGATAGCCGAAGTCTGACTGCGCGTTGAGCTCTTTTGCGTTACGCGCCACCAGGTCGATCGCCGCTTTGCCCGCAGCCAGATCAAGGGTGGTCATCGCCTCGCGCTGCGCGCCGCCCTCGCCACCTTCGGTATAGCAGTAGACACAACGCAAGTTGCAGCGGTTCGTGGGAAAGAGCGTGACCTCGCAGGGCTTGAACTCCGTGTCGCTGTGAGGACGGGGGAAAGCGTCAAAGAAGCGATGCGCACGCAGGGTCGCGATGGTCTGCTGCTGATCTTCTGTCAGATCGGCGTCGCCTGGCGCCCCGGACACCGAGCTATCAAGCACCGCCTTCACAGCCGCGATCGCCTCATCATCGAGACGCGCGAGAAGCTGTCCGCCCAAAGGCGCGTAGAGGATAGACCCTTCTTCATCGCGCAGGATGAAGAGTTCCGGAGGCGTCTCCAGGGCAAAGGTTTCAGGCAGCATGCTGGACAATGCTGACCTCCACCCGGTTCTGCAGGTAATTAGCTTGACCCAGAGCCACAAAGAAGAGCGCAACGTCTGCGGCTTCTTTCCGTTTGCCGGTGCGCGCCGCTATGTCATCGATCGTATGGGCGCCATCGGCCAGCGCCAGGAACTTCGCGCCATCCGCGTCAACGTCGAAAATGTGGAGCCTCTGATAATAAGCCTGTGCTCCCTCAGAGGTCTTGCGCACATTGATGCCCGTGCGCAGCAGGGGGCCGACGGGGGACTTGCTCGAAGAGCCGTCTCCTGCAGGCGGCACAAAAGCATCGGATTGCATGAGAGCTCCTGCAAGGCCAAAAATAACCAGGCCACCGGCACTTTTCAGAAACGTACGTCTGTCCATGTGTTCCCCTTCCCGCCAACCGGCGCTTTGGCGCCAGGTCCCATCGCAGGATTGAAAGCAAAACCCCGCTTCAGTATAACACGCCCCTCACGTCAAATCGCTCGCTGATGCACAATCACGCCACTCATTCTGGTTTCATGACATAAGAACATGCGGTCAGCGTGAAAGCCCTTGATTAAATTCATCTGCACGGTATTTTCATGCACTCTCGCCCCACTAATAACATGCCGTCTCAGTGTGCAAGCAGAGGGTGGTTTCAGAATGTCACGCAAGACGACACGGCAAATCAAACAGCACTGAATATAATAAGACAGTAATAGATTACTGTAGACTTTAATATTATGCTATAGTGAGTACATGCGAAAGCTCTCTGATATAGCTGAAATCCAGCCAGGCTACTCGTTTCGCGCTGCCGTTGAGACGGAACCAGGTGGTACCATTGCGGTCATCCAAATCAAAGATATCAGCGAGTTTGACTTTACCGGGCTGCCGCGAATCAGCTTTTCAAACCCAAAGTTCTTGCTGAAAGTAGGCGACATCCTTATCGCTTCACGATCAAACTTCAAAGCAGCGCTCTTACAGGAAGTTCCGATACCCTGTATCATTGCGGCCTCAGTGCTTCGAATCAGGGTGCATAACCAAGCTTTCTCGCCTTTGGTGCTTGCCGCCCTCTTAAACTCAACACAGGGGCAGCATACCTTGGGTCGTCTGGCTGGCGGGAGCTTCATGCTGACTCTTTCCAAACAGGAGTTGGGCGCGTTTCCAGTGCCTGACATCAGCCCGGAACAACAGCGCCAGTACGCCTGTGCGCTCAACACCATCCACCAGTATCAGCAGGCGCTTGCAAAAAAGCAGCAGCTGACAGCAGAACTAGAAACCGCATTAAGTCAACGTCTTTTACAGGAGGAAGTACAGTGACCGAGTATTCACGCGAAGAGCTTGAGAAAGTCCTTTGGGCTGCGGCGGACTCATCACGCAGCAATCTTGATGCTGGCGTCTATAAAGACTATGTGCTGGCGATGCTGTTCTACAAATACATCAGTGACCAGGCAGATAAGCAGTACCAGGAGTATCTTAAGCGTTCAAAAGGCGACGCAAAACGCGCTCAGGCAAAGATGAAGAACTCTCGGTTCAATCTGCCTGTGGGGACTGCTTTCGCAGACCTCTATGCAAAACGCGAAGAGGACAACATCGGCGAGGATCTCAACAAGGCGCTTAAGGCGATAGAAGACGCCAATCGCGAAAAACTAGGCGGCGTGTTCGCGGTTGACTTCAACTCTGAGGTCACGTTGGGCAAGATCGATCAGCGCAACAAGATGATCCGCAACCTGTTGGCAGATTTCAACAAGATCGACTTCGCGGAGCAAGACCCGGACATCATCGGGGACGCCTACATGTACATGATCGAGCACTTTGGCTCTGATGCAGGCAAAAAAGCGGGGGAGTTCTTCACGCGGCGCTCGGTAGCAGAGCTGGTAGCACGCCTGGTACGCCCGGAGCCAGGAAGCCGCATCTGCGACCCAGCTTGTGGCTCGGGCGGTTTGCTGCTGCTGGCGGGCGCTGAAGTTAAGAAACAGAAGAGCAAGGACTATGCGCTGTATGGCCAGGAGTCGAACGGATCGACTTATCAGCTGTGCCGTATGAACATATTCCTGCACGACGAAGACGCGGCGCGTATCGAATGGGGCGACACGCTCAACAATCCGCTTCTGGTAGAGGGCGGACACCTGATGAAGTTCGACATCTGCGTGGCCAATCCGCCATTTTCGTTGGATAAATGGGGTGCGGAAAACGCCGCCGATGATCGCTACAAGCGCTTTTGGCGCGGTGTGCCGCCCAAGAGCACGGGCGACTATGCGTTTATCACCCATATGGTCGAGACTCTGCAGCCCCGCACGGGCCGTATGGCCGTGATCGTACCCCATGGCGTGCTGTTCCGCAGCGGAGCGGAGGGTAAGATCCGCCGCGCTCTACTTAAAGAAAACCTGATCGACGCGGTAATCGGTCTGCCCGCGGGGCTCTTCCAGACAACGAGTATCCCGGTTGCCGTGCTGGTGATCGATAAGGCGCGCGAGGCTGGAGGAGCACGCGAAGGCGACAAGAGCGTACTCTTTATCGAGGCGAGCAAGGAATTCAAGCCCGGCAAGGCGATCAACACGCTTGAGCCGGATAACGCCAACCGTATTTTTGATACTTTTGTTGCGCGCAAAGAAGTAGAGAAGTTCGCACACCTGGCGCCGCCCGAAGAGATCACAGAAAACGACTACAACCTCAACATCACCCGCTATGTGGATACCTTCGAAGAGGAGCCTGAAGTTGACATAGAAGCGACCATCAAAGAGCTTGAGGATCTAAACCCCGAGCTGGAGAAGCTTGAGACCCAGATGCAGCAGTACCTGCGCGAGCTGGGGATTGGAGCGTAATGACGAAGTTGCGCGGGAAGAATGATGTGAGTAATCTGTTGGTGAGAGTATGGGAAAGGTCATGTTAAATGAAGTACATTAGCAAAATAGAGATTAAGCGTTTCCGATCCTTTGGACGTTCTCAAATTGACACAGAAGATATCTGTATTTACTCTGGGAAGAATAATTCCGGGAAATCAAATATTCTTCGCGCGCTGAATTTATTCTTTAATGGGGAGACAAATTACGATTCTCAATATGACTATTCACGGGACTACAACAAAGCATATACAGAATCAGCGGGTGGCAGATGGTCGGTGAAAATTACTCTTCATTTTGAGCCGCAAGGAGCAGGATATTTACGGTATCCATTCAGCATTAGCAAAGAATTTGATGTAAGTGGACAGCCCAATCCCGAGTATCATTCTACTGACGAAGCGATCAATGAAAGATTAGAAGCTCATGATGGCAATACAATACGACAGTTTACTCGCTACTTAAATTCAATTGAGTATTACTATATTCCTGCTGTTCGCGACAAAGCATTTGTGCATCATTTTTTAACAAATTTTGAGAGCGTAATTAGAAGCGATGTAGTGGCTGGAGATTTCCAAAAACGACTTGATGGATTGTCAAATATATTAAGAGAGCAATCAAAAGAGCTGAGTGAGGAATTTAAGTCTTTTATTGGAATGCCGACACGTGCAACCCTTTCTTCTAATACTGCTGATGTTCTTGGGGCAATCGAAATCGATGTTGACTCCGGGATTCGACTATGGAAAAAAGGTAAAAAAGAAATTACAGCAATTCCGGTAAGTCTATTTTCTTCTGGAGACGGTGTGCTCATGGCATATCTTGCATATTTTCTTGACTATTTATGCCGGAAATCTGTCGGTAAGAAATTTATCTGGGGATTTGAAGAGCCTGAAAACTCATTGGAGTACTCAAAAGCACAAGATTTAGCCGAAATGTTTGCTTCGAATTTTTCTACGGTTGCACAAATTTTTCTCACGACGCATTCACCGGCATTTATTCAACTAAAAGAACGCACTGATGTGAATGCATGTTTTCACCGTGTCTTTACAATGCCCCCCGATAATTCAGAGACAAATAAGTGCTTAACGGAGGTTAGGCGCCTTGATAAAATTGAAGAACGCGTCAATACTTTATTTGAACGAGGGGAATTGAGCCCTGAATATCAAGTGCTGAACGAGGAGCTTCATTTCGTTGAGATGAGCCGTGAAATAGAAGCTGCAGCGCAAGCGCTTGAGGATGAAAAAGAACAACAGGCGAGATATTCTGAGGAGCTCAAGAATGAGGTTGCTAAGGTTAAAGAAGCTTTTCCATCAAAGGTTTTTATCTGTGAGGACAATCAAGCTGTTGAGCTGTGGGATGGTTTTCTAAGAGCTGCTGGGGTCGAGGGTGTTACCGTTCTTTCCTCGAAAGGATGGGAATCGGAAGCGATAGAGCTGGCCTTAATGGGCAATATGGAAATAAAACCTGGATATGAACCAATTGTTGTGCGAGAGATGGATCGCGATGGCTTGTCTGATGAACAGATTGGATATATCAAAGAACGAGTTCGTGAGCGTTTCAAGAAATTGCCAAATTACTCTTTGTTGGTATTACCAGTTAATGAATTAGAGAATTTTGCACTGATGATGATTCCTGAAGCGACAGATGAGCTGTGGCACTCAAATGCTGATGCTGTTTGTGAAGCCTTTGAGAAAACTACACAGGATCGACTTCAAAAAATGGGTCAAAAAGTACCGAAAGAGCATGAGGATTTGTTTTTGGGCTCATTTGGTCGTGGACGACTTGATGTGATGCAAGATCTCAGACGTGTGGCCAAGAAAAACTGGAAAGCTCTGATGCCGGGCAAGGATATCTGTAAAAGAATCTTAAACTGTAATCCGACAGAAATACTGCAGGATTCACCCTTCGTTGATTTGCCGGAAAGTTTGCTGAACTACTTGTCTGATGTTGCTGATTACTTCCAAATTGAAAGAGAAGCGGATGAATGACTGGGTGATGACAAAAATCGGGGATATTGCTGATACTTTTTCTGGAGGGACGCCACCGACTAGGGTATTAAAGTATTATTGGGGTGAAATACCTTTTATTAAGTCGGGCGAGATTAACTCATCAACAACAGAGCAGTGCATTTCCTCGGAGGCCCTACAGGCTTCTAGTGCCAAGAAAGTGATGGAAGGTGACATTCTTCTAGCGCTCTATGGCGCAACAAGCGGCGAAGTTGCTATTTCAAAAATCGATGGCGCCATCAACCAAGCTGTCCTCTGCATTAGGACATCACAAGATAAATACTTTATTTTTTACTGGTTATTGCTGCATAAAAGTATCATTCTCAGAAAGTATCTGCAGGGCGGTCAGGGCAATCTTTCTGCTGCGATTGTTAAGAATCTTACTATCGATCTACCTCCAATAGAGGAGCAACAGAGGATTGTGGGGGTGCTGGAGGTTTGGGATCGGGCGCTTGGGTTGCTCGATAAGAAGATAGAGCTGAAGGAGCAGGCTAAAAAAGGGTTGATGCAGCAACTTCTTTCTGAAAAGAAGCGACTACCGGGGTATTTAAAAAAATGGGAGGAAACACCATTCGCGTCTCTGGGCGAAAGCTGCAAGGGCTATGGAGTCCCGAAGGCTGCATTAGCCCAGGAGGGACATCCAGCTTTTACCTACGGAGAATTATACACGCTGCATCGAAATCGGATAAAGGAAATAACTTCATTTATTGATGACAAAGTTGCTGCAGATTCCGCGGAAGTTAATCGAGGGGACATATTGCTCGCAGGGTCGGGCGAAACATCCGAGGAGATAGGTTCAGCAGCTTGTTATGACTCTGAAGAACCTGGCTATGCCGGTGGTGACATTATCATCTTTCGACCGGACGATAAGCAAAGTTCATTATTTATCACTTACCAAATCAATACAGTGTTGCGTAAGCAGTTTTGGCGTTATAGTCAGGGTCAGTCCGTTGTTCATATCTATCAGACAAATTTCGATGAGATTACTGCATGCGTTCCAGAATTTAATGAGCAGCAGGAAATCGCGGCGGTGCTGGAGGCGGCGGATGCGGAGCTTGAGGCGCTTCGCAAGAAACGCGAGCTGATTGCGGCACAACGCGCCTATCTTCTCAATAATTTGGTCACAGGCAATATAACGGTGCCAGAAAGCATGGCGGTGGGGGCATGAGTAGCTGTTATGTGTACTTCGACGAGAGCGGAGATCTCGGTTTTGATTTCTCAAAGTCGCGAACAACGAAGCACTTTGTTGTTGCTATGCTATTTTGTCGTGATCCAAAACGAATTGACAAGTTAGTAAATAAGACCTTTGCAGGCTTCACAAAAACTGAGACGAAGAGTCTCGGAGGCGTGCTCCATACTTATAAATTGCGGCCCGCAGTGCGAAAACGGTTGTTGAGGCAGTTGCAAAACGAGGATGTATCTGTGCTGGTTATCATGCTTAACAAAGAGCATGTACACATTGGGCTGCAAGACGCGAAACATGCGCTCTACAATTATGTGGTTAATATTTTGCTTGATCGCCTAATTCGCAAGAAGCTATTCAATGGGGAAGATGATATTAAGATCGTGGCTTCTCGGCGAGAGACAAGTAAATTTCTCAATGAAAACTTTGTTGATTACCTTCGACATCAAGCCGCTCGAAACCATTCAGTTGATATCTCGGTTTCTATCAAAACTCCAAAAGAAGAAAAAGGGCTGCAGATTGCTGATTTGTTAGCGTGGAGTTTCTTTTATAAATACGAGCGTGGTGACGCGTCGTATGTTGACATTATTTCTGAAAAGGTAGTTGAAGAGAATTGGTTGTTTGGTCGCTAAAAAAGATAAAACCCCTGCCGCTATTTACGAGGATCCATACGGTACCCCACGACAGAGGAATTACTTATCAACTCTATTTTAGCAGCTGCAGGAGTAAATTACTATACGGCTGTAGAGGAGCTTTGCAGAAAATAAAGCCCCGAGGGGCAACAGGCCGCCTGATGCGACAAGGTTGTGGTACCGCAACACGCCAGTCCTCGTGGGCTTTAGTGACAAAACCTTCAGCGACGTTTACTCATTCAAGTGCTCAACCTTTCCGGAAAGGCACCGCTGGAGGAATTACTTATCACCATCAGTATAGCAGAGAGGCGCGATGATGAGTTCGATATTTGATGAGGTACGGCAGTCGCAGTGGCCTGCAGCAGAGCTGCTCGTAAAGATGGGCTATACCTGGTTGTCACGTGACGCCGCCGGGGAACTGCGACGCGGCGATGAGGGTCGCTCGCTGCTCACTGATGTGGTAGCCGATGCTTTAATGCGGCTTAACAGTTATGAAGCAGGCGGTAAGAAGCTGAAGTTCAGCGCTTCTGATATTGCCCAGAAAGTCGACGAGCTGGAAAGTGTTCCCTTTGAAGGGCTCATCGAAACAAGTCGAGCGGTCACCAACACGATTATGCCCGTCAAGGGTGGGGCGACGATTCGCGTATTTCAAGATGGCAGCTATGAAGAGAAGAGCATACGCTTCTTCGACTTTGAGCACCCAGAGAATAATAGCTATCATGTCACGGCAGAGTGCAGCTTTCTGGGCGGGGAGCATTGCTTCTTTGATCTGGTGTGTTTTGTCAACGGCATCCCGCTGGCGCATATCGAATGTAAGAAGTCGAGCGTTGGCTATGATAAGGCGATCGCACAACTGCGGCGCTACCAGTCGCCATCAGTCGCGGCGCGCTTTTTTCCCTATGTGCAGCTTGTGTTTGCAGTTGACAGCGAGAATGCAGTTTATGGGACGGCGGGCACTCCGCCCAAGTTCTTCACCCCCTGGCGTGAGAAAGAGACGCCTGAAGCAGAGCTTAACCAGACCATTGAGGATCTGCTGGCTCAGAAGCTGGATGGCGCGGCGAAAACCAGCATTGAGCACGACTTACCCACGAAGGGCGCTCCTTTGACGGAGCACAAACCAGGCAAGACTCTCACCCCCCAGGATCGGACGCTTTTTGCGCTGCTCCAACCGCAGCGCCTGCTCAGCTTTATCCGCGAGGCGGTGTTCTATGATGGTCTACATAAGAAAGTCGCCCGGTATCAGCAATACTTTGCTGTTCAGCGCATCTTGCGCCAGGTGCGCCAGACAGAGATTGCTCCCAATGGATTGCCGCGCCGCAAAGGCGGGCTCATTTGGCATACGCAGGGCTCGGGTAAAAGCTTGACGATGATCATGTTCGTGCGTGCGCTTATCGAGGCTGCAGACATCCCGAATTCGCGCATCCTGGTTGTGACTGACCGCATCGACCTGGATAAGCAAATCAAGGGAACCTTCCAGAATGCTGGCCTGAAGAAGGAGGTCAAGCGCATGAAAACGGGCGCAGACCTGGTCGAGCATCTGGCCGATAAAGACCCCGCTGTGCTAACCACGCTGGTGCAGAAGTTTGATGCGGCGCGCGAGCGTCTGAGGCGGGACTTCACACCTGATACTGATCCCAACATCTTTGTTCTGATTGATGAAGCGCATCGCAGCCAGGGGGGTGGCGCCAACTTCGAGATGAGCCACGCGCTCCCCAACGCCTGCTTCATTGGTTTTACGGGCACCCCGTTGCTTAAAGGCGACACCTCGCTCAAGCAGTTTGGCGCGTTCATTGACACGTACAAGATCGATGACGCGCTACGTGACAAGGTGATCGTTCCTTTGGTCTATGACGGGCGTGAGGTTCCTTTGCGCCTGGACAAAGAAGAGTTCGACCTTTGGGCCGAGCGGGTAAGCACAGGACGCAGTAAGGAAGAGCGCCAGAAGGCGCTGCGTGCGATCGACAAGCGGACCGTTGGGCAAACACCGCAGAGCCTGGCAGAAGCCTGCTATGATATTGAGCAGCATTTCCTGGGCCGATTCCATGGGACAGGTCTAAAAGGACAAGTCGTTGCGCCCAGCAAGTATGCGGCTGTGCTGATGCATCGGCACTTCCAGCAAACGGGCGCTCTTAACGTGGCGTTGGTAATCAGCGATGAAAATGGAGAGATCTCTGAAGACGAACCAAAGAAGCAGGAGGTCAAAGACTATCTGCGCACCGTGACGGCTGATTACTCCAGCCTGAAAAAGTATGAGGAGTCGATAGTTGACAGCTTCACCGACGACCCAGAAGGTGTCGAGCTTCTTATCGTGGTCGATAAGCTCCTGACGGGCTTTGACGCGCCTTGTAACACGGTGATGTATCTGGTGCGAGAGCTGCGCGACCACAGTCTTTTACAGGCTATTGCTCGCATCAACCGCGTGTACGATGGCGCTGCTGAGGATAAGACCTGCGGCTACGTGATCGACTACTCAAAAAACGCCGTGCATATTCATGAGGCCTTGGAACTGTTCAGCGGCTATGATCCTGACGACGTGCAACAGGCGCTGTTTACCATCGCAGATAAGGTACAGTTGCTTAAGAGTGCGCACGCAGAAGTACTGAGCATGCTCAAGGGCGTCGACTTGAATGACGCCACCGCTCTGATCGCTCATCTGGATGATGACTATCGCCGGGCGCTCTTTCAGGATCGCGTTAATGCTTTCCTGCAAGCTTTCAACGAATGTCAGAACCTGCGTGACGCACCAGAGGCATTGGGGGAGAAGCTCTTTCGTGCTTACCAGGATGATGCCAAGAAGTTTATCGAACTAAAGAAGAACACCGCGCTGCGCTATGGAGAAACGCCCGATTTCAAGCGCTATGTTGCGGAACTGAAACGTTTGGCAGGGCAGTCAACCAAAGCAGCGGAAGTCCAGGAAATCACCGGTGAAGTCGAGCTGTCGATGCCGGGTCTGGCGCAGGCGATCAAGGAACTTCCGGGCAGTGATAGGACGAAGGCAGAGGCGATCGCTGCCCAGACGCAGCGGGTGATCGAAGAGCGTAGCGATACCGACGCAAAGTACTACGCGAAGTTTTCTGAGCGCATCCAGGAGATAATCACCGCGTTGCATGAGGGTAGGCTGGCTGACATCGAGGCTTTCAAAGAGCTGCAACAGTTGCAGCTGGATATGGAGAGCAAGAAAGAGGAAGGCGTACCTGCTGTTTTGCGCAAGTCGCCTTGTGGGGATACCTTCTTCCGCAACCTGAAAGAGCTCACTCCTGTCATGACAGAGGAGGCGTACGCAGGTTTTATCCAGGGCATCAGCGCGACGATTGCTGAAAACGTTCGTGTTGACTGGTACCTCAACCAGGAAGTGAAACGCGAGATCCGTGAAGTACTTGACGACTATCTTTATGACACGCTGTCGATTGATGACTATGAGCGGTATTCGGAAGAGTTGCTGGCTCGTATCATGAAATTAGCAGAAGCTAACTCGGGGGCTTTCAACGTATGAGTGAGATTGAAGCAGCAGACGCCGCCGCGAAGCGAGTGTTTCACTATGCGGGGCAGAGTTGCACCTATTCCCTGGTCTTTACGGACAGGCGCAGTCTTGCTTTGACGGTGCGCCCTGACGGGAGCCTTGAGGTACGTGTCCCTTCTGGCACAAATACACAGCAAGTTGAAGAATTCCTAGAGAAGAAATGGCTGTGGATTGATAAGCAGCTCGTGATGTTTGAGCGCTACCGTAAGCCGGCTCATCTACTTTGTGCCGCCGCCGGAGCCTCGCTCTACTATCTGGGGCGGCAGTATATCTTGAAGGTCGTCGAAAGAGATGAGGAGCTTGTTAGGATTGAGGGGGGCAAACTAGCGGTGTATACTGCGGCTCAGACTGCAGATGAGGCGCATAATCGCAGGCTTCTTGAACGCTGGCTGGCGTTTCGCAGGCAGCGGGTGTTTTGGCAGCAGTATGTGCTTGCGTGTCGACGATTTCATCTGCCAGACGACGTGCGTCCGCAGTTGTGCTGGAAAACAATGCGCACCCAGTGGGGGAGCTATAGCTCGAAAACTCACACCGTGTATTTGAATTCGCGTTTGATTGAAGCGCCGACCGAGGCGATTCGCTTTGTTTGCATCCACGAGCTGTGTCATATCGAGCATCCACGACATGATGAGGCTTTCTACAAAGCAATGGATCACTATCAGGATCCCGACTGGCGCAAGGTGAAGGAAAAGCTTGAGCTACGCTTTGGTTGACGTATTACTGCGAGGGTGATTGCAAATTTGCTGAATCGCCTGTATGTTGATGGGGCGAAAGCATTGATGCCAAGCAAATGCGGAGGTAGTCCAATTCGCCAGTCTTCTTGCCGGTTTAATACCTTAGGTTAGGCGGTGCTTACACTTTTCCGGAATTTGGAAGAGGCTATCCCGACACTTTTTCGGAATCTAAAATGGGCAATTTCTACACTTTTCCGCGATTTCGTTACTCTAACACCCGGACGGCCAGGACTCCGTCGATGGATGCGAGCTTTGTCACCACTGCATCCGGTACGGCGCCGTCGATGTCTGCCAGGGTGTAGGCCAGCTCTCCGCGGGATTTGTTCAGCACTTCTGCAAGGTTGAGGCCGGCGTCGGCCAAAACGGTCGAGACCTGGCCTACCATGTTGGGGATGTTGCGATTGGCGATGCAGACGCGCGTGGTTCCCGGCGCGCGGCTCAGCTCTGCGGCGGGGAAGTTCACGCTGTTGCGGATCACGCCATCTTCCAGATAGGCGCGCAGCTCGTCGGCTGCCATGCGGGCGCAGTTCTCCTCGGCTTCTGCGGTCGAGGCCCCCAGATGCGGCAGGGTGACCACGCGCTCGCGCGTATTGAGCGCAGGGCTGGGGAAGTCGCAGACATAGCCGCGCAGGCGGTCGCTCTCCAGGGCTGCGACCAGGGCATCCTCATCGACGATGGGCGCGCGGGCAAAGTTGATGAGCACCGTGTCGGGCTGCATCAGGGCGAGCTGTTCTGCGCCGATCATGCCGGTCGTGGCAGGCAGGAGGGGGACGTGTATGGTGATGATGTCGCTCTTGCTCAGCAGCAGATCAAGCTCGGTCGTGCGGTTGACCTCGGGTGAAAGCTTCAGCGCGTGCTCAACAGAGAGCAGAGGGTCATAGCCGTAGACCTTCATCCCCAGGGCGCAGGCTGCGTTGGCAACTTCGACGCCGATGGCGCCCAGGCCAATGACGCCGAGGCTGCGTCCGGGCAGCTCAAAGCCCACGTAGGTCTTCTTGCCCGCTTCGACGGCCTTTGACATCGCGTCTGTGTCGCCGGTCAGGCGGTGCGCGAAGGCGGCCGCCGGGACGATGTTGCGCGCGGCCAGGAACAGCCCCGCCATAACAAGCTCCTTGACGGCGTTGGCGTTGGCCCCGGGGGTGTTAAACACGGGGATGCCACGCTCGCTGCAGGCAGCGACAGGGATGTTGTTCGTGCCCGCGCCGGCGCGCGCGATGGCGCGCACGCTGAGAGGTATCTCGCCTGCGGGCAGCGCGTAGCTGCGCAGCAGCAGGGCGTCAGGATCGCTCAGCTCTGGCCCAACTTCATAGAGATCGGCAGGCAGGCGGCTGGTGCCGACCTCGCTGATAGCGTTCAGTGTTTTGATGCGATACATAAAGACGATCCTTTCATCTCTTACTATGTCATTGTACTTGCTGACAAAATTACCCCTGGGGTATTTTTGTCAGCAGTGTGCGGCTTCAAATTCAGCCATAAACGTGACCAGCACCTCGACGTCTTCAAGTTCCAGCGCGTTGTAGAGGCTCGCGCGGATGCCGCCGACCGAGCGGTGGCCCTTCAGGTTCACCAGCCCCGCCTCGGCCGCCCCGGCCACAAAGGCGTCGGTGAGCTCCTGGTCCGGGTCCGGGCCCGGGCCCGAGCCCGAGCCCGGGCCCTGATCCGGGTCGCTCAGCGTAAAGACCACGTTCATGCGACTGCGCGCGTCGGGCGCAACCGGGTTGTGATAGAGGCGGGAGGAATCGATGGCGCTGTAAAGCAGGTCTGCCTTTACGCGATTGCGCACAGCCATCGCCTCAAGGCCGCCACGGGCGATGATCCACTCCAGCGTCAGGCCCAGCAGGTAAATCCCAAAGGTTGGCGGCGTATTGAGCATCGAGTCGCTCGCGGCCATCTTGGCGTAGTTGAAGATGTCGGGCGTCTCCGGACGGGCGTGGCCCAGCAGGTCGTCGCACACGATGACCAGCGTCAGCCCCGCCGGCCCCATGTTCTTTTGCGCGCCGGCATAGATCAACCCAAAGCGGTTTACCTCAAGCGGCTCTGACAGCAGCGAGGAAGAGAAGTCCGCGACCAGCGGCACAGTGTCGCCGGGGTCAGGGACGTAGCCAAACTCAACGCCGCCGATGGTTTCATTGGGCGTGTAGTGCAGGTAGCGCGTGCCCGGATCGATCGTGAAGCTGCCCGGCGTGGGCACGGTGGTGTAGTTGCTGGCGTCCTCGTCGGCGACAACCTGGACCTCGACGCCCTGGGCAAGGGCGGCCTTGATGGCCTTGCCCGACCATTGCCCGGTGTTCAGGAAGGCGGCCACCTCTCCCGGATCGCTCAGGTTCATCGGCACGGCGGCAAACTGCCCAGTGGCGCCCCCCTGTAAAAACAGCACGCGATAGTTATCCGGCACGCCTAAGACCTGGCGCATCAGCTCCTCTGCGTGGGCGGCGCAGGCGACGAAATCCTTGCCCCGGTGCGAGACCTCCAGTACCGACATGCCGCTGCCCTGCCAGTCGCAGAGCTCGGCCTGCGCCTGCTCCAGAATCTCTAAAGGAATGGCGGCTGGTCCGGCGGAGAAGTTATGAACACGCATGAAGAAATCCTCGCTTTCTTACCCTCATAAACAGCTGAGCGACGCCGTATGTACACAACTTTGTGTTCATACGAAAAAAGCAAGTATAGCACGGAGTTTTCCTTTCGCCAACAAAATCAAAAATTGATGTAATTTTTGGTTTGATTTCACATCTTTATATATAGGAGCGCTCTGCGTTTTAAGGGAGTATTTTACAGGGAGTAAAGGAGAATTTAATGAGCGATGGAAAGCATGTGAGGATTTTGGCGCTGGTTCTGGCGCCGGTTCTGGCGCTAAGCGTAGCGCTTATGCTTACGGGGTGTAGCGCCTCCAGCATCACGAGTAAGTTAGACAGTATTGGCGCGCCTGCGGGCGAGGATCTTTACCAGAAGCTTAACACGGCGATTTCCAGTCCGGATCGGGCGAAAAGCAGCGATCTTCCCGGTACCTTTACCTTTACGGCAAAGGCGTTATCTGACCCTGCAAATGTTACGGTGGATGGCAAGGACTGCGTGTATATATCCGCCCGCATTTCCCGCAATATTAACGACGACTTCGCAATTGATCTAACCGACCTTGCGGCGGCCAGCAGACCAGCTAAGGGAGACCTTGTTAAAGTGACGGGGAAGTTAGACGGTACCGTGTACTGGACCGAGGACAGCAAAAGGGTGTCGTTGCTTGACATCAAGGCGTCAAAGATCGAGAAACTGCCCGAAAGCACCATAAAGCCGTCTACCAAATCAACGGTAACCGTAGGTTCTGCTCAGTATACGTTTGCAGGCGCGCACTTTGGTACTGATGCGCTGGGCAAGGTAGTGATCATCTACTTTGACTTCACCAACAAAGCAACAGCAGACGCCTCGCCTGACCTGCGCAAATTCTTTGTGTTTCAGGGCGATGGGCTTTTGGATTCAGAGGGCATCAGCGTAAAGGGAGCAGACCCTCACGCACTTGCCGCTAATGGGCCAGGGATTGCGGACAAGACCTATGCCGGAAAGACCCAACGTTACTATATGGCCTATGAAGTCAGTAAAGATCCTGGCAAGGACTCCAAAACGGCCTACGTGTGTCTGTATGATGACGACTTCAATCAGACCAACGAAATCGCCCTTCCTTTGGCGGCGTCTTACGCCGCGTTGCAAGGGAAGTAGGAAGGGCGCACAACCAAAGCAACCAAAGCAACCAAAGCAACCAAAGCAGGAGATTGAAACGAGGAGGGAGAAGCCATCATGCAACAGTATTTGATCACCGTTGTCGTCATCGTGGCGGTGGTAGTGGTTATCACGGGTATCGGGGTGATCTATTCCCGCAGGCTTATGGCAAACGCGCGGGACCGCGATGTCACCGGAGGTGTTCCTGCGCAGGGCCAACCGGGAGCGGCGCCAGCAGCGGCGTCAGCGCCAGAGCCAGCGCCTGACCTGCCCCAGATCTACGAAAGGTCCGATGTGGACCAGCAATCCGACCACCCGCTTGGCGCGGTGCAAAGCGTCATCCGTGGACGTATACGGTTTTTGCCGTATGGTCTGGTAACGATTGCCGCCATGCTGCTGGGCCTCTGGATGCTGTACTTCACGAACCGGCTGGCCGAGTACACAACATCTTCGCTCGCAAAACTGGCTGCAACAGCCCTGATGGCGGCAGGTATCATCTATGGACTGCGGGTGATCAGCTACGTCACCTATCGCGTGAAGCTGCGGCGCTCAGGCTTTGAGATCTCCAGCATCTTTGGGACCAAAGCCTATGACTACCAGGACGCGGATTTCTATTTAACGCAAGATATTGAGCATTTTTCAGAAGGCGGCTATCGCCAGGCGTTCTGGTCCACGTGGCGCTTTAACCTGATATGGGTATGCCAGATACAGCTTAAAGAGGAGCATAAGCTGCTCACGCTCAAGAGCAGCCGCTACTCTCAGCTTAAAAGCAAGATACAGATGTTGCAGGCGTCACTGACAGTCATTGACCACTGACGGGCGAGGGCAGGGGCAAGGGCGAGGGCGAAAGCTTGCACGCTGGGCAGCCCTGGCCAGCAAGACACCAATATGGAGGAGGATTCAGCATGAAACTGACCAAACGACTGGCGAAGATGTATCGGATAGATGTGACAAACATCAAGACTCTGGAGTCGTGGGAGAAAAACGGCTATGACGTCAGCGAGTTCAAGGACGCGGCTATCGCGCTGGCCGCCGCGCGCAAGGAGGCCCGTGAGCTCTACGACAAGATGCATCCGGTTGACCTGGGCCGGCTGAGCGCCTATATCGCCACGCCCCGTGACCCGGAAAGCGAGTTTGTGTCAGACGCCGTTGCCAGCGGGGCGTCGGGAAAGCTCTTTGCCAGTAAGGCAAAGGAGCGCCAGATTGTGGCGAACTCTCCTTTGATCTATGGCGCGGTGGTGCAGGCCAATAACGCTTTGTGGGAGCCTGGTCACGCCATGCGTCTTCCTGCTGTGCTGGTCATCACTACTGATGAAGCGTATAAAAACGATATCGCCTGGCTTACCCAGATGGCAGCGACTATTGGCGAGCTGAGAAGTCAGGGCAACCTGCCTAAGGACATGCGCAAGCTTATTGATGACCTGCGTAACTCCATAAGCAGCTTTTGCCATAAGGTGGGAACAAGCGTGGCGGGTGGCGCCGATGTCTGGTGCGCTACCGTTTCATTTGATCAAAGCGATCTGCCCGGCACCCGCATCCCAAAAGAAGGCATCCTGCCCTTCCTGCTGAGGGAGCCCCCCAAAGAGAACAAGTTTATCCAGATGACGCTGGTACCCGCAAAGTACTACGCGGACTAACCCCGGCGCGCACAAAGGGGAATCGCCCCCTTGTAAGCGCTGTCTATCAGAGCGACTTTAAGCGCAGAGGAAAGAACAAACATTACGGAGGAGGGCTATCATGGGCGAATTGCGTGAGTATCGGCGTACGATCTGGCAGCTGATTAAATCTTTGCTGATTGCGCCGTTAGTGACTTTTGCTGTGGGCATGCTGTTTTTGTGGGTGCTCCAGTTTTACAACCCAACATGGTTTTTTGTGCTGGGGGTCATTGTGATTGCGGCGATATTCTTTGGCCTGCTCTACAGCGCGATCTTTGGCGAGAACCTGCGTTTTGAGCTTTCAGATGACGGGACCTTTAGCTATTACAAGGGTCGCAAGTTAAAGAAAAGCTATGATCTGACTACCAGCGATCTGGGGTATCATCAGGTAAAAAGCGCCAATGGCGCGACGCGTCGGTTAAGCCTGCGCATTACTGATAAAGAGGGGCGCCCAGACATCGTAGAGTGCGAGCCCATTGGCTCAAAACAGTTTGACGAGATGTTTAAAGAGATGCAGAAGTACAGCAAGGTTGAGCCGGAGCGGCTGTAAAGATCAGCCGTGCGGTTGAACCAACGCGGCTGCAAGGACGCCGCTGGCAAGACTTTGAGCGGGCAGAAGGCTGTCCTGGACAGGGAGGAAGACATGGACATTACCGGAACAACAAACGGAATCCCCAACATGATTATTCTGTAGGGTGGCGTAGTAATTCTGATCGCGATTATTGTCCTTACGGCAGGAATCATAAAAAAGAACAGGACCACAGCGCTGAGGCGGGCGTTTCTGGATAAGCACCCGGATGCGTCAAAGATATATGCCATGAGCAAGGGCGTAATTGGCTCAAGCTGCGTGATCATACATCTGGTAGACGGCGAGAAGCCGATTGAGCTTGGCGAGGCCGGTAAAGACGGCGCGTGGGTGACCCCCGGCGAGCACCGCGTCCAGGTAGAGTGGACCTCAACGCGTCCCGGCGTCATATATCGTAGCGTCACGAAATCAACCGGCACTCTGGAAAAGACCATCGACGTAAGGCCAAACGCAACCTACGACCTGACCTATGATAAAAAGACCGGCGAGTTCACCTTCGCCGAGCAGGAGTTGTCCCGGTAAGAGGGGCAAGGTGACATAAGGGGGACAGTCCCCATTTTGTCACTTCATCCTTAGCTCGGTTAATAATGGTTTCTTTTTAACAAATCCTTGAATCAACTTATGCTGAGTTTGAGTAGGCAAGCACTGTTGCAAAAGAGTTGTTTCAGCGTAATCTATCAGTTGTTAAGCAAGAATGGTGAGCGCGGGGATGCCCGACGACAAGGGGCTTCGGCTCCTTCTGCTGTCGGGAGAGCTATTTTCGCCGGTACACGTCTTTGCGATTGCCGATCTTAAATATATAGATACCAATCTCTTTATCATTGATGTGTGCCAGGAGCCTCCAGTCCCCGATGCGATAGCGCCACTGGTCATCGCGAGGGCCCGTCAAAGAGTGGCCCAAAGCGCGGGGATTCTTGCAGCCCTCAAGATTCTTGTTCACCCATGAGAGGATGAGTGTCCTGGTGGGAGGGTCCATCTTATCAAGTGTCTTGAGCGCTCGCTTCTCGATTTTGACGGTATAGGCCATGAGCGTCTAGGCGCAGTAGCGCTTGAGCACAGCGGAGAAATCGACAAATTCGCCGGTGCTTGTCTCCATAGCGTTTTGCAGTTCACGCAGGTCAAACTCATCTTCGATTCGCTCTAAAGCGGAGCGCCTTAAAATCTCTGCCGCAGAGACTCCGTGCAAGGCGGCATAAGATTGGATCAATGCCTTTTCATCTTCATCAATACGGATAGTCATAGTGGTCATGGGCGCACTCCTTTCTGTATGTACATTGTAACACGTCACCGGATGGACATCCTGCTTTATCGGGCTGTGCCGCCACCAGATCTTGATGCACGTGAAGTGATCTTCCGCTTAAAGCTGCGTGGGCGCCCCATTGAGGAGCTGGATTATCGCGTACTGGCCGAGAAGAGTCCCTTCTTCTCCGGCGCAGATATTGAACATGTGGTGGAGCTGGCTGCCGATCAGGTGCTGGAAGAGATCATGCGGACTGGCGACCAGGATATGCGTATCTCTCAACGCACATTGCTCGAGGTGTTATCTGCTGAGAGGCCTTCGATCTTGGGCTGGTTGAAAACAATCAAGGATTATGTGAGGTACGCCAATCAGACAGGGTTTTATAATGAGGTGGAAGAGTACCTGCATCAGAACAAGCTATAGACGAAGCACCGAGATTCGCTGAAAAGGAATTACGTGGATAGGCAGCTCTATCAACAAAAAGCCAACTTGGCTCTGCATTATGAATCCATAGGGAGCTGGGAACGCGCACGCGATGCCTGTCTGAGCGCCTTGCAGGATAAACCTCACGACCCAGTGATGTTACTCATTCTGACGCGCTCCTATATGGAGCTACGGGACTGGTTGGTTGGCGCAAAAGCGGGGAAAGAAGCCTTGGCGTATCTGGGGCCTTATCAGAAAGCCTATATCTATAATCTGCTGGCTTATGAGCGGATGCACTATGGCGCTTATGCTCTGGCGGAAAAATACAGCAAGAGGGCCGTAGAGATTAATCCAAAAAGCGCTATTTTTCTTGCCCGGTATGCTGGTATTCGAGCCCACAGAGGTCATAAGAAAGAAGCAATCGCTCTATTCCAGCGTGCTGAGAACCTGGCGCCTCAGAGTTTCGTCGTATTAACCATTGAATACGGGTTTTATCATCGAACTCGACGTAACTATGCAAAAGAAAAAGAGCTATTAGAACGAATGGTTCCACTATCAACAAATCCATTTACTCTGAATTTCAACTTTGGCGCTTTTTACTACAACTGGAGGAAGTACCCAGAAGCTCATGAGTATTACGTGCGAGCTCTTTTAATTAATCCAGAAAGTGGAGCGTGCAAAAGCATGCTCACCCGCTTGGAGAAGAGGGGCTATGGTTCCGCGAGGTTCTCGCGAGCCAGAAGAATTAGGAGCAATTGGATAGTGAGAAGAGTTGTTGCTCTTATCTTGTTGTTTCTCAGTATATTCATATTCATTCGCCTTATCGTCGTCGCTTCTCAATTGGTCACTCGACCGATTTCCCAATCGACCGTTACCACGCCGGGCGTTTCGCCCGCTGAGACGCAAAAAGCGATAAATGATTTCATTAATAGTACTGAGACGACATCGTCTGATACCATAATCTGGAAGCAAGACGACAAATAAGATAATCAACTTGCTGTTGAATGGTGCCGTTCTGGTTAAGAAAACATCCAGCTGAAAAAATCATCAACTATACAGATAGGGGTCTGACTGTCGCGTGGGAGCAGAACGGCAATCGGCGAATCTACAGCTACACCGTGCGCGCCTACAAGACCAGCCCCGTAAACATCAGTGCATACAACGCCACCGGCAAGAAGATCAAGGTCAAGAAGTAAGGAGCGCAACGACTGGATCCTGCGACTTCGCGCAGGATGACGAGGCTGGCGACGGAGCCTGTGCTGCGCGCAGGTCGCAGTACGTAGGGCAGAGTGACAAGACGGCAAACATTGGATGTGGGCCAACCGTTTACGCCCGATGATTTTACTAAAGCCAGGCACTTATGTTCAATAAACACCATAACATATGATAATATGACTATATATTATGGTGATTTGGGGATGGCTATGAAAAAGGAAAGCGCGATAAATCGGTACCAGGTTGCTGGCCAGCTGGAGGTTTTATTCGGAAGTAGGGCAGCGGCCTATACCCTGCTTTATATCGAATCCCAAGGGTCGGGTTATGCGTCTCAGATTGCTGAAACCTTTGACATGTCGCTTAATGGAGCGCAGCAGCAATTACGTAAATTTGAAGCTGAGGGGGTCCTTGTCGGCTATACCGTTGGCAGAACGCGGGTGTTCGAGTTCAATCCACGCGGGGTGACCGTGCGCAATCTCCGGCGTTTCCTTGCTTCAGAGCTGGAGTATCTGGCTTCGGAGTCAAGTGGCCTTCCCGCAGAAGTATATCGACAGTATTTTTCCCCGAGGCAACGACCGCGGAGGAGCGGCAAGCCCCTTACTCCCGTTCCTGAAAGGCTCATGAAATGACTCTCATTACCAAGGATACGACGCTCAAAGAGCTTGCAAGTATTGTGAGCACCGCACTTGAAGCTGCAGGAGTAGATGCGGTTTTGGTAGGTGGGGCGGCAGTATCGTTTTACAGCGATAATGTTTATCAGACGTATGACCTTGATTTTATTACCAGGCATCGCACCGAAGTTGTCGCTGCTGCTCTTGAGCCCCTTGGCTTTAAACGCAAGAACAACGAACGACATTTCTCGTGTCCCGATACGGATTTTCTTGTTGAGTTTCCCTCTGGAGAATTAAGTTTTGGGGAAACAAATATGCCTATCGAGAGTACCAGCGTTCTAACAACGCCCCTTGGTACGATTCGGGTGATCACTCCCACTCAGTCAGTTATGGACCGCCTGGCAGCCTATATTTATTGGAAAGATAAGCCCTCGTTTGATCAGGCCGTGATGATCGTAAAAGGCAATCCTATTGATTGGGAGCAGCTTTTTGAGTGGGTGCGAACAGAGGGCGCTGACAGCGAGGTGATTGAAAAACTGAAAGAAGCGGTCTCTGGCTCTACTGCACCGGTGTGACATAGGCGCCTGCCTGGTGTCACGACCGGGCGGCGATGGTGCGCTCCAGTGCGTGTAGTCGGGCGCTGATTCCCTGGCATAAGACATCGGCGCGCGCTTCGCGTATGACGCCGGAAGAGAGCAGGAGCTCGCGGAACTCCTCGTCGATCCCCTGGAGCTTTGCCGGGTCGAAGTCCTCAAAAGATGTGACGAGCGCCAGCTGCCGCGCGAACTGCGCATAAAACGGCTTGCTTTTTCCTTCGGGAAAATTGCGCCGAGCGATGTCTTCGGTGTCCACGTCGTGCCAGAGGCTTGTCCCCGTGTCATAGATTGGCGCAAAGCCCCGGTAGTCCAGGGTGTTGACATCGCGAATCACGCCGAAGTTGTTCCAATGTCGGTCGGTATTGAGCACAAGGTAATCCAGGGTAAGCAGGTAGTTCAGGAACTCCCGCGCGCCGGGGATGTGCAGCTTGTCGCAGCAAGCTAAAAAGTGGTCATATTCGGACCGGTCGTTTGGTTTCTTCACACAGTCGAGCACCTGCGCGGCAGGTATGAGCTCCGTATCAGGAGTGATAAAGTTTTCACACACGCTGTAGGGCTCTTCTTTATCAATAAGCAGGTCATAGCGCAGCGTTGCCTGCGTGTTAAGCCGCCTGCCAATAAGCGATGCAAGCACCTCGTTAAAAGGCTCCTGCCGGTAGGGCTTGCTCCCGCCTTTGATAAGCACACGTGTGCCGTTGATGATCTTCCAGCGTTTTATCAACCAGCCATCAGAGGTGATATCGGGGGATACGAGGTCAGGGTCATTGCGCGCGGGGCCTCCCACTAAGATGTCGCCCACATCCTCCGAAAACGGGTGAGTAAAAAAGTTGATGTCTGCCCACTGCAACGCGCCTTCCGGGTTAAACCAATACTGGTCTGACAGGGACAGGCCGTAGCCCTTCATCAAAAGATAGGTTTGGCTGGGAACATTCAGCCGGGCAAGCGCCTCCTGCAGCCCGTCGCGCGTGGCCGGTATTGCCCGCGCCTGCCACCAATCGTTAAGCTTCCTTCGATCAACGACCCCGCCCTTGAGCGGCACGCCCAGCGGCAGAAAATCGGTGCAACAATACTCAATAATCTTTGAAATGGAATTGGTGTCTGTGTCTATCTCGCAGTTTAAAACCGGCGTAGTTTTATTCATCAAGATGTATTTCATAAGTTGTCACCTCTTTTCGTAGTCCTGCGTTCAATTATCTCATGGTGGCGAGTGTGTTAGAGTGCTTAGTATTCTGGCTTCTTGACTGCCTCGCGTACCAAGGTCCCTTTTTGGTTGTAGCGGTAATCATACCAGGTCGATGTGATAGTTAGCCAGTTCGGGGGCTTGCTTTCAGCAGAAGTGGCAGATTCGTCAAGAGAAGAGTAAGAGGGACACAGCGGTATGCCCTCCGATTCTCCTTCTGTTGGTGCACGGGAATCCTTTGCTAGCATCAAGAGGGCTTCTTCGAAGTGGCTTTTAGGTATGGTGCTGGTGTATTCAGCAACAGAGATGCCCACTTCATCATCGTGAAAGTTGCTAATGGCAACGTTTGGGTCAAAAGCCCCGATGGTATAGCTGATGCCCAGAATGAGCGCCTGGTTTGGGTGCCGTGCTGCCCAGACCTTGGCTTCGGCGATCTTGTCATCGGCGAACTTTCGGGCCTGCTGCTCAAGTTTTGCAAAGTTACCTGTGCCATTTTGTGGGATGATCAACGTGTTGACGAGCAGGTTGTCGGAGATTTTTTCTGCCCGATATGTTGCTGCGCCGAATTCATGGGCGGGGCTACAGAACACAAAATTTGCGAGCGGTCCGGGGCCTTTTGTATAGAGGCTGACGCGAGACTTAAAGCGCTTGTAGATCGCGATCGACTGGTAGTAGTCGAGCATTGGTATCTCGATGTTTCCGCCGGCAACCGTCGTGTAAATAGAGCTCCGGTCAAACGTGAAGGGGATATCAGGGTCGGCTTTGAACGCCTGGATGACTTTGAGCAGATCTTCGTCATCGTCGGACAGAGGTTCCAAAATGTTCTCCGACTCGGAGTCTATTTGTTTACCGGCAGCGTCAAAGTTACCGATCGATCTCTTACTAGTCAGGGTCGATCCATAGCAGTCCGCTATGATCTGGTTCAGGTTGGTTCCGGCGATAAACAGGTCGCTGAATTTGATCTGATCACCGGTATCCAGACGGAGATTCAGCACCTGGTCTTTGGAATAGGTGAAATCCCCATAGTCCCAGTCGGTACCGCAGCAGGAGATTACATCCCCGTAATTTGCCACTATCCCAAACTCTACTTCTTCAGGAACTGCCCCATTTTCGTTCTTTTGATCTTTACCAAGCTTCAGGGCGGCGTCACGGATCGTCTGGTTGATGTTGGCTTCGACAGTCTTGTTACGCAGGCCGGTGATCTGATCATAGGTGACTTTGAAAGGGTACTTTGGATTACCGTCATACTCCGTGAAGAGGGTTTCGGACTTCTGGGAAATATCGATGTTATTGTCCGCGTACATTTCGCTAAAACTTTTGATCTGAAATGCACTCTCATCGGGAAACGTCAGAGTATTTTGGGGTTCTTCATTTTTAGCGGCGGCAGGCGCCGTGTCTTCATTTGCTAGAATTATCCGTGTCGGCGCTTTCTTGGCCAGAGCGGCTGCCGCAGACTGCTGTTGGCGGTTATGCTGGGCAATCACAGAAAGGGTTGTTTCTGGCAGGAAAACTGCAACGGCCAGCGTGACCAAAGCGAGTTTCCTTACCAGGCTCCCGGAGGGCTCCCTCGTGTTCCCGGGGTTCTGGTTCTTGTCGGCGCCGTCTTTGCTGTCAGTTGGTGGAAGCTTCTTGCCCTTATCTGAGGGGGACATAGTCTGCCTCCAAAGCAACTCTCTGGCCTCGGTCTGACAGCATTGCCTCCTTCAGCGCACGCGTCAGGCTGCTCTTTTGCGCGGCCGCATTGATCACGATATAGTAGGCGGCGTGCAAGGGGTAACGAGCCGATTTGATATTTTCAGTGGTGGGCGCAATGCCGTTGATTTTCAGCAGCTTGATGTTGTTTGCTGTGGCGGCGTCAACATCCTGGTAGATCGTCGTGGCGTAATAGTAATAGGAGTAGCAGATGCCCTGGTTATTACTGTTGCCATCATAATTTGCCACAGTGTTGATGGCGCCGCTCATAGTGCCTTCTACATGCAAGGGTGCGTCTGTGAGTGACTTGCCCTTCATCACCAGGTCGAGCATCCCGGTCTGCGAGCCGGAGTTCACGGGCCGCTGATAGGCCGTGATTGGCTCATCGTTGCCGCCGACCTGCTTCCAGTTGGTGATCTTACCTTGATAGATATCCTGGACTTGCGCGATTGTCAGGCTGTCAACCGGGTTGTTCTGGTTGACGAAGAATACAAAGCCCTCGTTTACTACGGGGGTCACTTCAAGTTTTACGCCCGCTTTCTGGGCGCGCGCCAATTCATCTTTTGAGGGACTGGTGACCAGGATCAGATCAACCTGACCTTTGATGAGCCGATTATAGGCTTCGTCAGTTTGGGTAAAGCCGAGTTTTGTTTCATCGATGCTCTGGGCGCCTGTAAAGTTTTTCATGAAGGCGAGCGCCAAGGGCTGCGTGACCGTGCTGGCGTCAACTTTTGGGTAGTTTTCGGTCGTCAAAGGGACTGTTGCGCCTACCGGCTTTGCCGGTGGAGCCGATTTGAAGAACCAACTCTGGGTGAAATAAGCATAAGCAGTTATACAGCCTGCAACCACTATGATCAGTGCCGCTATGATAATGAATATTTGCAGGGCTTTTGACTTCTGCTTCATGGCGATGAGTCCTCTCGGCCGCATCCTTCCGAACCTAAGTATAGCATGCAAAAAACGAGCGATTATGAATGCTTGCTTAGTTCTTGCGTCAGCTAAATGTACCAACTGGCTACAAAGTACGGTTGCAATCTCTTAGGCCCAACGATCGCCTTTTGGGAAAGCCATGCACGGGTGACAAGGGGGGCAGCTTCCGTTTTTTCATCCTTACTGCTACCTGATCATTGTGCATGCGTCAACTCCTCACGCCCAATGTTTCTGCGTTAAGTCATCAGTTAAGTCATCAGTTAAGTCATCAGTTAAGTCATCAGTCATGCTAGACTTATTACAACCACTGACATGACGACGGAGGGCAGATGACGATCCCGATTTCTCTTTCAAAACTACTTGAAGGGCGCATTGTTGAACAGGCTCGTATTGAGTATAAAGCTGGATGGAATCCTGAAGACGTTATCCATACGCTTTGTGCGTTTGCCAATGACTATACCAACCTTGGAGGCGGATATATCGTGATCGGCGTGGAGGAAGAGAATGGACTGCCTAAACGCCCGGTGAAAGGAATTGAAGAAAACCAGATCGATAGGATTCAGAAAGAGCTTCTGAGTCTCGGACACAAGATCCACCCCAATTATTTCCCAGAGTGTGAACTGGCGCGCTATAACGGAAAGCTCCTTATGATGATCTGGGCGCCGGGGGGTTATGACCGCCCTTATCAGGCCCCGGTATCGCTCTCATCATCAAACAAAGAGCAGGCGTGCTACATTCGCCGTTTCTCCAGCACGGTTAAAGCCAATAGAAATGAAGCCCGGCAGCTCAACGAGCTAAGTGAGGTTACGCCCTTTGATGATCGTGTCAATCTCTCAGCTTCGCTTACTGATATGAAGAGAAGTCGGATGCTTGAGTATCTGAGTGAAGTTGGCAGCGCTCTTCTGGCCCAGGAAAGCGATATGAGTACGACTGAACTTGCAGTGTCACTTCATGTTGCAAGAGGTTCAGTTGAGGATATGAGACCGCTGAACGTTGGCCTGATGTTTTTTGCTGATGATCCGGCGGAATACTTCCGTTATGCGCGTATCGAAGTGGTGGACATTCCGGATCCCACGGGGCAGGGCATGATAGAGCGTACCTTCACGGGGCCTATAAATGTGCAATTGAGAAACGCGTTGCTCTACATCAAGAGCAATGTGATTGCTGAGATGGTGAAGAAAGTACCAGGGCAGGCTGAGGCTGAGCGGCGTTTCAACTATCCTTATGAGGCTATCGAGGAGGCTTTGGTTAACGCAATTTATCACAAAAGTTATCAGATTCCGGAGCCGATAACCGTACGGATCGAGCGCGACAATCTGAGCATCCTCAGTCTTCCGGGGCCTGACCCATCTATCACTGATGAAGATCTGGAAGTGTATCATCTGGTTGCGACGCACAATCGCAACAGGAGGATAGGGGAGTTCTTAAAAGAGATAGAGATGACTGAGGGGCGCAATACCGGTGTTCCTACCATGGTCACTGCCTTGGAGCGCAACGACTCTGAGCCGCCGCTTTTCCAGACTGATATCGCGCGCAGCTATTTCAGAGTAACTTTCAAGATCCACGAGTGGTTCTTGACAGAAGCCAACCAAGGGGCTGATGGGGATTGGTTAGGTAGTGGTGCACCAAAAAAACGCAAGAATCGGGAGCAGATTAAGGTTGAAGTATTAGAACTGCTTGAAACAGGCGACTATTCCAGGCGAGATGTGTATGCAGAGTTGGGCTATGCTGGAAGCCCATCGGCCTCGTTTATACAAGCTGTTGAGGAGCTGGTGTCGAGCGGTCAGGTGGGCTATACAAGTAAGAATCCACAAGCATCGACCGCGAAACTCACGCTACTAACTGGTGGGCGATGAGGGATTTGAACCCCCGACCTTGGCCTTGTAAGGGCCCTGCGCTCCCGCTGCGCCAATCGCCCACATCTAACAACAATGTGCGACCGGCCTGTGGGAGGCCGACCTCTCGCTCTCAAATCAAACCGGAGGGTCGCGCCAGCAGCGCGGGCCGCTCCAGAGGATTAGCTGGTGCCCCCGACGGAATTCGAATCCGTGTTGCCGCCTTGAAAGGGCGGTGACCTTGGCCACTAGTCTACGGGGGCCGGTTGTGGTGCGCCATGTAGGAATCGAACCTACGACCTTAGGATTAAAAGTCCTCTGCTCTGCCAACTGAGCTAATGGCGCGTATTGTCAAAGCTGTGGCGTCCGGCCCGGCAATACGGGCCGCGTTACACAGCGGATACCTAGTTTATCGGGTTGTGGGGGTAACTTCAAGTATAATGGGCACATGTCTCCTGCGTTATCCACATTCACTACGCGTTACGGCGTCGCTATTCTGTACTTCGCTAGCTTCCTGCTGGTTGGTATTCTGCTGGATCAGGCGCTTGGGGCGTTTCTGCGATCGACGCTTCTGCGGCGGACCGGTCGTCTGTTCTCTGCCGTGGTTCGCAGCCTGCGAGGTATTATCAGCCTCTCTCTGGGGCTGATCGGGGTGTGGATTGCGTTTGGCAGGACCAAAGCGTTTCTGAAGGAAGTGAGCAAGGATCTTTATGCCAAGGAGCCTGCCGGTTATCTTTCAGGCCTGATTTCGCATTGGCTCACCGTACTGACCATCTTGCTCATCACGATCTTTCTGGCGCGCCTGATCGGGCGCTTCATCAGCTACTACACGGCCAGTGACGGTTCGCGCATCCCGGCAAGCAGCATTTTTACGAACCTGGTCAAAGTGGTCATCTATATCATTGGCGTCGCGCTTATCCTCAGCCAGTTGGGGGTTTCGCTCACGCCGATCATCACCACGCTGGGCATCGGGGGCGTGGCTATTGGTTTGGCGCTTCAGCCCACGCTGGGTAACCTGTTTGCGGGCATCCAGATCGTGAGCTCGCATCAGATCGAGCCGGGCGACTTTGTGCGTTTGGCTTCCGGCGACGAGGGCACGGTCGAGGATGTAACCTGGTCAAATACCACCATCCGCAAAATTACGAGCGAGTTGATCGTCGTGCCAAACTCAGTCCTGGGCCAGGAGCCCGTTATCAACTTCAGCCGCAATAACCATCAGCATACGCTGGTCGTGCCCGGCATGGTGGTCGTCGGCACCGACGTGCTGCGCCTGGAGCGGGTTGTGCGCGAGGTCGCCAACGAGATCATGGCCAGCTCACACTACACCTACAAGGGAGCGACGCCGGCGTTTCGCCTGACGGCTACGACCGCCGGTGGCATCAGCTTCAACACGATCCTGCCGATCATCAGCTATCGCAGCGAACCTGTGGTGAGATCGGAGTTCCTGGAGCTGTTGGTCGAGCGCTTCGCAGCCGAGCATATCGAGCTGGCTCGTCCGCTGCTGGCGGCAACGTCAACACCTGCTCAATAGTTTCACCGCTCGCACATTGCGCGCTTTTCATCAGATAATGCATCGAATTTGCGGTTATTGGGTGGATATTTGGCTGCTGGCACCTGAATAAGGTCTTTCCAGCCACAAATCGGTAGAAAATCCACCCGATAACCGCAAATTCGATGCAAAAAGTTCCAGAAAAGTGTTTTGTGGTCACAACATAGCCTGGATCCTGTGACTGACGCCCGTGATGACGAAGGGACTCGGTGCTGCGTGACAGAGGGGCTAAACTTCCAGGGCGGCGATGCGCTCGAAGATGGGATCCGTGCGGCCCAGGAACGCCCAGGGGTCACAGATCTTTGCCAGCTCATCGGCGCTCAGCGGGCAGCGCTCGTCGGCGACCAGGCGCTCCGGGAAGCTCGCTCCCTCGCGCGCCTGCTGGATGTCGGCCCAGACGGCCATCGCGTTGTCCTGCACGATCGCGTAGGCGTCCTCGCGCAGCATGTCCGTGTCGACCAACGCCAGCAGCACCCGCGACGAATAGATGAGTCCCCGCGTGCGGTTCAGGTTGGCGAGCATGCTCTCCGGATACAGCACCAGCCCGTCCAGGATCCACAGCAGCTTGTCCAGCATGTAGTCGAGCGCGGTGGTCGAGTCCGCCAGCACGACGCGCTCGGCGCCGGAGTGCGAGATGTCGCGCTCGTGCCACAGCGCCACGTCGTCGAAGCCGACCTGCGCGTTGGCCTTGACCACGCGCGCCAGGCCGCAGACGCGCTCGCTCGTGATGGGGTTGCGCTTATGCGGCATCGCGGAGCTACCCTTCTGACCTGCGGTAAAGGGCTCCTCAGCCTCCAGCGTGTCGGTCTTCTGCAGCGCGCGGACCTCGGTGGCGATCTCCTCTGCGGTTGCAGCGATCGTGGCCAAAGTCGCCAGGTAGAACGCGTGGCGGTCGCGGGCGATGACCTGGGTGGAGAGCGGGTCTGGCACAAGCCCCAGCGCGGCGCAGACGTGCGCCTCAACGCTCGGATCGA
>WQYT01000013.1 GCA_009781115.1 Coriobacteriia bacterium
TAATCACCTGCTAATCAATTCCGTTTCCTTCATTGATGGCTCCAAGTTTAGGAACACCAAAGCCGACTACCACGCCCTGCGTAAGACATCAGATCAGCTTTGCCACGAGTACGGACTATCAGTCATTGAGAACCCGCAAAGCGGTAAGTCAAAACACCATGCAGAATGGGAAGCGGAATACGGCGGCAAACCTACTTGGAGATCGGTCATCAAGTCCGACATCGACGAGTGCATCGCCCGAGCAAGAACCGAGCGACAGTTCTTTGCGAACCTGGATGCGATGGGTTACGAATACAAGATCGGCGCAGACATCTCGGTAAGGCCGCCAGATAAAGAACGCTTTTTTTGCCTCGGTCGAAACTTCGGCGACGGCTATGCCCCAGAAGGAATCCGCGCTCAGATACGAGAGGGCGTTCATCGCCGTCAGATACTGCCTGTGCCGACGCGCCGCCACCCCGACTTCGTGCCGCCCAGGAAGCTCCCGGTCTTTGCTCGTGGTTCGTTTGTAGCCCTGCATCGCCATTACCTCTATCTCCTCGGCTACTATCAACAGCACGGCAATCCTTCGACTAACGCTCGAATGCATTGGTTGTTGCGTGAGGACATTCGCAAGCTCGATGAATACATCGACGACACAAGACTGCTGGGACGCGAGAACATTGAGACTTCCGAACAGCTCCAAGCATTCAAGACAGTATGTGAATCTGGCATAGCCGATCTGATACAGGGGCGCACTAAGCTCAGAGCTGAAATCCGCGCAGAGGTCGGACCCGGAAACCCCTACACCACAAAAGACAATCCTCGCTATCAAGAGATCAACGCGCGATTGCGAACACTTAGAAAAGAGCTGGCTCAGTGTGAGCGTATAGAGGAGCGATCACAGGCGCTGGCTCAACATATCGAACGCATAGAGCATGACGAGGAAAAGAAGCTGCAACCATCACCGAATAGAAACCTCAGGCGCAATGAAACGGGCGGCAGATCGAAGAATTCTGACGGCGCTTTTCAGCGATAAGCAATGCAGCCCATCAGAAAGAAGTTACGAAAATTATTGCGGCAGACCCCCTATTACCCCCTCCGAGTCTGGAAGTAAGTAGGAGACGCGTTCTCCTGGACACTTTGATATGAGGAGTCTTCAAGGAAGTTTGCGAAACAGACCCCCCGATACCCCCTCTAAGTGTCCAATACAGTGGAGGGCAACTCCCCCACAAGCGCTTTGAGAAAAGTGACGGTTCTGTATCGCTTTAAGAAACAGGGTTAAAAAAACACCCCCTGAGTCTGGAAGTAAGTAGGGAACACTTTCTCCCCCAGCGCTTAGAGGAAAAGTGACGGTTCTGTATCCTTTCGAAAAACAGACGGTCCATTACCCCCTCTAAGTGAGGTATATAGTGGGGAGCATTTTCTCCCGCGCGAACTTTGACAACAGAATACCCATTCATCAGGTACGTTCCTGTCCAGGAGCTGTAAGGCTCCGAGCCGTGTAAGGTGGCTGCGCGATGACGCTGACCAGAGTTTTCTCTTCGGTCGGTTAAGCGGCAACATCACCCACCTCGTAATCCGGGTTGCACCCGGAAGGCGCTGACCAGTGGCAGGCACAATGATACTCACACCGACCGGTAGCCGGAGCGTTGAAGCGGGACTTATCCCGTGAGCCGTCGCACGCAGCCGGGGTGTCTCAGCAAGAGCTGAGGGGGTAGAGCCCGTGGAGCCTATAAGCACTAGGCCGCCTGATGATTCCTAAAGCCCTGGGGTGTCGAGGACAAATAAGGGCATCAAGTGCAGGAGCGTTCAGCTCCCTGCGCCAACTATCGAAGCAACAAAGCCGGACGGCAGCTCGGAACGCTTGCTTCTATCAATCACTACCGATGTATTAGCACTCCTCTGTTCGCGTATCTGCCGTCCGCGCTACATACCGGAGGAGGTGTGAGTAAATGGTCAATACCGACTACAAGCTAGAAAACAATGCTGAAATGCCCGTCGAGAAATACACCTACATCGTGAACTCATATTTCCTGATAGCAGGGAGTCGCGATGCAGGTCAGAGAATGGAGGCGCTTATCGAAAAGAAAGCAATTCGCACAATTGAAAGCAGCAAACAATGATGCTACGTTTGGTAGCGCAAACACCATGTGGCCGCTATGCAGGGAAAGGAGGGTTGCAATGAGCAAGAATCAGAACACAGCAGCGCTCTACATGAGGCTCTCGCACGACGACGAGCTTCAAGGCGAAAGTAACAGCATCACCAACCAGCGTAAGCTACTGAGGAAAGTGGCCACGGACTTAGGGTTTTCAAGAACTGCCGAATATATCGACGACGGCATCTCAGGAACGACCTTTGATCGTCCGGGATTTCTTCGGATGGAACAAGACATCATAGAGAGAAAACTCAGCACGGTCATTGTCAAAGACATGTCCCGACTTGGGCGTGACTATCTCAAAGTCGGTTATTACACCGACTCGTTTTTCCCTGAATACGACATCCGCTTCATCGCCGCAAACGACGGAGTGGACAGCGATAAAGGTGACAATGACTTCGTACCATTTCGCAATCTCATTAACGAGTGGTACGCCAAAGACAGCAGCCTAAAGATCAGAGCATCGTTTAAGGTGCGAGGCATGTCAGGTGAACCGTTGGGTTTTCCGCCCTACGGCTATATAGTTGATCCCGACAACAAGAAACGCTGGATCATCGACTACGAAGCTGCCAGCATTGTACGCCGTATCTTTGACATGACGCTTGCCGGAGTAGGAACTAATCAGATCGCAGACGCACTATGCTTTGATGGAATACTAACCCCGCTAAACTACTGGGCGTCCAAAGGCATCCGTCGTCCCAACCGTCCAACCAAAGACGGAGACTGCAACTGGGTGCATTCCACCGTTGTTAAGATTTTGGGAACACGCGAGTATTGCGGCGACTTGGTCAACTTCAAGACTTACTCCAAGTCTTACAAGCATAAGGCACGTCGCAAATCAGACCCCAAGAACCTCGTGATCTTTGAGGATGTTCATGAGCCGATTGTCAGCCGCGAAGACTGGGAGCGCGTACAAAGAATGCGATCAAACAGACGACAGCGCAAGCCCACCAACAAGCGCAATATCTTTTCAGGGATGCTTCGCTGCGCAGACTGCGGCGCCACGCTTCGCTTCCAGGCCAAGCAGGAGAATCCAGACAACACCTATTACCTTTGTCCGAATAACAACAATACCCGTCGTACCTGTCCATCAACGCACAGTGTAAGGGCAGACTTTCTGGAAAAGGTAGTGTTACAAGACATCCGGCGAATCACCAAAGACGCGATGATTGATGAACATTACTTTGCGCAGCGACTTCATGATCTCGTGGTTCAGGACAGCGAACAGGCACAAGCCGCTCGTAAACAACGCTCTCAGGCTCTCAGGCGGCGTATGACGGAACTGGATGCTCTGTTCAAGCGAATCTACGAAGACAGGGCACTGGGCGCTCTGGGAGACGAACGCTACGCCAAGCTCGCAAGTGATTATGAAACTGAACAGGTTGAAGTTGAAGAGATGCTGGCAGCCATTACTCAGGAAATTGAACAACACCAGAACAAGACTGCCTCGGTAGATGAATTCGTCAAGATCATTCGTAAGCATTCGCAGATCAGGAAGTTGACGCTGGCTCTCGTGCGTGAGTTCATTGATGAGATTCACATCCATCAGGCGGTCCGCAAAGACGGGCGCATTACCCAGCAGATCGACATTTACTACAACTGCGTAGGAATGATACCCCTAAGTCAAAGGTCAACAGACAATGTGAAACCCGTTGAGCAGACAATAAGAAAGGGTGTAGCAATCTGCCGCACCCCGTTGGCTGCTTAGAGTTAATGTTGTTGGGAAAGACCACTCAGGTACTTTATGGACACTCGCTATGGAGCGGGCGACGGGACTCGAACCCGCAACAATCAGCTTGGAAGGCTGATGCTCTACCAATTGAACTACACCCGCGCCTCACGCGTTTCAGACTCGCATACGCGCCCATCCATGATAGCAAGCAACAGGTAATCAGACAAGGACGGGACGACCTGTCGCCCCTGTCTGATCGCTTGCCAGAATCCGCTATCCGCAGTTGGATCGAAGCCTACTCGCTGCCAACTACCTGGCGCAGTGAGGCCTCGATCTGTCCCCCACAGTACGCGTCGCCATAGCGCTCATGTGTGTCCTGACCAAAATTCGCAAGAGCTTCCGTCGCCCACATCCGGTGCGCCAGCGCGGCTGTCAGGGGCGCCTCCTCCATCAGCATTTTGCCAATCGGGTGGAAGCGCTCGCACATGGTCACCCACAGGGTTGCGGTGGCGACATCAGCGATTGTTGGCCCGGGCGTACCCAGCAGGTAGCCGTCTGTTTCTGTAAGACCGTAGCGCGCGCCCAGGGCCTCCCACATGCCCATCCAGCGCCGCAGGTTTGGGAGCCATGCCTGCCAGCTCTCATCGGTCCACATCAGCATGCCGCCCTGAAGCGTGATCTCGTCAAGGACGTCATTGGTGTCGTTGACAACTTTCAGGCACAACGCGCGGCCTTCCGGAGCATCAGGCAGAAGACCAAGCGCCTCGCCCAGATAAAAAGCAATCGCCGGCATCTGCGAGAGCGCAAAATCGCGAGTGTGATCAATCAGCAGAGGCAGCCCCATGAACGGAACCGGCTGGTCTGTGGGCGCGGCGTTCATTACCTGCGCGCCATAACCAGGGTCCCCCTCCTCCCAGTCTGCGCCCGCAAAACTGAGTATGGCGCGAAGAATGTGCCCCCGAAGCGGTACCGGCCAGTAATAAAGCGTATAGTCAGGGTTTTCCGTTGTCATGGTGACTCCTTAACGTCTGTTTCCAACGGTGGCAAAAGGCGCCAGACACCTTTTGCCACCAATTTTCACAACTCATTCAAACAAGGGTCCAAACCCTTGCAGTCCTCTACTTCTTCTTCCATACGGCATACAGGGTTGCAGCGCAATTCGCTGTATACTTGCCACCAGCTTTGTAGGTCGGCGATGTCGCGGCCTTTCTCGTGGACCAGCCCAGGAACTTGTAGCCCTTGCGCGTGGGAATGGTCTTGCGAAGCGTCAGCGTCTTTCCGTAGGTTTTTGTCTGCGCAGCCGGGGCCTTGCTTCCGCCATTGGCATTGTATTTGATAGTGTAGGTATTTATTTTCCAGACCGCATACAGCGTAGCGGGAGCATTTGCCGTGTAGCTGCCCTGAGCTTTATAGGTGGCAGACTTCGCGGTTTTGCTCGTAGACCAACCAAGGAACGTATAGCCGGTGCGCGCAGGGACTGCCCTGCTCAGCGTCAGCACCTGCCCATACGTTTTAGTCTGCGCAGCCGGGGCGCCACTTCCGCCATTAGCATTGTATTTGATGGTGTAAGTATTTATTTTCCAGACCGCATACAGTGTAGCAGAGGCGTCTGTCGTATAGCTGTCCCCAGACTTGTAGGTTGCCGTAGTTGCCCTGCTGCTTGCAGACCAGCCCAGGAATGTGTAGCCGGTGCGACTTGGCACCAGTAAGCTCAGCTCCAAAGCCTGTCCGGCGGTTTTGGTCTGCGAGAGAGGGGCGCCTGTGCCGCCATTAGCGTTGTAGGTGATGGTGTAGGTAGTCAGAGCAGGAGCTACCGCCGCTTTCCATACGGCATAAAGCGTGGTGTCTGCGTCAGCGGTAAAACTGCCTCCGCACGCATAGGTCGCCGTTGCCGCGGTGCTGCTCGCAGACCAACCCAGGAACGTATAGCCAGCACGTGTCGGGGCGACCTGACTGAGCGTTAAAGCCTGCCCGGAGGTTTTAGTCTGCGCGCCAGGAGCGCCGCTCCCGCCATTGGCATTGTAGGTAATAGTATAGGTAGCCGCCGTCACGGTTACCATGCAGTCACTATAAGGACCGCTTGATCCGGCGCCCGTCAAATAGGCCCTGATCCGCGCCGTACCGGGCGAAACGGCATGAATGGTTCCGCCCTGGTCTACCGTTACAAAGCTGGGGTCATAGGAGCACCATGACACCGTCTTATCCGTTGCGTTTGACGAGCTCACCGTTGCCTGCAAACTGTCAGAGTCACCCACCGTGAGAGCGTCGCTATACTTGTTCAGCGTTATGGTGCCCGTAACCGGAGCTACTGCAGGAGCATCAAGGTAGTCAATTACCCACTTTTGCGCATCGTTGCCGATATCGGTATTGATGGTCAGCGTTTGACCGCTGGCATTACCCTGTAAGACCCTGCCGCTTGAAAAGACGGTCTGGATTTTATAGGTGCCATCCCCATTTGGCACAATTGACCAGTTTTGCGCATCGGGACAAGGGGTGTTGAGCATATACAAGTTAACTGAATTATTTTCTTTGTCAAAAATATTATAAATATCTAAAACGGTGTTTGGCTTGGAGCTGTCGTAGATTAAGTACGTGTCGCCATTATTCTGAATAAGCCATTTTTGAGGAGTAGTGCTGAAACTAAGAGCGGTTCCTGGCGTAGGCACCAAATACGTATCCGTCGCCACATTTTTGAGCGTGAATTGGCCTGATTGCAACGGAGTCGCATCGTTGATTATCCATTTTTGCGAATCGCTGCTGCCGCCCGCAGGTGGCATATTGATAGTTAATGTTGAACCGCTGCTATTACCCTGCAAAACCCTGCCAGGGTCATCGGTAAAAATTGTTCCTATTGTATAGGTACCGTCACCGTTTGGAAGGATGGACCAGTTTTGGGCATTAGCAAACCCGGTAGGCACACACATATTCACGGTGTTTCCATCGTAGTTAAAGATATTCCAAATATCAAAAACTCGAGCTTTCTGAGAGTCCCAAATCTGATACGTGCCATCATCGCTGTATACAATCTGCCATTTATAGGGCGTGTCACTGTAGCTAATGGTGTTATTTGACGGATCTGGCGATGGTGCCAGATACAAACCAGTAGCCTTATTTTTGATTGCGAATGAACCTGACGGCACAGTAGCCGCTGGCGCCTGAATGATCGGTCTGATACAGAAATTGCCATAGGCGCCAAGTATTGACTGAGATTGATAGCACGCATATAAATCAGCCCAACCGCCACCAGCATCGGCGGCATACCAGCTTTGACCAGGCGCCATATTGCAGGGATGAGCATTCGCAGAATCAGAATACTCTACGCTTACTTCCTTTCTTGACGCATTCGTAAGATCATACTTTACAATTACTGCATATTTGCCCGTACTGGGCACAACATAGGGGTTAGTAAGCGTGGCAGTCATATAACCTGAATACATTACTGTTCCCCTGGCAAGCACCGGCTCAGACGACAGAGAACTCAGGGCAACTTGCGGCATGCCATCATTGGCTGCCGGCACGATGTATACGGAATAGCTTGCTCCAACAGCCGGAGAGTAAATCATCACGTCAGAAACCGTAGAATTTGCAACCATTGCGTAGCTGTTGGCGGCATAAGCTGTCGAGGAATGAAAATCCAGATTACCAAAACTCCACATATGATCGTAAGAAAGGATATGCTCCGATGGATTAGCCGAGCGGTCCTGTGTTATCGCGAAAGCGCTCACGGTTGGAAGAACTGGATCTTGATACGAGAGCCAGTAATAGCCCTTGATCCCGTAATCTTCACCCCAACTGTTTCGCACCAGCCAGGCGCCATTGCTATTTGGCTGATGCCCCGCATTAAAATTGCTCACCGAGTAATTGTCATCCCACCCGACTATTTCGACCGCATGATCATATGAATCTGTATAATCTTGGTATGAAGCACCATTTTCCGGATTATAGTAGACACCATAACCATATTCAAACGCATCAGCATTTATGTATACTTCCACAGCGCCGTACTGCTGAATAGCAGATTTCATAGAAGACGCGTCTGTCGGGATAGTCTCTGTGCCCGTGACATGCGTCACAGTTGGCTTGTCCATTTCTGAAGCGGGCCAATCTGTCCCATCATAAGGCACGCCAGGCGCAAGCACCAGGCCACTCCAGTTGGTCATATAGTTCGCGATAGACTCATAATTTGTTGCTTCATGTACCGGACGATCAGCAGTAAAATCAAGCACGTCGGCTGACGCAGGATTTTTATTACTGAGGAAAAAGTCCGCGTGTTCCTCGGAGTAGTCGTTTGCCACATGATTAACCAGGCTGTCATGTATCTCAGCCAATCCAACGGTCGCATACAGCGCGCAGGTACCGCCTATTTGGCTCTCGACGCCAAGTGGCGTCAGGTAATCGGTAGAAGTGCCAGCAGGGATAAGTGGGTTATAGACTGCCGGAGGCAAAGCTCGCGTCAATGACAGGGGCGCGCTGGGATTATACGGAGAAGGAATAAGTCCGTTGTACTTGGCGGTATCGCCCGCTTTTTCATCTTCAAGATAACGCAGATAAGCCTGAGAATAGTTTGTGTCGGGCGTTGGTTCTGTCGGAGCCGCGCCTGCTGCTGAAGCGGAACTTACCGGAATAATCAAAAGAACGCTCAACGTAAAAACTAAGATTACCAGACATACTTTTTTCAGCTTCATACCAGTCTTCCTCCCAGAACTCGGTCCATTTTTCTCTTCTGTTTTGTCAAGATTTTGTGTGCGTGGCAGATCCGCGCTGCCGCTATTAATTGTATGCTTATTGCAAGAAAATGCAATATGAAATCTGTCTTTACGGATAAATCCAGCCACACTGGCATCTGCTATCAGATTGGTTCTGGTGAGTACGAGGGTGCCACGATGAAAGCTGATGCGTAGCTGCCTGCCTGAAGCCTTCGTCGTGGCGGCTCTGTGCCGCCAAAGTGGTCGGGGTGACAGGATTTGAACCTGCGACCCTCTGCTCCCAAAGCAGATGCGCTACCAAGCTGCGCTACACCCCGACTCGCGCGTTTAAGTATAACATTATGTTCAGGTAGCAGCATATCGACGCAGTGGTGCGTGCCGCTCTGGGTGAAACTGAACGCATGGCGCGTTGCCACTCCGGGCAGAGGCGCGGGGCTAGCGCTCTGCTCCGCTGAAAACGAGCCACTGGCTCGTTTCCGGGCGCTCCGCACTGGGTCCCCGCGCGCTACGCATGAGTTGGGGCTCGTTGCCAGGTGGGGCGAGCGGGCTGCTTTACTTTGTGAGGGTTTTGCCCAGGGACATGTAGAGGGCGCGGGCTATGTTGTCGCAGAACAGGTCATCGGTGAACAATGCGCTGTTGGCCTTAGAGTCAGACCTGCCCAGTGACAGGGCGACACTGTGGGCCGGTGGCGCGGCACTGCTGATCGCGCTGTTTGTAAATATCGCCGTGGACGATACCCACTTCAGCTCATCAAACAGCGCCTGCCCGAGCGAGCCGGCCTGTTGCCGGGCAGAAACGGCCAGAACAGCGCTGCTGCTCCCATTTATCGTGATCGCCACCGACGCCGTGGGGTGTGCGCGACGGGCGCGATCACTCAGCACCTGGGCCGACACGGTCGTCTCGGTCGAGGCGCGCGTTATGACTGCCTTGCCTCCGGCGGCCTGCACCAGCGCGGACAGGCGCTGCGCCACATCGTAGGTAACGTCTGCGTCAGAGAAGGCCCCGCAGTATCGCGGCTCGATAACAACGGTCTGTTTGCTCAGGTTATAGTCAACCAGCGTGATGACTTCGGTTGCACTGGCAATATGGATGACCACCGTATCGCCAATATAGAGTCGCGTCCCTGCAACCGGCACGCTTGAGACGACCGTACCGGGTTTTTCCTGGGACGTCTGGCTGATGTCGTTGACCAGAAGTCCCAGCGCCTCCAGGCGCGCGATCGCTTCTTTGCGGGACAGGCCTATCAGGCCCGGAACCGTCACGCGCTCGGTCCCGCCCGAAATTGATACGACGATCGTGCGCCCGGTGCGAACCCGGCTTCCTGCCCGGAAGCTCTGGCCTAAGACCGTGCCTTTGGGGCGCGTTGAGTACAGGCGCTGTCCCACGCTCAACTTAAGCCGGCGCCGCTTAAGGCTTGTGCGGGCGGCGCTCTCCTGGAGCCCGACTAAAACCGGCACCTTTGCCGTCTGGCTCGTTATCACATAGCCGGTCAGCGCGCCGGCAATCAGCACACATCCCACGATGCAGATAAGAACCAGACGGACCTTTCCCGGATCTATCAGCGCTTCGCGCGGCTCGCGTGGCCGCTTCAGCGCGGGGAGCTTTGCCAGCTCATCAGAAAAGACTTCAGAGCTCAAACTGCCCCTCGCCCGCATGGCGATACACCGATTCGATAAAGCGTACCGAGTGATCGCGATTATCCATGACCAGCGAATGGGCACGACTGGTACCGCGGACGCCCTTAAGCAGCTCGCCGTCGGTGACGCCGGTGGCAATAAAGGCCGCCTCGTCGCTTCGCACCAGCAGGTCAAGGGTCAGCGGCGCGTCGATGTCTACGCCGGAGGTCTTCAGCGCGCGCTGCCGCTCGCTGTCATTGCGGAAGAAGAAACGGCCTTCAAAACCACCGCCGATGCAGCGCATGGCGGTTGCTGCCAGGACACCTTCCGGCGCAGCCCCGCTGCCCAGGTACAAGTCAATGCCCGAGCCCTCGACGGCTGTCTGCAGCACACCAAAGACATCGCCGTCACCGATCAGACGCACACGCGCGCCCGCCGCCCGCACGCCGGCGATCATCTCGGCATTGCGGTCGCGGTCAAGCAGGCAGACCGTCAGCTCGCTGACCGGCTTGCCCAGAGCCGCCGCCACGTTGCGGCAGTTTTCCTCGGCGCTTGCGTCAATGGCAATCGCGTCTTTTGCCGCAGGACCGGTTGCGACCTTCCACATGTAGGTATCAGGCGCGTAGAGCAGGGCGCCGCGCGGAGCGATGGCCATCACGCAGATGCTGTTAGGCTGGGAGTAAGCGCACATGTTGGTGCCCTCCAGCGGATCGACCGCGATATCGATCTCCTCGCCGCCCAGGCCGAGCTCCTCGCCAATGTAAAGCATCGGCGCCTCGTCGCGCTCGACTTCCCCAATGACAACGCGCCCTGATATCGCCAGCTTGCCCAACTCAGCGCGCATCGCCTCGGTCGCGGCGCCATCAGCCGCCATCTTGTCGCCCTTGCCAATCCACTTCCCCGCCGCAAACGCGGCCTGCTCAGTCACGGTCAGTATCTCGTTTACGCGTGTGCTGTTCATGTCCAATCCTTTCCAGTTGCGACACTTATCATTTCAACGACGCCGCAGGCGTGCGATGAAATGGCCATCCGGTCCTTCGGGCTGCGGGAATGACTGAAAGCAGCCCCTTTGATCTATAAAGGAGCGCAGGGAGCGAGGGACTTCTTCGGGCGCAAGCGCCGCTATCGAGAAGCCTCGCCCTGCCTCGGCGTGCAGGAATTTTTCGAGCACGTCGAAGTTCTCCTCTGCTGTCATTGTACACGTAGAGTAGATGAGCGTGCCACGGCGGTCGACCAACGGGGCGCTTTGGTTGAGTAATTCGATGTTTTGCTGCGCCAGCGCGGCGATGTCTGCGGGGCCCGTGCGCCAGCGCCTGTCCGGGTGGCGGCGCAGGGTTCCCAGCCCGGAGCAGGGCGCATCAAGAAGCACCACATCGGCGCGAGTGGACAGCCCGGTGCCTTGCAGGACCGGCGCCAGCGGCGCTGTCGCGTCAGCAGGCAGCGCCGTGATCTCGTCATAGCCCAGATACGCGGCGTCCTGGGTGATGATCTCGGTCTTAAACGCATGAAGATCGATTGCGACCAGACGCGCGGAACCACCCCGCATACGCGCGCGCGTTGCCGCAAGAAGCGTCTTGCTCCCGCGCCCCGCGCCCACCTCGATGAAGCGCTGCCCGGGCCGCAGGTCGGCCAGATGCACCGCAAGCTGGGCGCAGTAATCCATAACCAGAAGACGGCGCGCGTGCAAGCCCGACAGGCCGCGAATTTTCGCCGGCTCTGCGGCCAGGAGCGCGCCGGGCAGCTCAAGGGCCTGGGGGCCCGCGCCGATGCGCGTCAGAGTGGACAGGGCCTCAGAGGCGGACAGGACCGGCTCCATGACCGCCAGATAGGTTGGCGCCGCTTCGTTGTTGGTCTGCATGATGAGGTCGGCCTGCTCATAGCCAAAACGCTCGCGCAGCAGTTGCGCCAGCCAGACCGGGTGCCCCCTGAGGCGCGCGTGGGCCTCGACGTCAGCTTTGGGGTCGCCCCAAGGGAACAGCTCCCGCTCGCGCCCGATGCGGCGCAGGATCGCGTTGGTGGGGCTGGCGTAGCGGGTCCTGAGGGCTTTTGCCAGCAAGACCCCCTCGCTTACCGTGGCATAGAGGGGCGTATCGGTGAAGAGAAGTTCGTAGGTAGAGAGCAGCAGACTGTCGCGCAGGAGCGGGTCGGTCTTGCGCGGATTGCGCAGGCGGCGATCGACCACCTCTTCGAGCGTGCCGTAGCAGGCGATCGCGCCGTAGGCAAGACGCGTGGCCAGCGCGCTGTCGCAGTCGCTGAGCGAGGGATGGCGCGACAGCACGCGATCAAGCGACTCGTGCGCGTAGGCGCTGCGCTCGCGGACCCGCGTCAAAGTTTCGCGCGCGGCCAGGCGCGCCTCACTCAGCGCCATGAGAGCAGCGCCTCCTCCGGATCCAGGCGCAGGCCGCGCAGCCAGTCCGCTGTTGTTTGCGGACGCTTGCCCGCTGGCTGCAAGAACATAACGTCAACGCAGTCAATATCCGCCGGCGTACACATCAACTCCAAGTAGTCAAAATCCTGATTAATGAATGCCGTACCAGGCGTTGCGGCACTCATAGGCTGCGCGAACACTCTCCGCGCAGCACACAGGACCCGCAGAGTAATCTCCTTGCTCCCAGCCATGAGAGTCAGACGTGCTGGGGCATTATCCGAAGAGGCCAGTACTCTGCGCACATTAATAACTGCCGCCTGCTCTGGAGACAGATCGAGCTCATGCTTATCGATTTTGTCAGCATAGGTCACCTGGGTCTCGTCTTGCTTCTTCCAGATAACTGCATCATTGATGAGCTTCGGAAGCTCTGTGACCAACAACTCGGCGCCTATGACTGCAAGTTGATCGATAAGCAACTCAGAGTTTTTACTCGTGACGCTCACCTCTGCCTGCGCACAATAGGGTCCGGTATCTAACCCAACTTCCATACGCATGATGCTAACACCCGTCGTTTTATCACCAGCCAAAATCGCACGCTCGATGGGCGCCGCCCCACGCCATCGCGGCAACAGCGAAGCGTGCACATTGATCCAGCCTTGACGAGGGATTTCCAAGAGAGCAGGTGAGATGATGCGTCCATAAGCAGCTAACACTACACAGTCTAAGTCGAGCGCACGTAATCGTGCAGCGAATGCAGGATCACGCAAGTTGTCCGGTTTTTCCAGCGCCAGCCCCTCACGAGTCGCCACCTCTGCTACCGCAGAAGGCCAGAGCTTGCTCCCCCGCCGGGAGGCGGCGTCCGGTTGCGTCACCACAAACTCAGGACGCAGGCCGGCCTCAAGCAGGAGCTCCAGTATCCGGGCCGCAAAGGGTGGTGTTCCAAAAAAGGCAAAGCGCATGCCAGGTGTTCTCTCTTTCGTGCTCTTCGGTCGCGAGCTCTACAGCCCGGGACCCGTCGATGTTTTGCCGGGCGCTTTATCAGAGCCGTTGCTGCTGCTTCCGCCCCCCGGCAGCCCAAAGTACTCGCGCAGCGCCTGCTGGCGTAGCGCATCATCCATGCGGTTAAGCATCGTCAGACCCTCAAGATGGTCGATCTCATGCTGGAGTACCCGCGCCAGAAAATCCTCGGCATCAAGGGTGACCGGCTTGCCCTTTGCGTCAAGCCCCTCAACGCGCACCTTGGTCGCGCGCTCAATTGGCTCGAACAGATTCGGGAACGACAGGCAGCCTTCGTCGGCGGTCTCGCAAGACTTTGAAGTCTCAACAACGCGCGGATTGATCAGGGCATGAAGATCGTCCTGCTCCTCGCTGACATCATAGACCAGCAGGCGCTTGGCGACGCCGACCTGGATCGCCGCCAGCCCGCAGCCTTCATTTTCGTACATGGTACGTCCCATATCTGCAATAAGCTCGCGCATCTGGGGCAGCTCGTCTGCCGTCAGCTCCGCACTGGACTGCGACAGGATCGGATCAGGATGGATGCGCAGGGGTAGTAATTTGGGTTTCTTAAACACGCTCAGTACTCCTTGTTCAGCATCTTTCAGTATAACAAACGTGCGAGGCGCCCCACCGGAATCCCGGCAGGGCGCCACAAAGAAACCTGAATTACAACACAGCTAACTGAAGAGTTTGATGATCGGCCCTTGAAGGAATACCACCAAAAACGCAGCAGCCGCAATCCACATGAGTGGCTTGACCTCTTTGACTTTGCCCCGCAGAAGTTTCATGATCACGTAGACGATAAAGCCAATCCCAATACCATTGGTGATGCTGTAGGTCAGAGGTATCGTAATGAGGATCAGAAATGCCGGGAATGCCTCTTCAAACTTCTCCCACTCGATATCTTTGATCGACATCATCATAAGAAAGCCGACCACAATCAGCGCGCCAGCCGTTGCCGACTCTGGCACCAGCGCGATGATCGGTGAGAAGAATACGCAGAGCGCAAACAGCAGCCCGGTAACAATGACCGTGAGCCCCGTACGACCGCCGTCGCCGACGCCCGAAGCGCTTTCTATGTAGCTTGTGATCGAACTGGCCCCCAAAAAGCCGCCCGTCGCCGCAGCAACCGAGTCGACTATCAGCATCTTCTTGGCGTCATCGACATTGCCGTCTTTGTCGGTAAAGCCCGCCTCTGAGCCCACGCCGACCAGCGTGCCCATCGTGTCAAAGAAGTCCGACATCATAAGAGCAAACACAAAGATGATGAGGGCAGGCGTAAATATCTGCAGGATTGCAAACTTGCCATTAACCTTCTGGAAGGGCGCGGCAAAGGTTGAAAAGTCCGGCTTCGCAAAGACTGTTTTCAAGCTGCTGAGGTGCGGCAACACCGTCGAATGACTGAAGATCACGCCCAGAACCAGAGCAAAGACTGTCGCCACGATGATGCCAATCAAAATATCGCCTTTGACCTTGAAGGCCCTCAGCACGATGGTAACCACCAGGCCGGTCGCCCCGACCCAAAGCACCGGGCTGGTGAAATCGCCGAGTTTTACCAAGGTGGCTGCATCGGCGGTCACAAATCCCGCCGACTTCAGCCCGATGAAGGTGATGAACAGACCGATACCAACGCCGATGGCGCGCCGCAGGTTGACCGGAATCGCGTTCATGATCGCTTCGCGCAGACCAAACAGAACCAGCAGTAAAATAAGTACGCCTTCTGCAAAGATGACCGACATGGCCACCTGCCAGGGCACTTTCATTCCGATGATCAAGGTAAACGCGACAACCGCGTTGATACCCATGCCCGAAGCCAGGGCTATCGGGCGATTGGCAAAAATGCCCATGAAGATGCACATCACAGCCGCGCCAATACAGGTCGCCGTCAGCACGCCGTTAAATGACATCACTCCCCCGGTGGCGCCCGCCAGGATACCCGGATTAACAAAGATGATGTAGGCCATCGCGAGGAAGGTCGTCAGCCCCGCAACGACCTCGGTAGTGATCGACGAACCTCGTTCGCTGATCTTGAAGAACTTGTCCATGTACGCATCCTTTCTGGTTGGGTCCATCCAACGTATCTGACCAGCGGGCCAACTCCCACCGGTACTACCCTTTTGAGCACGCCGCTCGTTGCTACTGCATGCCACTGCTCCCAAAACCTGCCGCGCCGCGCTCGGTCTCATCAAGTTCTGCGACTTCGCAGACCGTAAGCGCCGGCACGGGAAGAATCACCAACTGGGCGATCCGGTCGCCCACTTCAATGCTGAGGGGTGTCTCCGGGTCAAGATTTATGGCGATCGCCTGGAGCTCGCCGCGATAACCGCTGTCAATCAGGCCGGGAGTATTGGGAAACGAGAGGCCCAGGCGCAGCGCGTTGCCACTGCGCGGCATGACAAAGCCCGCAAACCCTGCGGGGATGGCGACCTGCACGCCGGTGGGGATCAGCTTGCGCTGCAGCGGACGCAGGGTGCAGGCCTGCGCCGCGCAAAGGTCAAGGCCCGCGTCGCCCGGGCGGGCCTGTCGCGGCAGCTGCGCATGCGGGCGGCAGCGCCTGACTTGCAGCACCAGGGGCTCGCTTTTACCTGAAGGATCAAACACTACGGGGTCTTGACGGTCGCTCATCTAAAGCTCCCCGAGCTCACGGGTAAATTCATCAAGATTCTGGAAGTCTTTGTAGACCGAAGCAAAGCGGATATAGGCGACACCGTCAAGCTCTTTCAAGCGCCGGAGCACCATGTCGCCGAGCACAGCTGAACTTACTTCATACTTCATGGAGTTCTGGAGGTTGGTAATGATGTCAGTAATAAGTGCGTCGATCGCGCCTGCACCGATCGGTCGCTTGACGACTGCGGTCATGATACCACGCCGCAATTTATTGAAGTCAAAAGGTTCTGCAGAACCATCACGCTTTGTCACCAGAAGAGGGCGTTCCTCGATTCTTTCGTAGGTGGTAAAACGCGTGCAACACTGCAGGCATTCACGGCGTCTTCTTATCGCATCCTGAGAATCTGAAGTCCTCGAATCGATAACTTTGCTTTCGGCATAGCCACAGGCCGGACAATTCATGCAGTCCCCAATATGTAGTGGTCCTAACGATGTAATCCACTATAACTGGTATGAATTATCAAGTCAACGACAAATTTGATCGAGCACGTGAAAATATTCCTGCAAACCCAAGGCAAAATCCCACTCAAAACACCCGTGAGCGTACGCCCCCCGCAAAGTTTTGCCTGTCCAGCACAGCGATCGCCGAACGTCTGGAGCAGCGCGGGGCTACAAGGTTACAGCGGCATGAACAACAGCGCGATCACGACCGCGCAGGCAATGATGCCCGAGAAGGCGTAGAGCGGGCGCTCGTAGAAAGTATCGGCAACTCCGGCTATAAGACGTGACATGGGTGACTCCTTTTCTCGCTGGTACGTTACCAGTATGGCTGCCGGTACTGACAAGACAGCCGCACGGGTGTTCGTATTCATAGTATCGCGCACAGACGTCCGCCTGTCAAGAGTTTTTCCGTACATTTGTTTGTTTTTTTCGGACGAATGTTTTATACTGGTATCAGCAAGCCAATTTCGAAGGAGCAGACTCATGACTACTGACCATTCTGACCTCACCCCCAAGCAAAAGATGATCTATGATTTTATCGTCAGCTACTACCAGCATGAAGGCATCTTTCCCAGCGTGCGCGAGATTGGGAGCGGGGTCGGGCTCAGCTCAACGGGCACGATTCAGACCCACATCAACAAGCTGATCGAAAAGGGCTACCTCCAGCGTGACAACGGCAAATCGCGCGTCTTCTCTCTTTTGCGCGAGGAGGCTTCCGTCTCTGATACCGCCTATGACCGCGGCGAGATCATTGATCTGCCTCTGATCGGGCGCGTGGCCGCCGGGACGCCCATCCTGGCTGAAGAGAACCGGGAGGAGACTCTCCCCCTGCCCGCCTCCCTGATCAAGGGCGGCGCTGACGGTAGTTTTCTTTTGCGAGTCCATGGTGAATCCATGATCGACGCGGGTGTTCTTGACGGAGACCTGGTCATCGTGCGGGCGCAAAAGACTGCTCAGGCCGGAGACATGGTCGTAGCGCTCATCGATGGTGAGGCGACGGTTAAGTATTACTACCCAGAGGCAGACCGCATCCGCCTGCAACCAGCCAACGAAAGCTTCGATCCGATTTTCTCCCGCGAGGTCGAGATCGCCGGCGAAGTAATCGGCGTCCTGAGGATATTTCGCTAAACAAGGGTACAGTGCTTTTAGCTTCCGCTCACTTTGTGTGCTGCCTGGATCCTACAACTGGCGCCCGCGATGACAGAGACTGGAACGCAGAACACGATCCTTGTGCACATGACAACAGTAAGCGGAGTGCGGAAAACAAGATCACCCCTGTCATGCTGCGCGTAGTCGCAGCATCCAGTACGACGCCAGCGGGCGTCCAGCACGTTTAAGTGCTTAATACGGAGAGGCGACGGCGTAGCTCATCTATGCCGTCTCCTTTAAGGGCTGAGGCCGCAACACTGCCCGGCCAGCGCGACAGGAGCGCCTCGCGCTCTCCCGTATCAAGTTCGTCGCTCTTGTTAAATACGAGCAGCTGAGGTTTTTTCTCTGCGCCCAGTTCCAGAAGCACCTCCTGCACCGAGGCGATCTGCGCCGACGCCACCGGGGAGGCCGCATCGACCACATGAAGCAGGAGGTCTGCCTCGCGCACCTCGTCAAGCGTCGACTTAAATGAGGCGACCAGCGTATGCGGCAACTTGTTGATGAAACCGACCGTGTCGGTCAACGTAGCCTGATGCCCATCCTCAAATCCAATGCGGCGCGTGGTCGCGTCAAGCGTGGCAAACAGCTTGTCATAGACCAGGACTTCAGCTGCGCTCAGGCGGTTAAGCAAGGTGGACTTTCCCGCGTTGGTGTAGCCAACCAACACGGTGCGAAAAATGCGTGAGGCCTGGCGCCGCCCACGCTGGGTCAGGCGCTCACGCTCGACCGCCGCGATCTTGCCCTTGAGTAAGGTGATGCGCTTGCGTATTATGCGCCGGTCGCTTTCCAGTTGCGACTCGCCGGCCCCAAAGCGCGTACCGGAGCCGGTACCGCCGCGAAGTTTTTCCTTGGTCAGGTGCGACCACTTGCCCCGCAGGCGCGGCAGCTCGTATTCCAGTTGCGCCAGCTCAACCTGAAGCTTGCCTTCACGCGAGGTCGCATGATCGGCAAAGATGCTTAAGATAAGCGCGGTCCGATCAACGATCATGACCGCATCGGCGAACTCACGCGTTAACGCAGATTCCTGACGCGGGCTGAGCTCATCATCAAAGACGACCACGTCGGCGCCCTGTGCCCGGCACAGCTCCTTGAGCTCCCCAACTTTGCCGCTGCCCAGATAGGTGACGTTTTGCGGGGCAGCCAGCTTCTGGCTGAGCCGACCTGCCACCTCAAGATCAGCAGTTTCTGCCAAGCGCTCCAGCTCATCAAGCGAGTCCTCAGAAGACCACAGCCCTGCAGCTCCCGTATCAACGCCAACCAGCACCGCGCGCAACTGCTCACTTTTTACTTCATAGGTTCCCAGAGTTAATCGGCCTTTCACCATAACTTACCCGGACAAAAGGGTACAGGCCCACCTTTAACCGATTTGCCACTTAGACGCCGCCCAAACGAAGATCAGAGCTTGCTCATGCGGTCAAGAGCCTCTACCAGCCGATCGTCCTCGCAGGCAAGCGACATGCGGAACCATCCCTCGCCATCAGGACCATAGGCCGTGCCAGCGGCAACGATGACGTGTGCCTCCATCAGCACTTTCTCCGCATACTCGGCAGACGTATAGCCCTCCGGCACGCGCGCCCACATAAAGATCGTGCCCTTGGTGTAGGCGTAGCGGATGCCCATCTTATCAAGGGTCGCCATGACCAGGTCACGACGATGCTGATAGAGCGCGACCATGTTCGCGATCTCGTCCTGCGGGCCAGTAAAGGCCTCGATCGCCGCATCCTGGACGGCCGTAAATATGCCGGAGTCGATGTTGGACTTTACAACGCCAAAGGTCTTGATCGCCTCGGTATTGCCCGCCACAAACGCGCAACGCCAGCCCGTCATGTTGTAGGACTTCGACGTGCTGAAGAACTCCAGGCAACAGTCCATGGCGCCCGGGCGCTCAAGAATGCTTGTGGGCTTAAAGCCATCATAGGCAACGTCGCAGTAGGCGTTGTCGTGGATCAGCAGCAGGTTATGGGCCTTGGCATAGGCAATCGCGCGATCAAAGTACTCGGGGTCCGCCGCCACGCCCGTCGGGTTGTTGGGATAGCTGATGATCATCATCTGCGCCTTGGCCACAATGTCATCCGGCGTAGACTCAAAATCAGCCAGAAAACCGTTCTCCTCAGTCATAGGCATCCAGTGAGAAAGCGAGTCATTTAAAATAGCGCCGCCAGAATAGACCGGATAGCCAACGCCCGGGATCAGCGTGTAGGCGCCCGGATCGACAAAGGCCGGGAACAAGTGAGCGATGCCCTCTTTCGAGCCGATCATAGCCAGCACCTGGGTCGCAGGGTCAACTTCAACGCCAAAGCGAGTCTTCATGAACTGCGCGCAAGCCTTGCGGTAGGCGGGCGATCCGGCATACGAAGGATAGTGATGATTCTTTGGGTTGCGAATAGCCGCAGCCATCGCGTCAACAATGTGGTTCGGCGTCGGCTTGTCAGGGTCGCCGATCCCCAGAGAGATCACGTCGTGGCCCTCTGCTTCCAGTTCGGCTTTCTTGCGGTCGATCTCCGCAAACAGATAGGGCGGAAGATTCTCAAGACGTTGGGCGGCGAAGTGTGACATGATATTCCTTTCTCATCGCGCTTTTATAACAGGATACTACCAATGAACACGGTTTGCGCCGGTCCAGTCATCATAACGTTGAGCGTGTCGGGATCAATTATGATCTGGAGTGGCCCTCCCGGCAACCGCACCGTGACCCGCGCGTCGCAGAGCCCCTTGCGATACGCCGCAACCGCCGTCGCACAGGCGCCCGTGCCACAGGCAAGTGTCTCGCCTGCGCCGCGCTCCCAGACGCGCAGCCGCAGCGTCGCGCGATCTGTCACCTGGGCAAACTCGACGTTGGTCTTGTCAGGAAAAGCTGCGTCGCACTCGATAACGGGCCCAAGCGTGGTCACGGGGGCGGCCTCGACGTCGGCAACAAACGTGATCGCATGCGGGTTGCCCATCGAGACACAGAAGAGCTCCGTACCTGCCACGGTAAGTGACTCGCTGGTGATGACCGCGCGACCCATATCAACTTCGGCGGCCTCAAACGATCCGCTCTCATCGCGCAGAACGCGAATGCTGACGATACCTGCGCCCGTCTGGATAGCCACGCGGTCCTGATCGGGGGCAATCAGCCCGTTGCCGACCAGAAACGCGGCGACGCAACGGATGCCGTTGCCGCACATCTCAGCAACCGAACCGTCCGAGTTGAAAAACTGCCAGGAAAAGTCCGCGGCAGAATCGGCTGCCTCGTGCAGCACAATCAGCCCGTCTGCCCCAATACCAAAGTGTCGGTCACAGAGCCGACGCGCCTCTTCCGATGTCCACTCGCGCGCCTCGCCACAACCGTTCATCACGATAAAGTCGTTACCCAAGCCCTGCATCTTCGCAAACGCGCGGCCTCTATAATCAGATACAGTAAGCATTTTTCCAGTATAGCCTACGCTGCCTTGCCTGGCGTTGCCGTTACCGCAGCGTCAGCAAACGCTGAAATATTACTGATAGCTATAGTAATAAACTACCCCGCAGCAGAGACTGTGGGGTACCAACTCAGGCAGACCTGGATTCTGCGACGGAGCCTGTGCTGCGCGCAGTCGCAGTACGCAGAATGACAATCAACGCAGCAAAGCTGCGGGGTATTAGACCCTACGAAGAATAAATGGCTCAAAATTAAGTGTCATGCATTGAGGTAGGGCATTGCCATTAGTAGTGGAGAGGTGTCGGTATCGGCGTTGAGCCAGTGGAGGCGGGGGTCGGCTTTGAAGAACGTGAGTTGGCGTTTGGCGTAGCGGCGGGTGTTTTGTTTGATGGCGGCTACGGCGTCGTCGTAGGAGCTGGCGCCGTCCAGCCAGGTCAAAAGCTCCTTGTAGCCGATGGCCTGGCGAGCGGTCAGGCTTTCTGCCAGGCCTTGCGTCTGCAGGGCGCGGACTTCTGCGGCCAAGCCCGCTTCCAGCATAGCGTCAACGCGCGCATCCAGGTCGCGATAAAGCTCTGCGCGATCTTTGCTCAGGCCCAGCCAGCACACATCAGCGTAGTAAGGCTGAAAGCTCTTGAAACCCTCCGTGCTTTGGGCGTAGGACTCCCCCTGGTCGCACAGCTCCAGCGCCCGAACCACCCGGCGCACGTTGTTGGGATGTATCAGCGCCGCTGAAGCGGGGTCACGCTGCTGCAGCAAGTCATGGAGCGCTTCTGCGCTCTGGGTGGCCGCCAACGCCTCATAGTGCGCGCGCAGTGGGTTGTCTTCTTGCTCCCCTGCCGGGAAATCGAACTTATCCAGAGCGGCGCGTACATAGAGTCCGGTCCCACCACAGACGACCACGGACTGGCCCCGAGCAAGATGTTCATCGATGATGCCACGGGCATAAGCCTGGTAGAGTGCGGCGGAATAGGGTTGACGCACGCTGACCAGATCAAGGCCGTAGTGTGGGACCCGGCGCGCGCTCTCGGGGATCTTCGCCGTGCCGATATTCAGCTCCCGGTAGACCTGCAGGGCATCAGCGGAGAGCACCACGCCGCACGTGCGCTCGGCCAGTTGCTGTGCCAGCTCGCTCTTGCCGGTCCCGGTAGGACCAACGACCGCATAGAGGCGGGGCGGGGCTACTGGATTGCCGCGTCGCTGCGCTCCTCGCAATGACAAGGGGGGAGCAGGATTGCCACAGTGCTGCGCCTCTTGCTCTGACAAAGGGGGGTCAGGAGTGTCGCGGGGCGGGGCGGGCACGGGTTACTCCAGGGTGCCTTGCAGGTAGAAGGCCTGCGTGCCCGTGATGCGGACCAGTAGCTCTTTGCCGCGCAGGGCGGACTGGTCGGCACCGGCCGGTACGGGAACATGCACGAGCTTGTAGCCGCGTGTGCGCCCAGTCATCAGAGCGGGGTCGCGCTTTGAGGGGCCCTCAAACAGCACCGACTGCGTGCTGCCTTGCAGCGCGGCGTTGCGCTCCGTGGCGCTTGTCTGCACCAGCGCGGCCAGGCGCTCAAAGCGCTCCAGCGCCAGCTCATGGGGGATCTGGTCTGGCAGGGCGGCTGCCCGGGTCCCCTCGCGCGGCGAATAGATGAAGGTGAAGGCCTGGTCAAATCCTACCTGGCGCACCAAATCAAGCGTGTCTTCGAACTGCGCTTCTGTCTCTCCGGGAAAGCCCACGATGATATCGGTCGAGAGCGTGATGTCCGGGATGGCCGCGCGCAGGGCGCCCACGCGCTCCAGATACTGCGCGCGCGTATAGACGCGGCGCATGGCGGCAAGCACCTCATCGTTACCATGCTGGACTGGCAGGTGCAGGTAGCGCAGCACCGCGGGCGTGGCGGCCATCACGGCAATTGTGGCGTCAGAGAGGTCCTTGGGGTGGCTCGTGGCAAAGCCCAGACGGCTGACGCCACAGGCCGCAACCGCCTCCAGAGCTTCTGCAAAGCGCGGCTCTCCGTAACGGTCACGCCCGTAGGAGTTGACGTTTTGGCCCAGCAAGGTAATCTCGCGCACGCCGTCTGCCACCAGCTCACGGGCGGCCTCAACAATCTCATCAAGCGGGCGTGAGACCTCGCGGCCCCGTACGTAGGGCACAATGCAGTAGCTGCAGAAGTTGTTGCAGCCTACCGAGATGGGCAGCCAGGCATGGAAGGGGTGCTCGCGAAGCTCGGGCGCCAGGCGCTCGAAGTCTGCCGCCGAGCTGTCCTCCCAGCGCGAGACCTGCGGGGTCTTGCTGGCTGCAGCCCGCTGCAACAGCGACACCAGTTCGTTGAGGTTGTGCGTGCCAAAGACCACGTCTATGTGAGGGATTCGTTTCTGCAGGTCCTCGCCGTCGCGCTGGCCAATGCAACCGCCCACGGCGATCAGCGGTGTCTTGCCGGCTGTTTTCAGCCGCTTGAGGCTGGCGACCTGCCCGTAGAGACGCTCGTCTGCGCCCTCACGCACGCAGCAGGTCAGAAACACGATGACGTCGGCGTCATCGGGCGCATCAACTGCCCGCAGGCCCGCGTCTTCAAGGAGCCCCGCAATGCGCTCGCTGTCATACTTGTTCATCTGGCAGCCAAAAGTCTTGATGTGATAGCTACGTCCCAGCATCTGCCCGTCACTCCTCTTTCATAAACGGCAGCCGGATCGAGATCGCCCGCTTTGTCACCTGGACCTTCACGTCGTCAGAAAGCGTCAGATAGTACTTGTCCGCCAGCTCATCGAAGGCATGCTCAACCTGGACCTGAAAATCGCGCAAATCAGCTGGATCGACCTTGAGCCCGCGCGCATCGCGGTAAATGTCAACGGAGGCATCCTTCGCGTCTGCCTGGGTCCTGCGGCGCATTTGCTGCGCGAGCGACGCCACCGGCGCGACTTCTCCGCGCAGCACCCGGTAGGCGTTGCGCTCAGAGATAGCCAGGCCCAGAGCCCGTGCCGCTTCAAACAGCTCGGCGCCATCGACAGCCTGTGCCGGCCAGAGCCACACGGGCATCAGCCGCACGTCGCCCGCCGCACCCGCCACGGCCACGTCCGCAGCAGCCGCGTCCGCCGCGTCCGGCCCCGGCGCACCCACGCGCGCAAGCCCGGCAGTGCGCAAGGTCGCCGCGATCTCTGCCGGAGAGCCAAAGCTGACTTCAAGCTGCGGATGCTGGCAGGCAAACTCCAGGGCCGTGCGCAGCAGATTGCGCGGTCCGCTCTCGACAGAAAAACCGCCGTCGCGCGCACGCACCTGCGGCCAGGTGCTCTGGTCGGCGCGCTCGCGCAGCTTGCGCGTGTCCGCACAGACCTCCAGGGCGGCGCCCTGATCCGGGCCGCTCGCGATCAGGCGGCACAGCTCGGAGTTCTGAGAGATCGAATACAACGCCATCCCGCGCCCATGCACGCCCCAGTCGTCAACGACCATCGTGGCCAGCTTGCTCGTTACGCGTGGCTCAAAGATCTGCTGCTGCAGCGCAGAGGGCACCCCCTGTCCGTCGTCGATGACGGTCAGGCGGCGCGAACCATCCTCAAGCGAGCTTGCCACATAGAGGTGCGTGGCGCCCGCGTCGCGCGCGTTGCGCAGCAGCTCTATCAGGATATCTTCAGTGCTTTGAATGTCGTGCTTGGCCTGGCGACGCTCGGCCTCGCTGACATTAAGACGCACAAAGCCCTCGCCAAGGTCTTCTTCGACTTTCAGGAACGTATCGCCTGAAACAGAAGAGACAAAATCAAGCAAGGGCTTTGCGGGATGGTCATTATCTGCCATCGGACTGGTAATCCTGTCCGACGGCGCTATTTCGCGTAGTCGACGGCACGGCTTTCACGCACGACCATGACTTTGATCTGGCCAGGATACTCCAACTGCTCTTCGATCTCTTTTGCGACATCGCGCGCCAGGATAACGGCGTCGCTGTCGCTGACCTCATCAGGCTGGACCATGATGCGGACCTCGCGTCCCGCCTGCATAGCATAGGTCTTTTCGACCCCGCCGTGCGAGTTCGCGACCGCTTCAAGCTTCTCCAGGCGCTTGACATAGCTTTCAAGAGTCTCGCGACGCGCACCCGGACGCGACGCGCTGATCGCGTCTGCGGCCTGGACCAGCACGGCCTCGACCGTCTGGGGCTCAACGTCGTTGTGGTGCGCCTCGATGATGTGGACGACCTCGGGGTTTTCTCCCATGCGCTTGGCCAGCTCGGCCCCGATGAGCGCATGCGGACCCTCGACCTCGTGGTCGATGGCCTTGCCCAGGTCATGGAGCAGGCCGGCGCGCTTGGCAAGCGCGACATCGGCGCCCAGCTCTTCTGCCATAACACCGGCAAGCCAGCTTACCTCCAGCGAGTGGTTGAGGACGTTTTGCCCGTAGCTCGTGCGGAAGCGCAGGCGCCCCAAGGTCTTGACCAGCTCCGGATGCAGGCTGTGGACGCCGGCGTCAAAGGTGGCCTGCTCGCCATCGCGCTGTATCTGCTCGTTAACAAGCTTCTCGGCCTTGCCAAACACTTCTTCGATGCGCGCCGGATGGATACGTCCGTCAGCGATGAGCGACTCCAGCGCAATGCGACCAACCTCGCGGCGCACCGGGTCAAAGCTTGACAGCACCACGGTCTCCGGCGTGTCGTCGATAATCAGGTTGATACCGGTAATCTGCTCGAAGGCGCGGATGTTTCGGCCCTCGCGACCGATCAGGCGGCCCTTCATTTCATCAGTGGGAATATGGACGACGCTGACGGTGGCCTCTGCCGTATGATCGGCGGCAACCCGCTGGATCGCAATACCAACAATACGACGCGCGCGACGGTCAGCCTCATCTTTTGCCTGGGTCTCCGTGTCACGGATGAGCGCGACTGACTCGCGCTGGACCTCTTCTTCCAGCGATTTCAGCAGCTCAATTTTGGCCTCATCAGCCGTCATGGAGGCAACGCGCTCAAGGCGGGCGGTCACCTCAGCAAAGGCTGCGTTCAGCTCTTCTTCACGGTGAGCCAGCTGGCCTGCCTGTGAGCTGAGCTGGTGCTCGCGCTTATCCACGCTTTCCATGCGCCGGTCGATGGTCTCCTCGCGCTGAACCAGACGATTTTCCAGCGCAGCGATCTCTTTGCGGCGGGTCTTTTCCTCGGCGTCGGCCTCAGATTTCTGCTTGAATATCTCGTCTTTGGCTTCAAGCAGCGCTTCCTTTTTTAAACTCTCGGCTTCTTTTTCTGCGTGGGCCACAAGGTTTTCTGCCTCCGCTGCGGCCTTGCGCGCTTTCGTACTGATCAGGTAGTGATCGATGATAAAGCCGAGGGCAAGACCAATGACAGCAGCAATAATTACTTCAACAGCAAGAGTCATGGCTTCCCTCCTTCCGGGTGTCGCTTCAGCGACGTGATAATCTTGACGGAGCTTTGCGGTTTCGCATAGCACAAAGACTGTCCCAGACAGAGACCTCGATTTGACCGGCGCACATACGCCACAATATATCAGGACGGAAGCTACTGCTCCGTGAACAATCTTACTTTTTTATAGTAACCCGCAGCTCAGAGCGCCGTCAACTTCTGGGGTCGGGGAGCAGAGCGGCGGCCCCAGCGGGTAAACGCGAGCTTGCCGCTCGTCCACTCCCGCGAGGCCAGCACTCCTGCGATAAACAGCACCGGCGCCACAAACGGATAGCGCGCAAACAGGCAGTCAAAAAGCCCCACGATCAGCATGAAGATGCCGATATAGACACCAAATCGGGGGGCGTCCGGGGTCAGCAGACAGAACAGAAACCAGAACAGCAGCGCGCCATACACAAACACCGCAAGCGGCCCGCCCGTCACCCAGCGGTTCAAGAAGTCGTTGTGCGGATGAGTCTGGCGCGCCGTCAGCAGATAGGGCTGCCCGGTGCCAAAGGGGTGGTGAGCGATAGAAGACAATGCGGCCCCCCAGCGGCTCGACCGCCCCGATGAGATGCTGGAGAGGTCCTGCGCATCAACGGTGTCTGAGCCCGTGTCTGCGGCAAGCGTCGTCACAGTCTTAAGCGACCGCGAAACACTCTGAAACGTTCCGCCTCCGATCAGGCTGAAGGCAAGAATGAACGCGAGGCAGCCAGCCAACACGGCCGCAAGCACTTTACCCTGCGCTTTGAACCAGCCCCGCAGCCCCCGGGCGCGCAACTGGACAACCACAGAGGCGACCGCAACACAGGCCAGCGCCAGGATCACACTGCGCGACCCGGCAAGAAGAACGCTTGCCAGGCTGAGCAGAAAGACCGCCACGCGCAGGCCCTTCAGGCCCCGCGCCGCAAGCGCCCAGCAGGCCCCGATCGCTGCGGTAAACGCAAAGCAGTTAGGGTTTGAATTGAGGCCCTGTGCGCGTATCGGCTCAATCGGGGTCCACTTCCACACCGCGTACAGGGGATTTGTCGCGGCATTAACCCGAAGCAACCAATACCCTATGGGATTATGGTAGCCGCTCAGATGAAGATACTCTGCCGCCGCAACAACAAAAGAGATCGCCAGGACAACAAGAAGCGCAATGCCCAGACGCCTGTTCCCCGCCCGACGATTGGCGAGCCCTAAGAAGAAGGCGGCAACCGGCGTCGCCGCAAGAAAAAACGCGTTGCCCCACCACCAGGCGGGGGGCAGATAGGCCACAAGCGGATTGATAGTGCGCGTAACGTAAGCAAACGCCAGAAACGCCAGGTCAAAGGCGGTAAGCGCTATGACCGGCCAGCACCGCTTGCCCACCGCAAGCCAGCTACGAGAAATCCTCCCGCTAAGCGCGCACCAGATCCAGGCGGCAACGGCAACAATGACCAGAAACGGACACGCAAACTGCAGCCGGGGTATGCCGTGCAGAAAGTAAAAATAGCGGGTCGGCACGATCATGATCAGCGCGACCACCAACACGGAGGCCGCCCAGAAAATCACCGGGTACTTGCCCGTGCCCGTGCCCCGGATATCTGCTGAGCCTGTTTTGCCCGAACGCATATACCTCTACTCCCTTTTTTTACGCAGATACCCGGCGCGGCGGCAGCGCTGAGCTATTCGCCGAACGGCTTATTTGAGGGCGCCGAAGTGCTTCAGGGGCCAGTACGTCCACCATGCCCGCCCATACACCGTGCTTACAGAAATGGGGCCAAAGAGGCGGGAGTCCGCGCTGTTGGTCCGGTTATCACCCATGACCCAGATGTCTCCGTCGGGCACTCTGAGGGGAAACTGGATGCTGGAGCTTAAGGGCTCGCTCAGCTTGCCATGCGTATAAGGTTCGTCGAGTTTCTGGTCGTTGACGTACACGTAGCCGTCGCGCAGATCGACCGTGTCGCCCCCTACCGCAATGACCCGCTTGATCAGCTGAGAATACTGCCCGGTAGGATCCTTGAATACCACCACGTCTTTGTACTTGGGTTTTCCGCCCACCTTGTAGACCAGCTTGTTTGCAAGCACCATATCATCAAGCTGAATGGTCGGAAGCATTGATCCGGTCGGGATCCGGTAAGGCTCTATAAGAAAATAGCGCACAGTGGCAGCCAGAATAACCGCGATCAGAATACAGACCGCATAGGTAAGTATCGTGCGCGCAAAGCTTGGTTGTTTCAGCGCTACGGAGCGCGGGCCACCATAGGGGTTGGCAGGTGTCAACTCTGTCCTCCTTCATCGAGCAGATCGGGGCGTCGCAGAAAAGTGCGTTTAAAAGCTTGCTCCCTGCGCCACGCCGCAATGTTTGCGTGATGCCCACTGAGCAAAACCTCAGGAACCATCATACCGCGAAATTCTGAGGGGCGCGTGTACTGGGGATACTCTAACAATCCCTCCACAAACGACTCATCGTCTGCGCTCTGGGCATGCCCCAGCACGCCGGGCAAAAGGCGCGTGACCGCATCGATCAGCACGAGCGCCGGCAGCTCTCCTCCCGTCAGCACGTAATCGCCGATCGAGATCTCCTCATCAGCCCAGGCATAGGCGCGCTCGTCGATGCCCTCATAGTGTCCGCAGACCAGCAGCAGGCGCCCGGAGCCCTCTGACAGCTCGCGGGCGCGCGCCTGCTTAAGCGGCGTGCCGGTCGGGGTGAAAAAGATCACATGCGCCGGGCGCGGGTCGCGGGTTTTAATGTCTTCGATGGCGCTGGCGAGTGGCTCGACCAGCATGACCATGCCGGGGCCGCCGCCGTAGGGGTCATCATCGACCGTGCGGTGAAAGTCATGCGTCCAGTCGCGCAGGTCGAAGAGCTGCACCTCCAGGGCGCCTGAAGCCTGGGCGCGCCCGAGAATGCTGGTATCAAGCACGGGGGCAAACATATCCGGAAACAGGGTGAGGATGTCGATACGCATCAGCGGTTTGCCTCCAAGAGGCCTTCGAGCAGGCGCACGGTGATGCGACGGCACTGGTCGTCGCGCTGGATCTGCAGGTCATCGATGACCGGCAGGAGCACCTCCCCGCCTTGCGGGGCAGAGACGACCCAGACCAGGTTGGCGCCCGTCTCGATACGGTCGCTCAGCGTGCCGAGCGCCTCGCCCGTGTCCGCGAAGACCTCATAGCCCTGCTCGGGGAAGTCCTCAGCGAGGGTCCGGGCCTGCAGGGCCGCGCGCTCAGCGTCCGTGAGCTCCGCGGCGCGCAGAAGCAGGGCGCGTCCGCAGGCCTCGTGAGCTTGCTGGCGGTCTGTGATCTCAGCAAAACGGAGCGCCGCCGCGCCCGGGGCGCCTGGCTCGATCTGCGTCAGATGAAGCTCTTTGTAGTCCAGCAGAGGCGGCGCCAGATAGAAGGTCTCATGAACCCCCAGAAGCAGAAAAGCTCCTGGTTCAGTTTTAACCAGGAGCTCCCCGTTAACGCCTTTAGTTCGCAGTACTGTGGCGACGCGTAAAAACGGTGAATCTGTCTTAGTCCCTGACATCGACTTCAACGAGCAGCGGAGAGTCCCCCGCGGCGGCGCGCGCCAGTGTTCTGATCGACTTAATGGTCCGTCCGCTGCGCCCGATGATCTTGCCCGTGTCTTCTTCTGCCACCTGGATCGTGATGTTGAGGCGATCGTCCTGCTCGTCGGAGAGCAGCGTGACCTGGTCGGGACTATCGACCAGGGCGGTAGCCAGAAACGTGACCAGCGCTTCGATGCGCTCTGCACATTCAGACATGGTTAGCCCTCGGCGTCAGCATCGGCGGGCGCCTCTTCAGCTGCGACGTCAGCGTCGGTGGCAGCGGCATCGGCGGCAGCGGCAGCAGCGGCCTCCTCTGCGGCCTTTGCGGCCTCTTCAGCCTCTTTGGCTGCGGCAGCCTTGGCCTCTGCGGCGGCGGCGGCTTCAGCCTCCTGCTTGGCAACCTGGCGCTTGGTGGGCTTTGCGGCGGCCTCGACCGGCTTCTTGTCGCCGCGCGCGATAGCTATCAGCTTTGCGGCAGCTTCAGTTGGCTGGGCGCCCTTGGCCAGCCACGCGTCGATGCTCTCAAGATTGAGCTCAACACCAGAAGGCTGCAGGCGCGGATTGTAACGCCCCACGATCTCGATGAAGCGCCCGTCGCGCGGCTTGCGCTCGTCGGCCACTACCACGCGGTAAAACGGAGCTTTCTTTGCGCCATGACGCGCCAAACGAATCTTTACTGACAAGGGTTCACCTCCGGATCAGCGGGCGCAAGCGGGCGCCCGACCGTTAATCACATACGAGTAGTTATCTTACGCTATTGCGTCAAGTCGCCGCAAGCACAACCAGATAACATCACGCAAACGCCATCTGATCAAGCAGATGCCAATCAGAAGATATGTACTTTTTCACAATGCCGCAGCTATCTTCTGCCAGGGCGTGATCCTGGCAAGCTCACTGGCCAGCTTATCGTGGGCGACCTCAGTGTCGTAAGCGGCTTGTGCCCGCAGCCAGTAGCCATCGGAAAGTCCGAAGAACCGAGCCAGACGCAAATCAGTATCTGCCGTAATGGAGCGCTTGCCAGCAACGATCTCTCCAATACGCTGTGCCGGTACGCCGATCTCTTTTGCAAGGCGGTACTTAGTGATGCCCAGAGGAAGAAGGAACTCCTCGTTTAAGAGTTCCCCCGGACTTATCGGATTCAACTTTTTGGCCATAGTTTTCACCTCAATCATGATAGTCAATGATCTCAACGCCGTGTGCTTCTGTCCCGATCCAGGTAAAACAAACCCGATACTGATCATTGATACGGATGCTGTGTTGCCCCTTACGCTTACCTTCAAGTCCTTCCAGCCGGTTACCTGGTGGAACTTTCAGATCTGCCAGACAAGAAGCGACTTCAAGTTGACGCAGCTTCCTTCTGGCCACTGACTCAAAGGCCTGAAAGCGCTTCACGCGGTATCCGCGCGCAAGCGCCTCGGTGTCTTTATCAGCGAAGGAAGCTATCATGTATCAATAGTAACGTGTTGCGGTAATAACGTCAAGCGTTATTATGAGAGACTTCCATCTTGCCGTGTGACAAAAGGCATAGTAGGGGGACGGCTCCTCTTTACCGTAGTAAAGAGGAGCCGTCCCCCTGTCTTACGTAACTAAGTTGACTTCAGGCTATTAATGGTGGCCTGAATCCGCCTCCATGCAAAGACAGAGGTGACGCCCGTGGCAATAACCTCTGTTGCGCCACCGCTGGTAAGCTTACTTTTTATTAAGAGTTGCTCGGTGCAATAGCCCCTGATCACAGCAAATATCACTCCAATAAAAAGGCCTCCTGCGACTAACTGCATTACTCCTAAAAACAGAACGGCAAAAATTGAAGCAAAAGGCTCTACAGAATGGACTGCAACAAAGATCAGACCAAAGACAAGCGCAAATACAGCTCCAATCCCCATAATGATCCATGAGCCACTCGCCACTCCATTGATACGCAACCGATCCACTTTGACCAGGTTTTCATCATCATGAACCGTTACCTTGCGGCGCTCAGTATCCCCAATACCACAAGCAAATGCTTGCGTCACCTGTTGCGGCGAGGCTGCCACCGGCTTCCTCATGTCTATTGAAACACTCAGTGTGAGAAAGTTCTTCTGTGTGCGAGCGCCCGTTGCCACTGCACTGTTTTTGCTCGCATACACGTCATCAAATTTGCTCATCAGTTGCTGTTGCTCCAATCAGATATCCGGGCCGGTTTACGCGGTCCATGTTTATCAAGGCTGCCAATATCCCCTTTTAGCACCTTAGTAAGTTCAGTTGTCATCTCCGGCGAAAGTGAGCAGATGTTCGCTGTAAAATCAAAGGAACTGGTCGCGTCATTATAGCTATGCACATAGTATTCACGTGTGGCCTTCGGCCCATAATAAGTAATACGCCAGATAGGGTTGAAGCCCGATGGAATATCAAGCCTGATCCGCTCTGTATCATTGCGTGTGAAGTCAATGACTGTAGTGCGCCCCACTACAACGTCTCCACCACCCGGCGCATAGGCAGCCATCCTTACCTGCCACAGCCATCCCGCAGACCTCGCAGCCGTTACAACGCCGGCGGGTAAGGCTATCGGCAAAAATGGATTACTATCGGGTCTATTGGCAAGTTTCGTCAGCGTAGAGAGTATGAAGTCATAATGAACCGGCGAGATGTCCCACCGTGGAGTATCACTCACGCTACTTGGAAAAGTAAAATCGTCCACCTGATTATCAGGAGCAGCCCCACACCAGGAATCAGCCACGTAAAAAGGATGTCCGTATTTCCCCCCACTACCTCTAGGATACATCTCAAATGTGATAGGCGAAGCGCTGTTCCTGGCCCTTTCCAGAGTAAAAAGAAGACCGGCGCCAGAAGCTGTGCCTGGCTGGGAAGGGACACCTATAATCTGCCGATCCTGCTTAACCGAATAACCCATACTCTTTGCCTTCACAACAAGCGCCGCAGCATCCTTTTTTTCGGCTACCGTTGTGGTTTTTACAGAGTCGGCTTCAGCGCGCCCTTTACTGGAAGCAGCAACCCGCCTACCACACCCACTCAGCAACACAATCACAAGCCCGATAACAGTCATAGCTACAATCAAAACAGTTTTTTTGAGTGGCTTCTTAGGTTTGATGCATTTGGTTTCCATGTAAGCGTTCCTGCCGCATCCAATAATTAATTTGAAGAAAGATGCTGACCGCAGCTCGCGCAAAACTGAGCATCGTTACTATTCTTGTACCCACATTTCGTACAGAACTTTGTGTTTACGCTCTCCGGTTTTTTCGCTTGATTCGTTGACGGAATGCTATGCGTGGTTATTTGCTTTTCCGCTTCATCCTTCTGCCTTTTACGGAAATCAACAAGAGTCTGTTTTGATCCATTTTCTTCAGCATATACCAGCATGATTGTACAGACCGCGATGATTACCAACAGGCTAATTCCGGTAGCACGCACAACCCTAATCACCTCACTGGGCGTCTGCACGCGTCGAGCTAAAATATCTTGTCCATACCTGATTGATTGCTGTGGATCGTCGGGGCGATCGCATATGCTCTTATACTCTGGTGTCATCTCTATCAATGAAACCATTCTCTGAATATCATGGCCTTTGTAAAGCAAAACAGAAAAGGACGCTGGTAACGGATTGCCCTCCAGATTATTAAGGCTCTTCGGTAGGATGTGTGGGGTGATTTAGGCTATAAGTGCAGGTGGCACCCTGTTTCAGCTATGATTTTTTGTGCTAACGAAAAATCGTAGAAAAGAAAGAAACAAGGTGCCTTAATGAA